>CAYJRR010000055.1:0-29741 GCA_964372275.1 uncultured bacterium
ACGACCGAGAATCCGTCGTTCGAGGTGAACGCGGCGCTTCTCTCCCGCTGCCGGGTGGAGGTGCTGCAGCCGATCGAACCGGACGCGATGCGCGGGATCCTGGAGCGGGCCGCCGCCGACCGGGAGCGCGGGCTCGCAGGGGCGGTCCGGATCGCGGACGACGGTCTCGACGCGCTCGTCGGCATCGCGGCGGGGGACGCGCGCCGGGGCCTGAACCTGCTCGAGCTGGCCGCCGCGACCGCCCGCGCCGACGCGCGGCGCGGGGAGGCCCCCGGCGGAGCCCGGACGGGCGGATCGCCCGGGCCGACGCTCGTCGACGCGGAGCTCGTGCGTCGCCTCGCACGCTCGTCGCCGCTGCTCTACGACAAGGCGGGGGAGGAGCACTTCAACCTCGCCAGCGCCTTCATCAAGAGCCTGCGGGCCGGCGATCCCGACGCGTCGATCTACTGGATGGCGCGCATGCTCGAGGCGGGGGAGGACCCGCTCTTCGTCGCGCGGAGGATGACGATCTTCGCCTCCGAGGACGTCGGGAACGCCGATCCGCGCGCCCTGACGGTGGCGCTCGCCGCGTTCGACGCGTCCCACCGGGTCGGGATGCCGGAGGCGCGGATGATGCTGTCGCAGGCGGCGCTCTACCTGGCGACGGCTCCGAAGAGCAATGCCGCGCTCGCCGCCTACGACGCCGCGGCCGCCGACGTCCACCGCCACGGCGCGTTGCCGACGCCGCTGCACCTGAGGAACGCGCCGACGGGCCTGATGAAGGAGATGGGGTACGGCGACGGGTACGTCGATCCGCACGGCGAGCCGGGGGCGGTGGTCGACGGCGACAACCTCCCCGAGCGGCTGCGCGGCGTGCGTTACTACTGGCCGACCGATCGCGGATACGAGAAGACGATCCGCGAGCGTTGGGCGGCCTGGGAGGCCGAGCGTGCGCGGCGGCGGAGGGGGCGATGACCTCGATCGCCTGGCTGGCCGCCGCGGCGGTGATCGCCGCGTCTCCGGTCGCGGGCGACCAACCGGCGCCCACCTCCGCCGCGGGGGACGCCGAGCGGCGGCTCGAGTCGGACGTCCTCGCCTTCGCCGATCACCTGCTCGCCCAGGGGGATCCCCGCCGGGCGATCCTCGAATACGAGCGATTCCTCTTCCTCTGCCCGTCGTGCGCAGCATCGGGTCGCGCGGAGCTCTCGCTCGCCACGGCCCTGCGCCGCGCGGGTGAACCCCGCCGCGCGGCGGCGCGCGTGCAGGACCTCCTCGACCGCCGCCCGGACCTGCCGGAGGCCGGGGAGGCGTGGACGGCGCTCGGCGAGGCGCTGGAGGCGGCGGGCGATCCGGGGGCGGCTTCGGACGCCTACCGCCGATGGTCGGAACGAGCGCCGGCCGACGCCGCCGAGGCGGCGACGCGCGCCGTCCGGGCGGCCCTCCGGGCGCGCGATCCGGAGCGGGTCCGCGCGGCCGCCGGGCGAACCGGTCGCGACCTGACGGCGCTCCTCGACGCGATCGACCGGACGCGGCCTCCGCGGCGCTCGCCGGTCGCCGCCGGGATCCTCTCGGCGGCGCTGCCCGGCGCCGGACACGCCTACGTCGGTCGTTTCCGGGAGGCGTTCAACGCCCTGGTGGTGAACGCGTTGTTCACGGCGGCGGCGGTGGTCGCCTGGCGCCAGGAATCGTACGCCGTCTCGGGGGTTGTGGGGGGGCTCGAAGTCCTGTGGTACGGCGGCAGCGTGGTGGGGGCGATCAACGCCGCCCGGCGGTGGAACGAACGGGCGGAAGCGGGGCATTGGCGGAGGCTGGAGCAGACGCATTTCGCTCCGGCGGCGACGATCTCCTGGAGGTTCTGATGGGCGGTGGGGGCCGGATCCGGGCGCGGCTCGGCGTCGCGGCGGTGGTGGTGGCGGTCGCCTGGCTCGGGATCCGGATGCTCGACCGCGGGGAGCCGGCGCCGTCGCGCAGGGAGGCGGCCGATCGTGCCGTGGCCCACGCGCGTGCCGCCTGGCCGGCCGGTTTCGCGCCCGGCGGCGAGGGGGAGCGGGATTCCGCGGCCGCGGAGCGCCGCAGCACGATCACCGGCCGGGTCGTCGACGGCGTCACCGGCAGCCCGATCCCGGGCGCCGTCCTGGTCGCGGGTAGCGCTCGAGGGGGCGACGGCGATGCGCCGCTGCTCGAGCTCACGACCGGGGAGGACGGCCGCTTCGCCCTCGACCCGCCGGCGGGGACGACCACGCTGACGGTGTCGGCCGACGGCTTCGCCACGCTGCATCGCTTTCTGGCGTTCACCCCCGGCACCCAGGAGCTGACGCTCGCCCTCGACGGGGCCGTCCGCCTGCGCGGCACGGTCGTCGACCGGCGCGGCGCTCCGATCGCCGGCGCATCGCTCGTCGCGACCGACGAGGAGTCGGGGGGCCGGCTCGAATCGAAGGTGGCGCACAGCGCGGCCGACGGAGCGTTCGAGATCGCCGACGCGCCGCCGGGCCGCCTGGTGGTGCGCGCGCACCATGCGACCCACGCCGGCGCCGAGCTCGAGATCGGAGGGCTGGGTCCGGGGCGCGAGCGCGACGGCATCTCGCTCGTCCTGCCCGACGCCGGCGTCGTCGCCGGGCGCGTCGTCGATTCGACCGGCGGCGCCGTCGCGGGGGCGGTCGTCCGGAGAGTCGGCGGCGGGTCGCGGAGCGAGGATCGAACGGTCGAGGCGGTGACCGACGCCGCCGGCCGCTACCGGCTCGACGCGATCCCTCCGGGCCGGCAGACCCTGGTGGCCACGGGCGAGGCCGGCACCGGGGGGGTGGAGGTCGAGATCCCGGAGGGGGGAGAGGCGGTGGTCGACATCCGGGTCGAGTCGACCTGGACCGCGCGCGGGCGGGTGACCGATGCCGCCGGCGCCCCCGTCGTGGGGGCCCGCGTGTCGACGGTCCCCCCGCAGATCGCCTGGCGCGATCGACGATCGATGATGCGATTCGCGGCGCAACGGGACCTGTGGGTGCGCGGCGCGTCGACCGACGACGAAGGCCAGTTCGAGCTGCCGGGGATGCTCGACTCCCCCGCGCCGATCGAGGTCGTGACGTCGTTCGGTCAGGCCAAAGGGGAGGCGAGCCGCGAGAGGCCGGAGGTCGAGCTCGTCCTTCCGGACGGCACCACGAGCGGGACGATCGAGGGGCGGGTGACGCGCTCGGACGGGTCCGCGTTCGACGGCGCGGCGACCGCGTTGCTTTTCGCCGGCGGCGACCCGGAGGTCGATCGTGGGTGGCGGGTGCGACGCGGTCGCTCCGTCCGGAACGAGGTGGTCGGAGGGACCTTCCGTTTCGAGGGGTTGGCCCCGGGGCGCTGGTCGGTGCAGCTCCGGGCTCCGGGGTACGCGGACGTGGCTCCGGTGGAGGTGGAGGTCTCCGCGGGCGCACGGGAGTCGGTCGAGTTCCTGCTCCCGATGCAGGGTTCGCTGCGCGGCTCGTTGCACGACGAACGGGGGCGCCCGGTGCGCGGCGCTCGCGTCAGCGCGATGCGCTCCAACGGTGGACGCGAAGAGGGCGGACGCCTCGACTGGAGCCAGGCCTCGTTCTCCGATCCGGTCGGCCGCTTCGTGGTGGAGACCGGGGAGGGGGAGGTGTCGTTGTTCGTCTACCACCCGGAGTTCCGCTCGGAGGTGGTCCGGGGGAGGGTGGCCGCGGGACGCGTGACCGACGTCGGCGTGGTCACCCTCGAATCGGGCGAAGGACGCTCGTCGATCTTCGAGTTCGCCGGGATCGGCGCGGCGATCGGCGACGAGGAGGGGCGCTACGTCGTGCAGCGCGTCTTTCCCCGCACGCCGGCCGAACGCGCGGGGTTGCGAGACCGCGATCGACTGGTGGAGGTCGACGGCGTGCCGACCGAGGGGCTGTCGCTGGAGGACCTGATCTCCCGCATCCGTGGACCGGAGGGGACGACGGTGAGTCTGCTCCTGTCCCGCGACGGAAATCCCGAGGCGTTCCGCCTCGACGTCACCCGCGAGCGGATCCGCAGCTAGCGTCGGGCTAACGCTGGAGGCCCTTTGCGTAGCGCGCGAGCGCTTCGATCTCCTCCTCCTTCAGGGAGGAGCGCCACGACGGACAGGCGCGCTTTCCGTTGCGGATGACGGCGCCGATCGCCGTCTCGCTGGCGCTGCTCTTGGTGAGGTCGGGAGGCGGGGGTTTCAGCTTCGCGGCGTTGGGGCCATCGCCGGCGCCGCCGCTGCCGTGGCAATAGGCGCAGTTGCGCGCGAAGAGGGAGGGACCGTCCGCGGCGAGGGCGGACCCGGACGCCGCCACCGCGCCGATCGCCGCCGCCATCGCCATCGCCCGCATCGTCGTTCGAGTCATCGGATCTCCACGGTGACGCCGTCCGCCGCCCCTTCCACGGCCGGAGCGAACTGGAGCCTCTGCGGATCGACGCGATCCCGCAGGTGGGCCGAAATCGCTTCGCGCCGCCCGGCGAACAGGACGTCCTTGAGGACCTGCGAACGGCCGGCGCGGAGGGTGATCGTGATCAACAGGCGCCGCGCGGGGTCGTCGCGCACCCGTGCGACCAGCGGCTCGAGCTTCGCCGTCTCGGCGGGGAGCAGCTCGGTGAGGTCCTCCTCGAAAAGCGGACCGTCGTAGCGGGGAACGAGGTCGGCCGCGTTCAGGCTCCACCGCCCCTGGCGCGCGTCGAAGAAGATCTCGTAGAGGAACGGGCTGCCGGGCGAGAACGAGAATCGATCGCGACCGGAGGGCTCGACCAGCTTCTGGTTGACGCCGGACGGCTCGGCCTTCGCGACCAGGCTCCATTCGAGGCCCGGCTGGTACGGGATCCGGTCCTCGATCACCCCTGGCGTCCTGGTACGGAGGTCGATCGACGGGGCGCCGTCGGTCGACGGCACGAGGTGCACCGAGAACTGTCCGTTCGTCGGGAGCTGGGTATCGGGCGATTTGAAGACGATGCGCAGCAGGGTGTTCGCTTTCGGGGAGTAGAGGACGACGCGATCGGTGCCCGCGTGCCGGAACCTCGGTTGGACCCAGCCGGCATAGTCCCGCTTGGTGGCGCGGACGACGTAGGGGGCGTCGGCGTGCGCCGACTCCAAGGCCCACCGTTCGATCTCGGCGATGCCGTCCTCGTTGGTCACGTTCGGACCGGCGACCTTGCTTCCGGTGCGGGCGTCGACGATCCAGACGCTGGCGTCGGCCACCGGCCGTCGATTCTCGTCGATCACGTGGAGGCGGTAGGGCGAGGTCGACCGAGTCGGCCCCACCTTCACGCGTCCCGCGGGCCCCTCGGCCGGACGTCTCCCCGCGCCCAGCGCCAGCTCGAACCCGACGTGGGCCCGCAGCGGCGCCTCTCCGGGGATCGCTTCGTGGGCGCCGGCCCCTCCCGGAGCGAGATCGACCGCGGCGAGGAGCAGCATTCCGGGACGGGCGCGATACCGGAGTCCCGGGGTGATCCGCAGGCTGCCCTCGCCGTCGGTCGATTCGAACGTCGTCTCCAGGAACGGCGCGAGCCGGTCGAGCTCGACCGCCGCGGAGAGCCCTCCGACATAGCGGGTGACGGGACCGTTCCTCCCGTAGATCCCCAACCCGCGCCGCTCTTCGGGATAGATGTGGGTCTCGTTCCGATTGCCGGCTTCGATCTCGGCGAAGACCTCCTCCCACACCCGCCACGAGCGGTCGAAGAACAGTCCGGCGTTGGCCGACAGCTCCACCCGCGTCCCGCGGCGGACCCCTCGCCAGCTGGCGAGGCCGCGCATGAAGGGGCTCGTCGCCGAGAACTCCGGCCCCCGAAGGCTGCTTCCCGACTCCCCCGACTTCCCGTAGACGAGCGTTCCGACCTCGGCCCCGACGGCGTAGGTTCCGAGTGCCCGGCGCAGGCGGCCGCCGAGGGCGACGTCACCCAGATTCGCGAACCACTCCCCGGGCACCGGCGTCTCGGGGGAGAGGTTTTTCATCTTCATGTTCCAGCCGGTCGAGCTGGCGAACGCCTCGACGCCGGCGACCGGCCGGACGGCGATACCGAGCCCGCCGCCCAGGATCGTCGTCGGGCTCTCGCGGTCGGGCGGCTCCGGGATCTCGCCGCGGTTCTCGATGTTCGCGGCGCGGAAGGTCCCCGCTCCGACGCCGGCGGCGGCGCGCATGGAGAGGACGTTGCCGTCCGGGAACGACGAGCTGACGCGCAGTCCGGGACCGTCGATCGCGGTCCACGGCTGCGATTCCTGGGCGAGGGCGCCGGCCGCGAGAAGCACGGCTCCGGCCGCGACGGCCGCGGCACCACGTCGGAAGACCCTTCGAGCCGGTATCAAGACCTCTCCCGTCGCACGTCAGGATGCAGGATACGACCTAATTGACCGCGGGGGTACCCTTGTTGCTCCAGGGGAGCTTGGAGATCTTCGACAGCCCCTGCGCGCGGGCGCACAGATCTCCGCGGGCATCGAGGATCTGCGCCGACGCGAAGATCGTCCGCGTTCCGGCGCGGTCGATCCAGGCCTCCGCCCGGAACGAGTCGCCGGTCACCGGTCGGAGGAAGCTCATCGAAAGTTGCATCGTCGCGCTGCGCCGGGTCGGATCGAGGAGCGCCGGCGTGCATCCGATCACCAGGTCGAAGACCGCCGCGAGGACGCCTCCGTTGACCGCCTCGGAGCCCAGGCCGCCGCGATGTTCGGGTCGGATCTCGGCCATCGTCGCCCGCACCCGATCGCCGGCGGGAAAGTCGATCGTCACGCCGAGGAACCGCATCGTGCGGCTGGCGTTGAACCGCTCGGCGTACCGCGCCAGGAGCTCCGGCGATGGAGGCATGCGCGCATCTTACCGCCTTCGCCGCGCGCCCCTGACCACGCGTCAGCGAGGGGGGTAGTGGCCGGAGCGTCCCGACGGACCCGGCGAACGCATCGGTCGGAGGTCCTCGCCCATCGGGACGATCGTCTCACCCTCGGGACGGGCCGTCCCCGATCGCCTCCGCGACGGACCCCGGAGGGCGCGGACCGCGCGGCGCCCGGTCCGCGCGATCCAGGAGTGCCGCAGCGGGTGGGGGTAGAGCGCGCCCGATCCCTCGGCCAATCCGACCTCCCCCTGCGCCGCGGCGAGCGCCCCCTTCGGCGTCGGATCGCGGTCGACGCGACGGTAGTCCCCGCGCAACAACTTCAGCGCCTGCTTCTCGCGCGCGATCTCGCCGCGACTCCAGACGCCGAAGGCACGCAGGAGGGGCGTCAGCGGCTCCGGACGGCGCAGGCCGTGGGCCAGGAGGATCGCCTGCATCGCGGCCGGCAGCAGGAGCCACCGCCGATCCCGGCGCGAGAGGGCGAGCCCGATCACCGTCGCCAGGGCCGTGCCCACCTCCACGTACGACTCGATGTCGGGGCAGCGGTCGAGCCTCTTCAACGCCCGATGGATCTCCTCCTTGGGGGCGTTCCGGAACCGCTCCAGGTCGGCGAGCGTGCGCCGGTCGATCCTCTGGTTGGCGAAAACGGGGCTGTGCTCGCGGATCGCGTCGATCATGCGAGATCGATTGGTGACCGCGATCACCCCTTGCAAGCGGAAGAGCCCTCGGTCGCGCTCGCCGCGCGATGCGCCTCGGCGGTAAAGTGGACCTTCCAGCGGTGTTCCATCGTCCGGAGGTCCATCGATGCTCGCTCGTCGACTCGCGGCCTGCTTCCTTGCGGCGGCCCTCCTCTGCGCGTGCCGCCCGGAGAAGGAGGAGAAACCTCCGACGAACATCGCGGGGTTCTGGTTCGGCTCCTGGTCCGGTGCCAACGGAAAAGGGAACGCCTTCTACATGGAGCTCGAACAGGAGGACGGCTCCGACGAGGTCCAGGGGACGATCTACTCCTCGACCCAGAAGTCCGGGACGGTGACCGGCACCGTGTCGGGGAAGAACTTCGTCCTCGAGGCCGAATACGAGCTGGGCGAGGGCTCGACCGAGACCTACGACGGCTCCGCCTTTCTGGACGACGTGACCGGCGCCTACAACGGAACCCTGCAGGGCGAAGCGGTGAGCGGCGCGTTCTCGATGACGCCGTCGGAGCTCGCGCCGTCGACGACGACCGACGTCGAGGCGACGGTGACCGGCCTGGTGGTGGACACCACCGGCAGCCCGGTTTCGGGGGCGACGGTGGTGGTCGGCGTCGGCGACGGGCGGAGGCAGGCGACCACCGGCTCCAGCGGGACGTTTTCGCTCTCCGCGGTTCCCGGTGGGCCGCGCGTGGCCGTCGCCTACAAGAGCGGGCTCGCCGCCGGATTCCAGCCGTTCGTTATCGACGCCGATTCCGAGACGGTCCCGTCGCTGATGCTCCCACCCGCCGCCGGGAATCCGGACGAGGCGCCGACGGTCGGGACATCGCATCCGAAGGACGGCTTCGAAACCACGAGCAGCGTCATCGTGGCCGAGGGCACGGCGATCGCCGCCGGCGGCAGCCGGGCCGTCGTCTCGATCAACGAAGGGGAGTACCTGCTGCCGCTCGACGGGACGGCCTTCACCTACGCCCTGATCCTGTCGCGCGGCGTCAACCGCGTCGTGCTCCAGGCGGCCAACGGCGTGGGCGTGACCGAGAAGACGCTCCTGATGAACGTCGACACGCCGTTCAAGCGGATTCGCGTGACGCTGGTCTGGGACACCGGCAACGCGATCGAGTCGGGAAACGAGGCGACCGAAAACGACCAGGACATGCACATCTGGTACTACCCGGAGTCGGGGGCCGAGCCGCAACACGCCGCCTATACCGACCAGATCGCCATCACCAACGGCGAGATCGACGTCGACAACGTCTGGGGGTTCGGACCCGAGAACTTCACGATGAGCCAGGCGGGGGACGGCACCTACTACGTCGCTGTCAACTACTACAGCGGTCCGGTCGACGGTTCGGGCTCCGAGCCGACCAACAACATCATTCGCGTCTCCCTGAACGAGGGGACCGAGGACGAGACGGTGGCGCTGTACGGTCCGTACCCGTTGACGCAGTCGAACGGGAACTCCGACTACCCGGTCACCGGGCAGACCGCGTCCTGGTGGCGGGTGGTCGACATCGACGTGCAAGACGGGATCGCGAGCATCGCTCCGGGTACGAATCCGGATCTCTCCATGCAGCTGGAGGACTGACGTCCGGCTGCCGCGGCGGCCAGGTTGCCGAAGACGTCATCCGGCGGCGCGGGCGCGGGCGCGATCGGCGAGGACGCGAGGCCAGCGGTCCTTGGTCCAGGGGACGACGGCAAGCCCGTGAGCGCGGGCGAAGCGGACGAGCTCGCGAACCTCGCGCAGGCGCGCGCCGACGGCGGCCATCAGCTCCCCTTCCTCGTCGAAGCCGAGCGCCTGGAGCAGCGGCGCGAGATCGTCGTCCCAGGCGCGGCGCAGGGCGTCGGCGGCCGCCTCGTCGGAGGTCGACTCGAGCGCACCGGCGAACCGGTCCGATCCCCAGCGCTCGAACGCCTCCCGGACCTCGGACGCGCCGATCATCGTCCCTTCGACGGCGGAGGCGACCGCGAGGATCTCGTCCGGCGTCAGCTCGGGCAGGCGCGTCACCTCGGCCCAGCGGATCAACCGGTCGTCGACCGCGGTCTCGTCGCGCTCGTCCGGCGTCCGCGAGAACCAGCGCCACGGCGCTCCGCGGCCGCGAAGGGCGCGCAGGTTCTCCGCCAGCGGACGACCGCGCAGGGAGCGCCGCGAAAGCGACTCGACCGCGACGTCGAGGCCGGCGAGCTCGGCGGCGGCCGGGCGTCCCGGGACCGGGCCGGCGATCGGCCGCGCGAGCGGCGCCTTTTCCGAGAGGCGGCGGAGGAGGGCGGAGACCGGCTCGGTCCGCCAGGCGCGGTCGACGCTCTCCAGGTCGACCACGCGAAGCGACCCTTTGGCGAGGAGCGCGGGCCGGCGGGCGCTCATCGGACGCGGCGTTTCGCGACGCGGAGCATGGACGGGATGCGCACTAGCCGCCGGCGTCTTGGGCCAGCGCCTCGGCGCGGCGCTTCTCGCGCCAGGCGCGAAGCCGCTCGAGGATCTCCGGGTGTTTCAGGCCGAGGATCGCCGCGGCGAGGAGGCCGGCATTGGCGGCGCCGGCCTTGCCGATGGCGAGCGTGCCGACCGGCACCCCCTTCGGCATCTGTACGATCGAGAGCAGCGCATCGACCCCGACCAGGGGTCCGGCGGGGCAGGGGACCCCGAGGACCGGGAGCACCGTCTTCGAGGCGACCACGCCCGGGAGCGCCGCCGCGACCCCCGCGCCGGCGATCAACACCGCGATGCCCCGCCCTTCGGCGCGCTCGGCGTACTCGAGGACCTTTTCGGGAAGTCGGTGCGCCGAAAGAATTCGTACTTCGTGCGGGATCCGAAGGTCGGAGAGGATCTCGACCGCGCCGTTCATCGTCTCCAGGTCGCTCTTGCTCCCCATCACGATGCCGACGAGTGGCGTCTCCATTGTCTTGGTCATGGGACGCGCATCTTTGCACGCGAAACGGGGACGCGCTAGGGTGTGGCACGCCATGAGCCGACGGCGCGAAGGCCGAGACCACTACGACCGCCCCTCCTGGAGCGAGATCGACAAGCGGCGGGGGAAGAAGGGGACCGCCGCCCCCTCCCGACCGCCCCCGGAGCCGAACCGTTACCAGCAGAAGGTGATGGACGAGAAGTTCCACAGCCTCTTCGTCGATCCGAAGAAGGAGGCCGCCCTCAAGAAGGTCCGGGAGGAGGTGGGGAAGGAGGGGTTCGTTGCGGCGCTCGACGCCTACCACGCCTCGTACGGCCTTCCCGACGAGTACGATCTCCTGCAGGTGGTGCTCGAGGCCCACCACGCGCCGGCGTTGCGGGTCGCGGCCCTGGAACGGATGGACCAGTCGGTCGACGCGCAGGCGGAGTCGACGCGAACCGTCTTCAGGAGCCGGGTGAAGCTCCTGGCGCTGACGGCGCGCGAGCCGGCGGTCAAGAAGGCGGCGTCGCGAATCGCCAAGGCCCGCGGTTTCTAGCGGCGCGGCGAGGCCCATGGAGATCCGACGGGCGGATCGGCGGCGCCATCTGGTCTACCAGATCTTCGTCGATCGTTTCGCCGGTCCGGAGGGGCGGCCGCTGCCGGCGCCGCCCGACGGCGTCGATCCCTGGCGCCATCACGCCGGGGGTACGCTCGACGGGATCGCGCACCGGCTCGACCACCTGGCGTCGCTGGGTGTCGATCTCCTCTACCTCACGCCGATCTTCCGCGCCCCGTCGAACCACAAGTACGACACCGCGAGCTTCGAGGAGGTCGATCCGCGATTCGGCGGAGAGGCGGCGTTCGACCGACTGGCGGGGGCGGCGCGCGAGCGCGGGATCGGGCTCGTGCTCGACGGCGTCTTCAACCACGTGGGGGAGGAGCACGGCTGGTTCCGCGACGCGTGCCGCGCCGCGACCTCGCCGTTTTTCCGGTTCTTCCGATTCGCGCGCCATCCCGACCGCTACGACCGGTGGCGCGGGATGGGGTGGCTCCCGGAGCTCGACCTCGCGCGCGACGACGTCCGGCGGGCGCTCGCGGAGAGCGAAGGCGCTCCGTTCCGCCGCTGGCTGCGACGCGGCGCCACCGGGTGGCGGCTCGACTGCGCCAACGACCTCGGACTCCAGACCTGCGGCCTTCTCGCGCGGATCGCGCGGGAGGAGGGGGCGCCGGACGGCGTCGTCGGCGAGGTGATGGCCTGGGCCGAGGCGTGGCTGCAGGAAGGGGCGCTCGACGGAGTGATGAACTACTGGATGCGCGAGACGGTGCTGGAGGCAGCGGCCGGCCGGCTTCCCGCCGCCCAGGTCGCGTCGAACCTCGGGCGGATGGCGGAGTCGTGGCGGTGGCCCGCGCTGCTCCGAAGCTGGAACGTGCTCGCCACCCACGACACGCCGCGCCTCGCCACGCGCCTCCCCGACCGCCGCGCCCGCCGGCTCGCGCGCCTCTTGGCCTTCACGCTCCCCGGAACGCCGCACCTCTACTACGGCGAGGAGATCGGGATGGAGGGGGGCGACGATCCGGCGAACCGGAACCCGATGGAATGGGACGACGCACGCTGGGACCGCGAGACGTTGGAGGAGACGCGGACGCTCGCTCGGCTGCGCCGCGAGCGCGTCGCGCTGCGGGAGGGTCGCTTTCTTCCGATGCCGCAGCCGGGCCTGCCCTGGCTGTTCGCCTTCGCGAGGGTCACCGAACATCCGGAGGAGGCGACGCTGGTCGCGGTGAACCTGTCGGGAACGCCGCAGCGGGGTCGCGCCTTCCTCCCGTATTCGTGGTTCCTCGACGCCCTCCCGCTGGCCGACCGGTGGGGCGGCACCGCGGGCGGAAAGGTGACGGGCGGGGCGGTGGAGATCGCGTTGGAGCCGTGGCAGGGGGTGGTGTGGGTGCCGGAGGACGGGGCGATCGAGGGATACCGCTTTTTCAAGCGGACGTGACCGCGGGCGGTGGCACGCTGACTTTTCGGTGCCGGCGGGGCTACGCTCTCGGCGAGATGCGTCGCGCACTTGCCGGGCTCGCCGTCGCCACCCTCGTCTCCTCCTGCTCCCTCGAGTCGCTCGACCCCTTCCACACCCAGTTCGACGACGTCGAGCCGGCCAAGCGCTACTACCGGAGCACGCCCGTACCCGCGCCGGGAGTCGTCACGACGCTCACGGTGATGAGCTGGAACGTGAAGTTCGGCGGCGGGCGGATCGACTTCTTCTGGGACTGCCACGGCGACCGCACCAACATGTCGCGCGGCGAGGTGCTCTCCAACCTGGAGGCGCTGGCGGAGAAGATCGAGCAGGTCGATCCCGACATCCTGTTGCTGCAGGAGGTCGACGTCGAGTCGAAGCGCTCGGACTACCTCGACCAGGTGCAGTGGCTGCTCGACCACGGCCGGCTCAACGAAGGGGCCTACGCCTCGCAGTGGAAGGCCGACTACGTCCCCGGCGACGGGATCGGACGGGTCGACTCCGGGAACGCCGTCTTCTCCCGCTGGCCGATCAACTGGGCGTTGCGCCACTCGCTGCCGTTGATCGCCTCCGACGACGCGCTCACCAACTACTTCTACCTGAAACGGAACATGCTCGAGGTGAGCGTCGACCTGCCGGGCCTCGACGACTTCCGGATCGTCGCCACGCACACCGAGGCCTACGCCGACGACGGGACGAAGAAGAAGCACGTCGACCGGTTCAAGGCCAAGCTCGACGAGCTCGCCGCCGAGGGGGTCCTGTTCATCGCCGGCGGCGACCTCAACACCCTTCCTCCGGGAAGCGAGCAGGTGAGCGACTTTCCCGATTCGGTCTGCGAGGGGCGCTTCGAAGGGGACGACTTCAGCGAGGAGACCGACTACCTCTATCCGCTCTACCAGACCTACGAGGCGGAGACGCCGCTCGCCGACTACCTGGCCGACAACGATCCCTACTTCACCTTCACCTCCGACAAGAACGGGTTCTGGAGCCGCAAGCTCGACTACCTGTTCACCAACGGCGACTTCGTGCCTGGCAGCTCGATCACCCATCAGGACGAGGAGTCGGGCGGTATGGAGACGATGAGCCGGTCGGACCATGCGCCGATCAGCGTGGAGCTCGACCTGCCGTGAAGGCACCCGTGGCGTGGACGGCGGCTCGACCCCTGTTCGCGGCGCTGGCCGTCGCCGTGCTTTCGGTCGTCGCCCGGCCGGTCGCGGCGCGGGCGGAGGAGGGTGCGCCCGTCCGGCCGGCGATCGCGGACGGAACCTGGAGCGCCGACTCGGCGGCGGTGCTGCCGCGCCGGCGAGTCGAGGTCGGCCTGCTCTCCGAGACGCGGATCAGCCTCGGCGGGCGGTTCGAGCTGTCGACGCAGCCGTGGCTCGACCTGCTGCGGTTGCCGAACGTCGGCGTGAAGGCGCGGCTCGCGGATCGCGGGAGTTGGGTGCTCGCCGCCAAGACGACGCTCTCCTACCCGACGCCGTTCCTGAAATCGTTCGCGCACCGCGGCCCGTTCGGGATCCTCCCGGAGGACCAGCCGATCCCGCAGCTGGTGGCGGCGCATGCGCGCCTGCTGGTGACCGCGCGGCCGAACGCCGGCCGGGAGCTGACGCTGGAGGCGGGTGCGCGGCTGGCCGCGCAGGTGGGCGAGAACGGGATGTCGTCGATCGACCTGCCGATCCTGTTCCCGCGCACCTCGGCCTACCTGCACGGCGCCACCCTGCAGGCCGGACTCGACACCCGCGCGCGCGTCGTCGGCCGGCTGTGGGCGCACGGCGACCTCGATCTGTTCGTGATGCGGGATCCCCGCGGACGGTACGCCGCCGAGTATCGGCTGCTCGCGGCGTGGCTTGGCCACCGCTTCGCGGTGGAGGCGGGCGTCAAGGGCACGCACGGGGAGTATCCGTTCGGGACGCAGGAGCACCTCCTTCCCTACGTCGACGTCCAGGTCGCCTTCGGCGGCTGACGGTCACGGGGCCGGCGGTGGCGCGGCCTCCGTGGCGCGCAGCACCTCCGCGACCCGGAACAGGTCCTGCGTGAAACGGGCCCGCTCCGCGCGGCGCGAGCGGTCGTCGGGGGCGTGGAGGATCGCGGAGGGATGGACCGTCGCCACGGTGTGCGGCGCGTAGGGGGAGGGCACGAGCTCGCCCCGGCGGCGCGTGACGCGGAACTCCGGTCCGAGCACGGCGCGCGCCGCCGTCGATCCCAGGCAGACGAGCACCGCCGGCCGGATGCGCTCCAGCTCGGCGAGGAGCCAGGGGAAGCAGGCCTCGACCTCCCGCGCGCTCGGTTTCTTGTGGAGGCGCCGGCCGCCGGCGGGTGTCCACTTGAAGTGCTTCACCGCGTTGGTGACGTAGACGACGCTCCGGTCGATCCCGACCGCCGCCAGCGCGCGATCGAGCTCCCGGCCCGCCGGACCGACGAAGGGACGCCCGGCGAGGTCCTCTTCGTGACCCGGCTGCTCGCCGACCATCACGATCCGCGCCGACGCGCTCCCTTCCCCGAAGACGGTCTGCGTGCCGCTCCTCCACAAGGGACAGGCGCGGCAACCCGCGGCCGCGAGGCGGAGCGACGGGAGCGTCCGGACGGCGGGAACGGGGGCCGGCGGGAAGGTCTCGCGTCGCGCCACGTCGTCTCCTCGTGCGCATTCGAAGCGACGTGATCCACGTCGGTACCAGCGGCTACGCCTACCCCCACTGGAGCGAGGTCCTGTATCGCGGCGTCCCGACCTCGCGCCGGCTGGAACGCTACGCGCGCGAGTTCTCCACCGTCGAGATGAACGCCACCTTCTACCGCCTTCCGACGCCGGCGGCGGCAACCCGTTGGCGCGATGCCACCCCGGACCGGTTCGTCTTCGCCGTCAAGGGGAGCCGGTTCCTGACGCACATGAAGCGCCTGACCGACACCGGTCGCGGTCTCGACCGCTTCTTCTCGAGGGTCGACCACCTGGGACCGAAGCTGGAGGTCGTCCTCTGGCAGCTGCCGCCGCAGATGGCCCACGTCGATCCCGGCCGGCTGGAACGGTTCCTGCTCGCGCTGCCGGGGGGCGTCCGGCACGCGGTCGAGTTCCGGCACGAGGCCTGGTATCGCGACGAGGTGGCCCGTCTGCTCGATCGTCACGGCGTCGCCTTCTGCGAGCACGACCTCGTCGACGCGCGCCCGCCGCGCGCGACCGGCGGATTCCGCTACCTGCGCTTCCACGGCGCGAGCGCTCCCTACGCCGGCCGCTACGGAAGGCGCGCGCTGGAGCCGGTCGCCCGGGGACTGCGCGCATGGTCCCGATCCGGACGGACCGCCTACGTCTACTTCAACAACGACACCGGTGGTCACGCCGTGCGCGATGCGCGCGCGCTGCGGGAGTTGCTCGGTCCCGCGGCCTACCGGGCGTCGAGCCAGCCGTCCAGGAACGCCGCCCGCGCCGCCGTCGCCGCGCGGATCGAGTCGTGCGCCGCGTGGAACTCGTCGAGCGTGAACGGATAGTTCGGGTCGGACTCGACGGCCGCTTCGATCTGCGCCGCGAACCGGCCGATCTTCTCGTCGATCGCCGCCGGATTGTAGACGGCGCGGACGGCGGCGACGGCGTCGACGAACCGCTGGCGCCATACGGGGTCGGCGAGCACGGCGACCTGGTGCGGCGGCAGACCGGACAGCTCCTCGCCGTACTCGTCGTAGTAGACGACGCCGTACGGATCGGCATCGGCCGGCATCCAGTCGAACGTTCCGTCCTTGTCCCAGGGGACGAAGAGGAAGCCGCGCTGCGGATGGTCGTAGAGGTAGAAGTTGTGTCCGGCGCTCCAGTAGCCGTCCGCGTCGGGCAGCGTCGCCTCGGCCGCCCACTCGAGGACGGCGCCTTCCAGATCGGCGAGGGCGTCGATCGCCGCGACGTCGTTCGCCTGCCAGAACTGCTCGATCCGCACGCCGTCGGAGGTCTGTTCGTTGGTCTTGAGGTCGGTTCCGTACTTCCACAGGTCCCCGCCGGCCTGGCCGGGGAAGTTCCGCTGGAGGAACTCCTTGTCCAGGAACTCGATGTTGGTGAAGACGCCGTAGAGCGATCCGTTCAGGGTGAGCGTCGCGCTGTTGGCGCACGCGGCCGGGAGGCCGACCTCCCGGAACAGGTCGAGCGCGAGGCGGTCCTTGAGCAGCGACGGGTCGTAGGGCGGCGCGTCGAGCGCGATCTTGCGCAGTCCGTGGAAGCGCGCGTCGGAGTCGACTTCGTTGAACGAGATCACGAACTGCATCTTTCCGGACCAGGAGCAGCAGGGGTTCCCCTTGAGGCGCATGCGGGCGTCGGGGACGACCTCCTCCTCGCCGTCGGGTCCGACGTAGCGGAAGAGGATGGGGTGGTACGGCTTGAGCGGCAGTCCGTTCGCCTCCCGCTCCGCCCAGTTCGCGAACTCGTCCTGGAGCGCCGCCCACTCGCCGTCGGCGATCTCGACCCGGTAGTCGACGAGCCGGTCCTCGTCGTAGAGGTCGGCGCAGCGGCCGGCGGGGACCGCCCCCCCCGGCGGGTCGAGCGAACCGCATGCGGCGACCAGCAGCGGAACGACGATCGCGCAACCCGATGGCCGAGCCATGGCATCCCCTCCCTTCTTCTTCCAAGGGGAGCAAGGCGCGTGCCTGGCGTCCGGCCGGCGGAGGTCCATCCTCCGTGCGGAGGTTCCATGGCGATCGACTACTCCACCGACGACCTGCGCCGAAAGCTGGCCGATTCGCGCGATCGGTTCGCGCTGGTCGACACCTTGCCGCGCGCCTCGTACGCCAACCGACACCTTCCGGGGGCGATCTCCCTTCCGCTCGAAGAGATCGAGGCGCGGGCCGACGCGATCCTTCCCGAACGCGATGTCGAGGTCGTGACCTACTGCAGCGGGCCGACCTGAACGCGCTCGACGCAGGCCGTGCGCCTGCTGGAAGCGAAAGGGTATCGGCGCCTCGGCCACTACGGCGGCGGAATCCGGGAGTGGCGCCGCGCCAACCTTCCGTTCGACACCGGACGCGAGCGGAGCCTCCGGCCCGAGGAGCGTCGCGTCGCGGAGGGGCCGGCGGCGCCGGAGCGACCGGTGCCGTAGGGGCCCGGAGAACGACGCGGGTGACGCGTTTCGGGTTTCGCGTCGTCCAAGATGGAGGATATCGCGCACCCTTCGGTCGCGTGATGGCCGGCACGACGCGGAGTCCCGCGACGCCGTTGGAGTCCCGACGCCGCGCCGACCTCCGTCGCTGGAGTCCCGACCCCGCGGTCCGCGCGTGACGGCGCGCACGCGCTGGAGCCGCCGGCCTCCGATCGGACGACGGCCACGTGGCGGTCCGCACGATCGCCGGCCGGAGCCGGCGTCCGGCGCGACGGTTGCACTTCCCTCGAGAGCGGGAGGGACGGGCGATGGCGATGCCGGCGGTGGAGAGCGAGCTTCCGGAGCGCGAGAGCAAGTTCGTCGTGACGGCGGAGACGCTGGACGACTTCCTGGCGCGGGCCGACGGGAACCTGGTGGAGTTCGCGTACGACCGGAGCCGTCCGGTCGCGTGGACGCGCACCACCTACCTCGACACCGACGACCTGTTCTTCTATCGGCGCTCCCTGCGCGGCGCGGCGCGCCGCCTCCGCATCCGCGAGTACGCCTCCTCGACGAGCGTGCGCGGTCCGGCGCGGCTCACCGGTCATTGCCGGCTGGAGCTGAAGGTGAGCGAAGGGGAGGGGCGCCGCAAGGTGGCCTACGAGGCGCCGGCGGAGGCGATCGCGGAACTGGTGGAGCGCCAGGGTGACCTCGATGCCCGGTGGGACGCCTTCCTCGCTCCGTCGACCGCGCTGGCCGCCTTCCGGCGGGAGCTCCGTCTCCTCCGCCCGACGCCGCGGTTGACCGTCTTCTACCGCCGGCGGTCGTTCCGAGGCGCCGGCGGCGCCGTCCGCGTGACGCTCGACGAGGACGTCTCCTTCTGCCTGCCGACCGGCGTCGGGCGTGCGGGGGAGGCGGCCCGCCCGGACCACGAAGTGGGCTGCTTCCGACGGGGGATCCTGGAAGTGAAGTGCCTGGAGGGGGAGGCGCCCGACTGGCTCGTCGCGGCGATGGAGGACCTTCCGCCGGCGTCGGTCTTCTCAAAATACGTCCTCGGCATGCGCCGGATCGTGGGGACGCCGTGAAGTCGCTGGTCCTCGCGGCGTCGGTCCTCGCGCTCGGCGGGCGCGTCGGCACGCGACAAGGGTTCGAGGCGGTTCCGGCCGGTCCGGCGGCGGCGTCCTCCCCGTCGTGGGTGGCGGGCGAGCCGCGGTTCGACGCCAAGCTGGAGGCGAGCCTGCGCCTGGCGCGGCTCCGCGCGGTGGTCGAGGCCAAGGCGAAACGCGATGGCGATCGTGGCGAGCTCGCGCTCGGCGACGCCTTCCTCTCCGCCGACCTCGGGCGCCGCGTCACCGCGCGCGGGGGATCGTTCAAGCTGCCGATCTCGGCGCTGGACGGCACCTCCTCCTGGACCCTTCCGACGATCCGTCGCGGCGAGATCGCGGCCCTGTTCGGCGATGAGTTCGAGATCGGCGGTCGGCACGTCGGGGGCGAGGTGGCGTTCGAGCCGCGCGTCGGGGCCCGGCCGTCGGTCCGGATCGGGGTCTGGAACGCGGCGCCGGTCTCGGCGGGGGACGGGACGGCGACGTCGGGAGAGGTGATCTCCGGCCGGATCGGCGTCTCGCCGGGCCGATTCGATCTCGGGATGTCGGCCGCCTCCCGGAGCGCGGCGGTCGGCGGGAGCCGCTCGCACTACGACCTGGTCGGAATCGACCTGGCGTTCGACGCGCACGGCGTTCGCGTCTGGACCGAGGCGCTGGGCGGTTCGTCGTGGCTCGACTACGACCCGGGGGACGGTCGGGACGCCACGATGGCGTCGGCGCGCGCGGTCGTCGCCTACCGGATCGGCGGCCGGTCGGAGCGTGCCGCGTACGTCGAAGCGTGGGGATCCGCGGGGATCCTCGACCCGGATCTCGTCATCCGCCGCGATGCGGTCGAGGAGCGGTCGGTCGGTCTCAACGTCGGGCAGTGGCGGGCGTGGCGCGCGCAGGCCGGGATCGAGGAGCGCCGCCGGGATCGGAACCTGCCCGATGCGCTCGGAGGGAAGGGGCGCGTCGACGTCGACCGAACGGCGCGGGTGCAGCTCGGACTCTCGTTCTGACGAATGGCGGAGGGGGCGATGGGGGAGGGTGCGATGTTCGTCGTCTTCGAGGGGATCGACGGCTCCGGCAAGACGACGCTCTCCAACCGCGTGGCCGCGGCGTTGCGCGCGCGGGGCCTGAGCGTCGAACACGTGCGCGAGGGGGGCGCCTTCCCCTCGAAGGTCGTCGGAGGGATCCGCGACTTCACCCGCGAGATGCGGAACGTCGAGCTGGTGCCCGAGGCGGAGCTCCTCCTCTACGCCGCGCGCGAGGCGCAGCTTCTCCGGGAGGTGACCGTCCCGGCGCTGGCGCGCGCGGAGGTGGTGATCGCCGACCGGTTCGTCTACACGGCCGAGGTGCTGGCGCGGCACGGCCGCGGGCTGCCGGCGGAGCGGGTCGCCCCGGTGGTCGAGGCCGCCGCAGGAGGCATCGAGCCGGCGCTGGTGGTGCTGGTCGACGTCGACCCGCTGATCGCCCGGATCCGGCGGAAGGTGTCGAAGATCGTCCAACCCGATCCACGGCCGGCCTCGCGCAAGGGCCTCTCGGGCCGAGGTCTCCAGAACCGTCTCCGCGAGGGGTACCGGGAGATGGCGGCGCGCCGCGGATGGACGGTGGTGGAGAACACCGACCGGCCGCTCGACGAGACCGAACGGTTCGTCGTCGAGCGGATCCTCGCCGCGCGGGGTCCGGCGCGGAACGAGGCGGCGTCGTTCGCGTCCCCGCCGCGTTCGTCCGACGGCCGGGCGGGCGGCGTCCGGTCGGAGGCCGACGCGCTCGAGCGCTTCGTCGACTGGATCGACCGCCGAGCGGCGCAGGAGGCGCCGTTGGCGGCGGCCCTCCTCGCAGGACTGGCCGGGCCGGCCGTCGACGCGCGCCGCGAGCGGCTCGCCGAAGTCTCGCCGGCGGTGATCGCCAACGGGATCCGCGGGATGACCGACCCCGTCTCCTGGCGCCTCCGCCGCGCGCTCGCGGAGCGCGTTCCCGGCGCCGTCGCCCGGTCGCTGGCGGGGCGCGCCTTCTTCGACGCCGAGGCGGGACGGCTGCGCGGGCGGCTTTCGGCCGTCGCCCCGTCGGAGGTGCTGCATTCGATCGACGGGCGGGATACCGACGAGAGCTGGGCGCTCCGCGAGGGCTTGTTCGGGGCGGCGCCGGCCTCGGCGGTCGGTTCGCTCAAGAGGTTGGCAGGGGGACGTGCGTGGGCGATGCGGGAACGCTGGATCGCCGAGCGCGGCGGAACGGAGGCGATGCGCGAGACCCTGACGGCGACCGTCGCCGCCCGGTCGGTCACCGCGCTCGACGACGATCGCGCGTGGGAGATCCGCGACCTCGCCCTGGAGGCGGCGCCGGCCGCGACGATCGAGTCGCTGGCGGGCGTCGCCTCCGAACGGTCCTGGGCGCTGCGCCGGCGGTTCCTGGAGGTCGCGCCGAAGCCGGTGATGCGTTCGCTCCTGGGGCTCGACGACCCGCGGGCGACGGCCCTCCGGGAGTCGGTCGCCGATTGCGTGCCGGAGGCGCTCGACTCGCTGGCGGGACTGGACGGCGCCGACGCGTGGAGATTGCGGCTTTCCGCCTCGGAGCGCTGGCCGGTCTCGGCCGCGATGAGCCTCGGGGGATTGAAGACCGGGGCGGAAGGCCGGGCTTTCGTCCGGCGCCTCCTCGCCGCGCATCCGGACGAGCCGCTGCTCTGGCGCGCGGCGGCGGCGATCCGGCTCGCCGACATCCGCGCGGAGCTCGAGGCGGCGATCCATTTCGACGACGAGCGGCCCCGGGTCGAACGGCCGCCGGCGGCGATCGACGCCCCACTTCGGGAGGAGCGCGCATGAACCCGTTCCAGACGATCGCGGACCCGACCCTCGGCGGAATCGACGTTCCGCTCACGGAGATGCTGCTCCGGCTTCTGGTGACCCTCGCCCTCGCGTCGGCGATCGCCTACCGGCCATGGCGGCGGGCGCTCGCGCAGACGGCACCGCTCTCGGTCGAGACGGCGCAGGCGCAGGTGATCATCGCCGTCGCCGGCGCGCTGATGGTGATCGTGATCGGCGACAGCACCGCGCGCGCGTTCGGACTGGTTGGTCTCGGCGCCTTCATCCGCTTCCGTTCCGGGATCAAGGATCCCCGCGACGCGGCGGTCATGTTCGTGATGATCGGCGTCGGGATGGCGACCGGGCTCGGGTTGTTCGCGGTGGCCGCCCTCGCCACCGCCTTCGTCGGCGGCGTGCTGGTCGCGCTCGACGCCACCGCGGGGCGCCGTCCCCGGACGATGACCGTGGGGATCGACCTGCTCGATCCCGCGGGGGCGCTGGCGGGGATCCGCGCCGCGCTCCCCGGCAGCCGCGTGCTGGAGACCGGGGACAAGGGATCGATGGTGCTCGAGGTGGCGACCGACCGATCGCTCGACGCCGAGTCGTTGCTCGCCACGCTCCGCGATCAGGGCGTCGGCGGGATCCGTCGCGTCTCGCTGTCGAACGACTGAAGGGAAAGGAACGACCATGTCCGCGAACCGACTCGTGACCGTCCTGTGGCTCGGCGCGCTCTCCGCCTGCAACGGCCTGACCCCGCCCGGCCTGATCGTGGGCGATGACGACGACGATGACGGAGGCGGCGGCAACGGCAACGGCGCGTGCCACGCGATCTACGACCCGGCGCGGTTTCCGACGTTCGAAGTGGAGATCTCCTCCGGCGAGCTCGCCGCCTTGCAGGACGAGTTCACCAACTGGCAGCAACGCGAGATCGATGGCCTCCCGCTCAAGCCCTACCACCCGGTCGTCTTCCGCTACCAGGGAGAGTCCTACCCGGACGCCCGGATGCGGCTCAAAGGGAACCCCTGCTGCTCCTGGTCGGGGAACAAGATGCAGTTCGTCATCTCCTTCAACGAGGTGAATCCGGAGGGGCGGTTCCGGGGGCTGCGGAAGCTGGCGCTCGACGCGCCGCCGTACGACGCGAGCCTCCTCCACGACCGCCTCGCGTACAGCGTCCTGCGCGATGCCGGACTCCCGGCCGCGTGCGCCAACAGCGCCAGGCTCGAGATCAACGGCGAGCTCTACGGCGTGTATTCGAACATCGAGTTCCTGAACAAGGATTTCCTGAAGCGGAACTTCCCCGGCAAGGCGGGGGGGACGCTCTACAAGTACGGCTTCGAGCCGGTCACCAACGAGGAGACCTACGAAGCCGGCCGGCGGGACGCTTTCTGGGCGGCCGCCGATCTCGCCGAGCTGGACGGGTTGGCCGACCTCGATCGGATCGTCCGGGAGTGGGCGGGGGAGGCGGTGCTGCCGCACGCCGACGGGTTCTGGGCCGGATCGGGGAACTTCTACCTCTACGATCACCCGACGCGCGGGTTCCAGTTCGTGCCGTGGGATCTCGACTATTCGTTCGAGCTCGCGCCGGTCGGCGTCGACCCCTTCGCCTACACCGTGGAGTGGGGATCGGCACCACCGATGATCGAGATGGTCTTCGCCGACGCCGGTTGGAGGGCGCGCTTCGTCGACGCCGTCGCGGCGGTGCGCGCGGAGTACGATCCGCAGACGCTCCAGGCGCGGATCGATGCCTGGTCGGCGCAGATCGACACGAGCCTTCGCGCCGATCCGAACAAGCCGTTCAGCGACGAGGAACACGGCGCGGCGGTCGCGTCGCTGCGCGCCTACGTCGGTGACCGGGCGGCGTTCCTCGACGAGTGGATCGCCGCCAATCGGTGAGGGTCCCGCCGGCGGCGGAAGAGTCCATGGTATCGTTTCGTCCATGGGTGTCCGGTCGAGGGGAATTCGCGCGGTCGCCGGTTGGGCGGTCCTGGCGGTGGCCGGATGCGGAGCGATCGATCGAACGATCGTCAATCCGGTCGACGTGGCGAAGACCCCGCCGGGGTTCTTCGTCACGCGTGGCGATATCGCGCGAGAGCTGTACGAGCCGGTCGCGGTGCTGCACGGGGAGCGGCGGGGCGTCTACTGGATCGGCATGGTGCCGGTCCTCCGCTCGCGGATCTCCGACGCGATCGAAAAGGGGCTGGTCCGCGAAGCGCAGAAGCTCGGCGCCGACGGACTGATCCAGATCGAGACGTCCCACCAGCTGCTACCGCCGTTCCCTTACTCGATCGTGACGCTGGGGTTCATGGCCCGCATCGTCCACGTCGACGCGCTGGCGGTGAAGATGAAGCGTCCCGCCGGCGGTCAGGGGCAGGCGAGCGGTCCGGCCGCGAGCGTCACCGTCACGCCGTAGTCGATCGGATAGACGACCGGCCAGGAGAGAGCGGGCCTGGGACCGCGCAGCATCCGGTCGATCATGGCGCTGCCGTCGAACAGGGTCAGGTCGACCGCGCCGTCGGCGGGGAGGGCGAACGTCTGGCACGGCAACCAGCCGGTCGCGAACGGTACCCCGTCTGGCGCCTGGTAGAGGAAGACCCTCGGATGGCCGTACCAGGTCGATCCGCCGTAGCCGGGCTGCGGCGGGAACTCGCCGGTCACCTGGACGCGGACCGTTCCGCCGGCCGTCCCCCCGTCGATCCGAAACCGCCCGAAGTCGTCGGCGTCGGCGAGCTGGCGGATGGCGGATGGGACGCCGTTCGCCAGCGGCACGATGGCGCTCTCCTCGATCGCGAACCCGCCGTCGAGGAGGTGATCGACGCCCCGGTCGTGCAGCACGACGTCGTAGGGGCCGGGTGCGGCGTAGAGGTCGGCCTGCAGGAAGAACGAGGCCCGGGTCGGTCCCTCGAGGAAGAGGTTGTAGAAGCCGGCGACGCCCGCTTCGCTCGAGTAGTAGAGGCTCGGCAGCCAGGAGGTCTCCCGACCCTCGACGTCGAAGTAGTCGAGGGCACCCTGCCGGAAGGGACGGCTCGTCACCCGCACCCGCGGCACGATCTCGATCGCCGCGAGGCCCGAGACGCGCTCGTCGCCGGAGGCGATCACGAGGTCGACGCGGCCGGGGGATGCTCCGGCCGGCGCGCGAACCGTGAGCGCCATCTGCTCCGGCCCGGCGACCCGCGGCTCGCCGACCGGCTCCAGGACGTCGCCGACGTCGACCACCGTCTCCCCCTCACGCCAGTGTGTGAACGAACCGAGGACCCGGATCTCCGCCTCCAGACCGGCGACGATCTGGCGAGGTTCGATCGACACGATCGACGGGGGCGGTTCCGAGGTCGTGGGCGCGGACCCGCAGGCCGGGAGCGCGCCGAGCGCCATGCCGATCGCGGCGGAGCGCAGTGTCATTGCGTCTCCAAGGAGAGCATCCATCCGTGGAGGGTGCGGTCCGGTCCGCCCCAGATGGCGTGCTCGCTCAATCGAAGCGTCCAGGTCCCGTTCGGGTCCTTGCCGCCGAAGACCGCGTCGAGGTCGGAGGCGGCCGGCGTCACGTCGGGCCAGACGGTCCGGTAGTCGGCCACCTGCCGCGTGTAGTCGAACTCCTGGACGATCGCCTCGGTCCCGTCGGGCGCGATCAGGGTCACGCGCGTGACGCCGCGGAAGCCGTGCTCCAGGTCCAGTCCGAGGTGGACACGGGAGATCGTCCCGGCGATCCCCCCGACGGTCATCGTGCGGGAGAAGGTCTCGTTTCCGGAAAAGGTGACGAGCGGCGGATAGGCGATCGCCAATCCGTCGTCGACCACGTGCGTCCCCGGGATCGCGTCGATCCCGGTCGTGAGGTCGAACCCGCCTCCATCGCCGCCCTCCGCTTCCGAGACGACCGCGAGCCAGATCCCCTCGCCACGGAGCACCTGGCGGACGGTCGACGACCCGCCATCCGGGGATTCGGTCCGTGCGCGCACCGTCATGGTGGCGGGATCGAGCAGGTCGACCGCCGGCGCGAGCGCCGACGCCCCGGACTCCGACGAGGCGGTCACCGACAGCACGCTCCACCGCGGGCCGGCATCGCCGATCGCGAAGGCGCCGATCGCCCCCGCCCCCAGCCCCAGGTCCGAGGCGCCGTCGCCGGCGGCGAGCGGCGTGACCGCGGTCTGCTCCACGTGCAGCGAGTAGGGGAGCGGCGAGGCGCCGAAGACGTAGAAGCTCGGATCGCGCACCACCAGGTAGAGATCCTCGGGGGAATCGGCCCAGTCGAACCAATCCCCGTCTTCGAGGAGCTCGTGGACGTACCGGCCGTCGGACGGACGGTAGATCTCGGTCCAGGCGTAGAGCTGCGGGTTCTCGAGTCGGACCCGCGTCAGCGGGACGCCTGCCGCGGGGACGTGGAAGACGTGGAACTCGCCCCAGAGGTCGATCTCGTCCTGGGCCGTCGCCCCCGACGGAAGCGATCGGACCTCGACCGGAACGACGGTCAGGGCCCCCCGCGCCGTCTCCCGTGCGCCGCCGCTGGTGAGCGCGACATCGCGCGCCCCGGGCTCGGCGAAGAGGTCGACCTTGAGCAGGACTTCGGCGTCGTCCTCGTCGACGACGTAGACGCCGAGCACCAACGCCCCCTCGATCGCCGCGTCGGCGCCGAACGACGACCAACGCGTTCCGCGTCCGTGGAGGCGAAGCAGGTTCAGCTCCCCCTGGGCGAGCTCGGTCGTGTCGAATGCGAACGGCGGCGCCACCTCGAACGATCCGTCGAGGCGAAGCTCGAGCGAGCCCTGTCGTAGGACGACGTCGCGGGCCCCGTAGGCCGCGTCCTCCGCGGCGGTGAGCTCGACGGCGATCGAGACCGGACTGGCGACGGTCGCCACCGCGGTGAGCCCGTCGCCGAAGTCGGCGGCGATCGGCCGGGAGGGGTCGAAGTCGGCGAGCTCGGCGGTGATCCGAACCGACGTCTGGCGGCCGGGGGCGATCCAGTTGGGCTCGACGTCGCGCAGGCGAGGCGCGAGCCCCTCGCCGTCGCCGCCGCAACCGGCGGCGACGGCGACGAACGAGGCCGCCGCGACGATCCGCGTACGCCGGTGGCCCGCGCTCACGTCGAGCCCTCGAAGGCGGCGCGTAGCTCGAACGCGTCGGCCGGCGTGGGGAACTGCGAGAGGTTGCGGACGACGAGCAGGTAGCGCGGATCGGTGGCCGGATCGAGAAGCACGCTCCCTTCCTCGAACGCCAGGAGCGGCGTGCGCCCGTCCGTTTCGCGGAAGACCTGGACGACGAAATCGTCGAAGCTGGCGGACGCGTCGAGGCGCGCCCGCGGGACGCCGGAAAAGAGACGGTAGACGCGGAATGCCAGCCACCCCCCGATCTCCCCGGCGACGGTGTCGCCGAGCGCGATCGACTCGATCGCGACCGGCTCGATCGTGTAGGCCTCGCGCACCGATTCGGTCGCCTGGACGGTTGTGACGGTGACGTCGCGCGGACCGGGGGCGGCGAACAGGTCGACCTGCACGATCGCCACCGCCTCGTCGTCGCCGAGGATCGACGCCTGGAGCACGGACGTTCCGGGTCCGAAGTCAAAGGTCGGGCCGTAGGGGGACCACACCGTGCCGCGGCCGAACAGGTGGACGTAGGCGATCTCCCCCTGGCGGAGCCGGCCGTACTCGACGTCGAAGGGGGGGACGACCTCGAAGTAGCGGTCGAGGGTAAGGCGACGTTCGTCCTGGGTGACGACGACCGTTCGGAGTCCCAGCGCCGCGACGGAGTCGACCGCCGCGTGCACCCGAACCAGGTCCGAACCGAGCGCCACGGCGGTGGTCGCAATGCCGTCCCCCAGATCGACGACGACCTCCTTCGACGGATCGAAATCGGCGTATCGGGCGGTGACGACGATCTCGGTGACGCGTCCGGCGACGGCGGAGCGCGGCTCGACGTCGGCCAGACGCGCGTCGAGCTCGAAGGGGGCGGGACCGCCGCAGCCGGCCAGCGCCACCAGCGCCGGCAGCCATGCCGGCGTCCTCGCGTGTCGTCCGGTCACGGCCCCTCCCCGGCGCACGGAAGCGGCGCGTCGCCACGCGTGGCGGTGACGGCGTAGTCGATCGGGTAGTCGACTGGCGACCGGAGCGGCGCGGGGCCGGTCCAGTAGAAGGCGATGAACGCCGCGGCGTCGGAGACGACGAAGTGGAGGTCGCCCGCCTCGATCGCCTGGTGCGCGAAGCAGGTCTCGTATTCGTAGGCGGCCGGACGGAGACCGCCCGCCGACGCCGGATAGAGCTGGGTCATCGGTCCGCCGAGGATCTCCAGGGTGAGGACGCCGGCGAAGGTGACGAGCTGCGGCGGGAACGCCCCCTCGATCTCGATCGTCACCCACTCCCCCGCGGCGAGGCCGGGAACGCGGTAGAGATCGGTGTCGAGGTCGGCGAGGAGCGAATCGGCGTGCGGCGCGGCCGACTCCAGCGCGATCGCCGCGGGCGATTCGGCGATCGGCACGGCGGCGCGCGTGAGCTCGGTCCGCTCCTTGTGGACCACCGCGAGGTCGAAGCTCCCGGCCGGCGCGAACAGGTCGGCTTGAAGCATCGCGTGGGCGCGTTCCGAGTCCTCGACGTAGACGGCGAGCGAGGCGGCGACGAGCGAGGAGAGGAAACCGTCTTCCGTCGTCGACCCCGCGAACGCCGTCGCGAATCCGGGAAGCCAGGTCGTTCCGTGGCCGGTCAGCTCGAAGAAACCGATGCCGCCCGGCTTGAGCGGACCGCCGCGGACCTCCACCCGCGGAACGACCTCGAGCGCGGGATCGAGACGCAGGCGCGATCCGCCGGTCGTGACCTCGACGGCGCGCGGTCCGGCGTCGATCTCGGCCGCGACCTCGATCGGGACGAGCAGGTGCTCGGGGCTGGCGACGATCACCTCTCCGGCCGAGGAGATTCCGGGGCCGAGCGAGACGCGCGTGGCGCCCGACCAACGGGTGAAGCTCCCGGTGACGAGCAGCTCGTAGCGATGGCCGGCGACCAGTGTCGTCGGTTCGACCGATACCACCGCGGGGGCGGGGCTCCACGCCTCGGCGCAGCCGGCGAACGGCGCCGTCGCCAGCAGCACGCGGAGCGAGGCCCTCCGCCATCGCACCGTTCCACGTCGCTCGACCGTCATGTCGCGCCGGGAACGCGGAGGCCGGCGAAAGGTAACGCCGGAAACGACGATTCAGCGCGCGGAGGTGATTGATCCTTCGGTCAAATCTCGAGGAGCATCCGCGCCGGCGTCTCGATCGTCTCCTTGACGCGTCGGAGGAACGTGACCGCGTCGCGGCCGTCGACCACGCGGTGGTCGTAGGTGAGCGCCACGTACATCATCGGCCGGACCACCACCTGTCCGTCGCGCGCCACCGGGCGCGACTCGATCGCGTGCATGCCGAGGATCCCGGTCTGGGGCGGATTGACGATCGGCGTCGAGAGGAGGGAGCCGTAGACGCCGCCGTTGGTGATGGTGAAGGTGCCGCCCGTGAGCTCCTCGAGCGTGAGCCGGCCCCCGTCGGCGCGCGCGGCGAGGTCGGCGATCGCCCGTTCGACCTCGGCGAAGCTCAAGGTGTGCGCGTCGCGGAGAACCGGGACGACCAGACCTTTCGCGCTCCCCACCGCGATCCCGACGTCGAAGTAGTTGCGATAGACGATCGAATCGCCGCGGATCTCGCCGTTCAGGGGCGGCACGAGCTTCAACGCGTCGACGCACGCCTTGACGAAAAAGCTCATGATGCCGAGTCGCACGCCGTAGCGCTGCTGGAACGGGTCGCGCATCTCCCGGCGGAGCGACTGGACGGCGCCCATGTCGATCTCATTGAAGGTGGTGAGGAGCGCGGCGTCGCGCTGGGCTCGGACCAGCCGCTCGGCGATGCGGCGGCGGATCAGGCTCATCGGCACGACCTCCTCCTCGCGCCCGTTCGGCCGCGGTGCCGGCGCGGGCGCCTCGTCGGCCGGCACGCCGCGATCGGCCTCCCGCGCGCGCGCCTCGTCCGGCGCCGCACCGGGGGGCGAAGGCGCGACGCGCTGGCGGAGGGCGCGACGCGCGGACGGGGAAACGCGCGCTTCGAACGCATGCGGCGCGTGCACCGGGGCCGGCGGGGTTTCCCGGGGCTGGGCCGGCGCGGCCTCCGCCGGCGGGCGCCGCGGGGCCTCCCCGGGCCGCGGCGCCTCTTCGCGCGCGCCGTCGAGGACGGCGATGACGTCGCCGACACGCGCGCGCTCCCCCGGACGCTTGCGGACCTCGGCGAGGACGCCGGCCTCCGGCGCGGGGATCTCGAGCGTCGCCTTCTCGGTCTCGATCGTGACGACCGGCTCGTCGCGTTCGACCCGCGCCCCCTCCTTCTTGATCCAGTCGACGATCTCCACCTCGCGGATCGACTCCCCCAGCGACGGGACGCGCACCTCAATGGACATGCCGAGCCCCCACCCGTTCGGGCCACTCCGTGAACGCGCTCTCGAGCAGCCGTT
>CAYJRR010000056.1:0-12057 GCA_964372275.1 uncultured bacterium
CGAAGGTGTCCGGCGCGGAGTAGTTCTCCCCCCCTGCCTGATAGTTCGCGAAGAACTCGCGGAGCTCGGCCGGCGAGAAGACGCCGGGCGCACCGTACGGATAGGCGTGGGCCACCGGGCCCTCGGCGCGGTGCCAGTCCATCGAGCCGGTCCAACCCGACAGGACCACCTCCGTCGCGCCGTAGCGCGACTGCACCACGCCGGCCTGGTTCAGATAACGGACGATGTTCGGATCGCGGATCACGAGCTGCAGATTCCGCCGCTCGTCGCGGTTGACGTCGATGACGGCCGCGCCTCCATCGCACGTGAGGAGCTTTTCCCAGGTCACCGGCCATCCCGGGTACCAGGTCGGCGCCGTCCAGGCGACGGCGGTCGAAACCGACTCGCCCACCACGGCGGCCGGGGAGCTCGATCCCTCGGCGGAGCAATCGACGGACGCATGGGCGGCGATCGGGAGCGAGGTGAGGAAGGTGAGCGACAGGACACGCGATCGGGCGTTCATGAGGAAACCTCTCGGAGGGGTAGTTGCCCGCGCGCAAAGCAATCGGCGTGCCCTCGAAATGAGCAAACATTCACCAAAAAACAAAAGGAAGTTAAGGGTTTCCGATGTATCAATGGGGCACGCATCTCCCGGCGTGGGGCGTCGATCGCCCGCGGCGGAGGTCGAGTCGTCCGGAGAATCGGATAGAGTCCGGCGCGCATGTCCAGGCCGGTGGCGGAGCGGATTGCCGGCGGCGGTGGCCGAGGAGTTCCCATGAACCGTCGAGTTGCACTCGGAGCGATCGGCGGGGCGGGCGCCTTGTTACTCGAGGGGACGATCGCCGTGGCGGAGACGAGGGAACAGCCGTTCGAACCGGGGAAGCACGAGATCAAGCCGCTGCCGTTCGACGCCAAGAAGCTCTCCGGGATCTCCGAACGGATGATCCTGTCGCATCACGAGAGCAACTACGGCGGCGCGGTGAAGAACCTCAACCGGACGGAGGTCGAGATCGCGAAGCTCACGAAGGATGCCCCCGGATTCCTGGTGTCCGGACTGCGCGAGCGCGAGCTCGTCTTCTCCAACTCGCTCGCGCTGCACGAGCTCTACTTCGGGAACCTCGGCGGCGACGGGAAGCCGGCGGGCGGCGTCCAGAAGGCGCTCGCCGCGACCTGGGGCGGTTTCGACCGGTTCGAGAGCGGGTTCCGGGCGACCGGCATGAGCCTCGGCGGCGGCAGCGGCTGGACGATCCTGGACTACGACCTCCATGGCGGCGGCCTGCGCGTGCGGTGGTCGGGCAATCACAGCCAGAGTCCCGCGTCGAGCGTCCCGTTGCTCGTCCTCGACATGTACGAGCACGCCTACGCGATCGACTACGGGGCGGCGGCGGCGAAATACGTCGACGCCTTCTGGCAAAACGTCCGTTGGGAGGAGGTCGATCGCCGATTCGAACGTGCGCGCAAAGCGCACGCGGCGCTGCGCGGTCAGTAGAGCCAACCCCGGGCGATTCCGACGGCGGCTCCCGCTCCGACCACGACCAGCGCGCTGATCCGAATTCGCCACAGGACGAAGAACGCCGCCGTGGCGAGGGCCGCCGACGGGAGATCGCGAATGCTCTGGGGAACGACGTTCGCGGACATCGCGAGGATGAGACCGATCGTGCCGGCGGAAACGCCGTGAAGGAACGACCGCGCGTACGGCAGGCGCTCGACGGATTCGATGTAGCGTCCGAGACCGAGCACCAGGACGAAGCTCGGAAGGAAAAGGAAGACGCCGCTCACGACCGCGCCGCGGAGTCCGGCGGCCAGGTACGACAGGAAGATCGCGACCGAGACGAGCGGGCCCGGCGTCGTCTCGCCCATCGCGAGCGCGTCCACCATCTGCTCGTCGTCGACCCAGCCGTGCACGCCGACCATCTGCTCCCGCAAGTAGGGGAGCACGGTGTACGCCCCGCCGAAGGTGACGAGCGCGGCCTTCGTGTTGACCCAGGCGATCTCACCGAGACGGCCGGCGGACGCGGTCGAGGATGCGGCCGGGTGCCGATCCTGCGGGGTCTCGCGCGGTGAGAACAGGAAACCGGAGGCGATCGCGGCGGCGAGCATGCCGATGAGGAGGCGCGGTCGGAACGTCTCCGGGAGCGGCGCCCTCCCTTCCGGAAGTCTCAGTCCGACGAGTCCGCATGCGAGGAGCAGCAGGAGAAACGGGACGCCGAGGACGAAGCTGGCGACGAACGCCGCCGCCGTCAGGACGAACGTCGCGATGCCCGCGAGGGCGCGCGAGGCGAGGCGCATGACCGCGGCGGCGATCAAGGCGACGGCGACGGGACGGATGCCGTCGAGCGCACCCCGGACGACGCGAAGGTTGCCGTGTTCCGAGTAGAGCCAGGCCAGCGCCGTCAGCGCGACGAACCCCGGCGCGATGAAGAAGAGACCCGCCACGATGCCGCCGAAGGGTCCCCGACGTAGGTAGCCGAGATGGATCGCGAGCTCCAGCGCCTCCGGGCCGGGGAGAACGTTCGCGAAGTTCAGCAGGTGGACGAACTCACTGTCGGTGAGCCACCTCCGCTTCTCGACCGCGAGATCGTGCATGAAACCGATCTGCGCGACGGGGCCCCCGAACGTGTTCAGTCCGATCCAGGCGAACGTGCGCAGGAACTCCGGCCAGGGATCGCGGCGCTCCGGCGGCAAGGGCCGGGGCGCGAGGGGGGACGCATTTGCGAAGCGACCTCTTTCACCGTCCACGGACCGAGACGTTACCCCGATCTACCGGGCGACGAACGATGGCGGGCCCAAGAGGATTCGAACCTCTGGCCTTCGGATTCGTAGTCCGACGCTCTATCCAGCTGAGCTATGGGCCCGATGCTGCCGGCGCGGCATGTTGCCGGCCCGGCTCGCGGCGGGCAAGCGAAAAAGCCCGGCGAGAACCGATGCCGGCCGCCTCGCGGGGCCGCGGCGCGGCTAGAACGGCTCGATGTACCAGCAGCCGGTGGCGGTGCCGGAGACGCTGTCGCCGGTGCAGTAGGGGTCCTCTTTGAGCGCCTTCAGCTCCCAGCGATACTCTTCGGCCCCCTCCTCCTCGGTGTCGATCGACCAGATCCGGGAGACGAAGCCGCCGGTCTCGCAGTTTCCAACCGACAGGTTCCGCGCGGAGTCGATGACGTAGCCGCGCCCCTCGGACGAGCCGCCCTGCATGATCAGGTCTTCGAACTCGACGTAGACGTAGGCGACGCCGAACTCCGAGCCACTTCCGTACACCAGGCTGATGTCGAGGTAGCCGACGTCTTCGCCGCCCGCGTTCATGAACGTCCCGCCGCCGTTCGCGGTGACGATGCTGAGCGAGCTTCCGTACACGTTGCTCTCGAGCTTCAGCGTGTCCTCGGCATCGCAGGTGATCGACGGGGGCGTGTCGCCGTCGTCGTCGTCATCGCCGGCGTCGTCGTCGTCATCGCCGTTGCAGGCCGAGGCGACGGAGAGAAGCAGACCGCTCACGAGCAGCAACAGGACCTTCCTCATCCGTCAACGCCCCCCCTGGGTATTCCCCGTCGCCGATCGTAACACCGTACGTCGCGACGTCCGTGCGCGCAGGCCGGCCAATCCGGTGTTGGCGTGGAACGGCACGTTTCCCGTCTCCACCCGCACGTGCATGCCGGCGACGAGGTCGGCGACGTGCGCCTTCATTCCTTGCGCGCGGACGCTCTCCCACACCGATCGCACCACCGATCCGCCGTCGGCCGTCTGCTCGACGTCGAAGTAGGCGTTCCCGGCGAAGTCACCTCCGAGCCGGACGGGGATCCGGTAGAGACTCCGGCCGTCCGGGAGCCGATGGCGGACCGGCGGCCCCATCTGGACCGTCACGTGCGTCGGTCCGAACCCGCCGACCTCGAGCGGGGAGAAGTCGAACGAATGGCGGCCGTCCGGTCCGTACCGGAAGTTCCAGGCCCGGCCGTGGTTCCACCAGCGCCCCCAATCGCCGTTCATCCAGGTGAGGGCGACCTCGGGCGGCACGTCGAGCTTGACGACCGTGGCGGCCGTGATCGCGCCGTCGTCGGCGACGACGTGGTGTCCGGCCAGGCCGGTATCGCGAAACGCCGGTTCGAGGTCCCGCAGGAGATCGGCGACGCGGTCCTGCGGCGCCGGACAGTCGCCGTCGAACGGTGCCGCGCGCGCGATCGTCGCCAGGAAGGCGATCGATCGCCACCGACGCACCTCCGAGCCACCGCCGAACGCGCATCGGAGCCCCCCTTCGCGACTCCGAATCTATCGCGGGCCGACACGGCGGAGAACGGATCGGTCCTCGAATGGGATCGCGATGCCTCGCACCGGTCACTCGGCTCACCGGCGAATCTCGAGGCACGTTGGGGCGCGTGCGTCCCAGGGAGGCGCCAACCGTCCGACGTCTCCACGATTTCTTCACCGGCACGAACGGTGCTCTCCCAGGGCGTGAACCGGATCAATTCGGAGGAGCACCATGAAGAGGCTGGTGTCGGCGCTCGGTGTGGTCGTCGTCTGTTCGAACGCGTTCGCGAACGAAGAGGTTCCGTGCGTGGAGGGGCCGGTCGACGCCCCCGCCGACACGATCGGCGCGCTCGCCGAGGTGGCCGGCACGAGTCCGATCGATCGATGCCTCGAGCGGCCTCGGCCGGAGCGGCCGACGGAGATGGACATCCGCGATCACATCGAGGAGATCCAGCTTTGCCTCCGGTCGGTCAACGACGACGCGGTGCCGACGTTGAAGGCGACGATCGCCAGGGTCGATCCGGAGTTGAGCCAGGCGTTCGGGCTGGAGAAGATCCGGACCTCGCTCTACGGGCTCTGCCAGGATCTCGCCGACGCGAGCGATTCGGCGCACGGCACGATGGCCCGCGTCTACCGCGACGACTGCCGCAAGGATTCGGAAAAACTGATCGGCGAATGGACCGAGTCGGTGGTCGGCTTCGGCGGCGAGCTGCGCGAGATCCGCCCCGCCGTCGCCGACTACCCGAAGTGCTACGCCGAATTCGACGCCGCGCCCCCCGCGACCGGGATGATGGACATGCGCATGCTCGCCGGAACGCTGACGTCGTGCGTCCAGGAGACGAACGTCACGTTCCTCGGGAAGCGGATGACCGACAACATCGTCCGCTCCTTTCCCGATCGGACGCGGACCGCCGTCACGGCCCGGGTCGCGTCGTCGATCGGCGCCTCCCACGAGGCCGCCGACGAGCTCTGCTACGGCCTGTCGCAGGCCGGCGGCGAAGCCGGCGGCACCCTCGCGCTGCTCGAGGCCTCCGCCTGCGGCCGCACGGCGGCCGAAGGGATCGGCGCCCTGATCCGCACCTACGCCCGTTGATTCACGTCGCTTCGGCGCCGGACGCGGGCCCCTCGAGAAACCACGCCTGGATCGGGCCCTTCCCCTTCGCCTCGACCGCGCCGCGGTCCACGAAGCGGAACCGTTCTCCGAGGCGCCGGCGAACCCGGTCCGTCACCTGGATGCGCCCCGGCTCCCCCGTCGACTCCATCCGACTGGCCACGTTCACCGTGTCGCCCCAGAGGTCGTAGAGCCTGCGCTGCTCTCCGATGACGCCGGCGACGGCGGGACCGACGTGCATCCCGACGCGGACGTCGATCCGGTGGCCGTGGAGCGCGCGCCCGCTCACCCGCTCGCGGACCGCCAGCGCTACCCGCGCGAGCGCGTCCAGATGGTCCTCCCTCGGTCGCGGAACGTTGGAGGCCACCATGTAGCAGTCTCCGATCGTCTTGATCTTGCAGAGACCCTCGGCCGCGACGCAGCGATCGATCTCCTCGAAGATCTCCGACAGGAACCGGACGAGCTGCGTCGGCGGCAGCTCCGATGCGAGGCGGGTGAAGCCGACCATGTCCGCGAACAGGACGCCGACGTCGTCGTGCAGGTCGGCGATGACCTCCCCGGCCCTCAATCGCCCCGCGACGGACGGCGGAAGGGCGTCGCCGAGCAGCGCGTCCGATCGCGCGCGCTCGCGCTCCACCTGGCGCAGGACCAGTCCGCGGAGCTCGACCGTCCACGCCATGACCGCGCCCATGCACGCGGCGAAGAGGACGTGGTTCGGAATGGCGGTGCTCGCGCGGACCTCTTCCGGGATCTCGGTGGGCAGCGTCCCGAGCGCGCCCGCGGCGATGACGAGGAGGAGCTGGATCGCGGTCCACGCCGCGGCGTGCCGCCACCCGAGGAGCGCCGCCGCGAACACGATGTTGGCGATGCCCCACATCGGCTGGCCGGAGTCGGCCAGACCACCCTCGGGGATCACGTTGACCCACGTCGTCAGCGCGACGACGGCGAGCCACACGTGGACGATGAGCGCGAAGTGCGTGCCGAGCGCCGCGAACACCACGAGCAACGCCAGGGAGGAGACGCCGCCGATCGCCGTGGACAAGGGCATGATCGGCGGAGCTCCCGTAGCGAGGAGCGCGGTCGTCGCGATCGTGTAGAACACCGCGTTCAACCCCATCAGGCCGACCGCGAGCCGGCGCGCGTAGGCCTCGACCGGGGGAAGCCCCGCGGTGAGCTCGGGTCCACCGATCCGGCGTGTCCAGCCGAGGCCGAAGGGTGCGACGTCGTGGTCGACGGGCATGCGGGATCTCGGACAGAGAAGTCGATGAAGGGGGTTCCCGAAGGAACCCCTCTCCGTGCTTCGCGTGAGCTGGCGGAGAGAATGGGATTTGAACCCATGCTACCCGGTTTCCCAGGTAGACCCGCTTAGCAGGCGGGCGCCTTAGACCACTCGGCCATCTCTCCAGGTGCTGCGTGCGGCGGCGAACGTTCGAACCGGCTGGCGGAGGAGGAGGGATTCGAACCCCCGGTACCTTTCGGTACAACGGCTTTCAAGGCCGCCGCCATCAACCGGACTCGGCCACTCCTCCGATGTAAAAGAGCGCCCCTTTCGATGCCCGATCGGGGTCGACGGACTATACGACGTAAGATGCTCGCATGGCGATTCCGGTCACCTCCCTCTACGGAGGGCTCTGTGCGCTCCTCACGGTGGGCCTCGGGCTGAACGTCAGCGTCCTTCGCCTCCGCACCGGGACCTACGTCGGCAAGGAGTTGCCGAAGCCGCTCGTGCGGCCGGTGCGGGCGCACGGCAACGCGGCGGAGTGGGTGCCGCTCGGGATCGTGTTGCTCGCCGTGCTCGAGCTGTCGGGCGCCTCCTCGGGACTGCTGCACGTCGCGGGCGGCACCTTTCTCGCGGCGCGCGCGCTTCACGCCTTCGGGGTCTTGGCGAAGAACCGCAGCGGCATGGCGGGGGCCACCCTCACCTACCTCGTCGTCGCGGCGATGGGCGCGGAGGCGATCCGGCTCCACTTCGCCTGACGCGCTACGCGCGGATCTCGGTCGCGCCGTCGAGGTAGGGGCGGAGCTTGGGCGGGATCTCGATCGAGCCGTCGGCGCGCTGGTAGTTCTCGAGGATCGCGACCAACGCGCGGCCGACGGCGAGACCGGAGCCGTTGAGGGTGTGGACGAACTCGGGCTTGGCGCCCACCTCGCGGCGGAAGCGGATCCCGGCGCGTCGCGCCTGGAAGTCGAAAAAATTGGAGCAGGAGGAGATCTCGCGGTAGGCGTTCTGGCCGGGGAGCCAGACCTCGAGGTCGTAGCACTTCCCGGCGGCGAACCCCTGGTCGGCGGTGCAGAGGAGCACCACGCGGTAGGGGAGCCCCAGCTCCTGCAGCACGCGCTCCGCGTCGGCGACCAGCGACTCGTGCTCGGCCTCGCTCTCCTCGGGTCGGGTGAACTTCACCAGCTCCACCTTCTCGAACTGGTGCTGCCGGATCAGCCCTCTCGTGTCCTTCCCGTAGCTCCCCGCCTCGGAGCGGAAGCACGGCGTGTAGGCGCAGACCTTCTGCGGCAGGCTGCCTGGCGGAAGGATCTCGTCCATGTAGACGTTGGTGACCGGGACCTCGGCGGTGGGGATCAGGTAGAGCGGCGGTTCGTTCGCCGTCTTGAACAGGTCGCTTTCGAACTTGGGGAGCTGTCCGGTTCCGGTCATCGCCTTCGCGTTCACCAGGAACGGCGGCCAGTAGTGCTCGTACCCGTGCCTCCGGTGGAGGTCGAGCATGAACCCGATCAACGCGAACTGCAGCCGCGCCGCCCACCCTTTGAGCAGCGTGAATCGGGCCTGCGCGATCTTCACCCCGCGGGCGAAGTCGAGGATCCCCAGAACCTCGCCGAGGTCGGCGTGGTCCTTGATCGGGAAGTCGAACGCGCGGGGGGTTCCCCAGGCGCGGACGACGACGTTGTCCTCCGTCGACCGCCCGGTCGGGACCGACGGGTGCGGTGGATTGGGGATTCCGAGCAGCATCCCCTGGACCTCGGACTCGAGCTCGGCGATCTGTCCGTCCAACGCGGCGATCTGTTCGCCGGTCTGTTTCGGGCGGCTCTTCAGCGATTCGAACGAGAAGGTGGTCCGCGCCTCCTCGCCGAAGAAACGGATCACCTGCTCCTGTTGGTCGCGGGTGAGCGCGTCGAACGACGCCGCCTTGGTGCGCGCCAGATCCCCGATCAGGCGGGAGACGACGTTCTTCTCCGCCTTGAGCGCTTCGCTCTGGGTCTTGAGCGCCTTGAGCACCTCGTAGCGGCGCGCCACCTGCCGCACGGCATCGCCGGCCCCCGGCGCGCGGTCGTCGAGGCGCCGGGCGATCGTCTCGGTCTCCGCGAGGACGCGATGGATGTCGAGCATGGGGCGGACATACCGCCCCCCGCCGCGACGTGGCAAGCGCCATGGCGGTCCGATCGTCGCGGTTCCGCGCTCTCGTTCGCTTGACGGGCCATATTTATGTATATATGGTTTCCCATATGAAGACGACGATCGACCTGCCGGACGATCTCTTCATCGCGGCCAAGACGCGCGCGGCGGAGTTGCGAAAGCCGTTGCGGGAGCTGATCGAAAGCGGGCTGCGCGATCAGCTCGCGCGGAGGCCACGCGCCACGCGGCCGCGCGCGCGAAGGCGTGTTCGATGGGTCACGGTCGACGGGGGTTTGCCCCCCGGGCTCGATCTGTCCGATCGGGCCGCGATGCACGACTGGATCCGCCGGCGGAGATGATCGCCCTCGACACGAACCTGCTGGTCTACGCGCACCGCGCCGGCACGCCCGAACACGACCGGGCCAAGAAGGCGCTGGCGAGGGCGATCCGCGATCCTCGGGGTTTCGGGATCGCCGTCTCCTGCCTCCCGGAGTTCTGGAGCGTGGTCACACACCCTGCCGCGGCCGGCCGACCCTCCACGCCGCGTGAGGCCCGGGACTTCCTCCGGGCGCTCGTCGAGGACGGAGGGGGCTCGGTGTGGACCCCGACTCCTGGATTCGGAGAGCGTCTCGTTCGCCTGGCCGCCGACCGGGACGTCGGCGGTCCCCGGATCTTCGACCTGTCGATCGCGCTGCTCGCCTTCGAGAACAACGCGCAGGAGCTCTGGACCCACGATCGCTCGTTCGAGGGCGTGCCGGGACTCGAGATCGTCGATCCGCTCTAGAAGTAGAGGCTCATGCCGATCCGGATCAGGCGGGCGTCGTCGGCGGCGAACGGGTGGGCCGGCGCCGAGGGGTCGGACGGCTGCCGTTCGTAGAAGATCCAGCGGCCGTCGATCTCGAGCGCGAGTCGCCCGATCTCCATCTCGCCGCCGAAGCCGGCGTGGAGGCCGGAGCGCACCCAGCCCTGCGCGTCGCCGCTCGCGTCGTCGTAGAGGCTGGTGCTTTCGACGGTCACCCCGCCGAGTCCGTAGAGGTGGAAGGGACAGCCGTCGGTGAGGTAGCCGAGGATCGACAGCTGCGCCGGCAACGTCTGGATCGTCACCGGATCGAGGCTCGTCGCGGTGTAGGGCTGGAAGAAGGTGGCGTTCCCTTCGAGCATCACCTTCGGATCGACCTGTACGCGGGCCACGGCGCCGACGCCGCGCGCCGCGCCGGCGCCGCCGAACGGGTCGTACCAGGCGGAGTGCATCCCGAATCCGATCTGGGGATGCGCGGGGAAGGGGCGGCGGGCGTGGTCGGCGCGCGCCATCGCGGGGGTCGCGACGCCGAGTGTGACGACGCAGGCCAGGAGGGTTGCTTTCATGCGAAGAAAGACGCGCCGGAACGGCGCGCTATTCGGTCCGGAAAGGATCGGGACGGCGCGGCGTTAGGGGTTCGGGGAGGCCCCGAGGGAGCCCGACGGGCGGACCGGTTCGTCGTGGGCGATCAGCCAGTCGACGATCCCGGGGAAGACCTCCCGCGCAGCCCGCGCCCCGGCAACCAGGTCGACGTGACCCCAGTCGTGCGGATCGCCCGAGGCGCGGCCGAAGACGCGATGCGTCCGGTCGGCCGAGCCGAGTCGCGCGTGCACGAACTCGACGGTGTCGGGGGGCGCGATCGCGTCGCGGGAGCCGGAGACGAGCAAGGCCGGAACGGCGATGCGCGACAGGCTCGCGGCGTAGTCGTCGACGCCGTCGAGCGAGTCGAAGGTGCGCTCGTTCGACCAGCGGCGCAGTTGGCGGAGCTCGCCGCGCGAGACGTTCTCGAGCGCGGTCGCCCGCAGGAGCCGGCGCTCCTCGAGCGAAAGGTTCTCCTTGCGGAAGAAGCTCCGGTTCAACTGCAGCGGATCGTAGCCGCCGCACAGCGCCGCCTGCGCCCCGCCGAACGTGCGCAGGTAGACCTGCGGAAAGGGGAGTACGCACGCCGAGAGAGACGCGCCGGCGCCGACGAGCCCGCGCCGGCGCATGTCGCCGGGGCTGGCGATCGCCACCAGCCGGTCGATGCCGTCGCCGCCGCGGCCGAGATGGGCGTATGCGACCATCCCGCCGAGGCTGTGTCCCACCCACGACACGCCGGCGCCCCCCGTCCGATCGCGGACGCGGCGGAGCAACGCGGGGAGGTCGCGACGGACGTGGTCGTCGAAGGTGCGGCGCGACGGAGACGATCCCGGCGGTCCGCGGCGGCTGTCACCGTGACCGCGCAGCTCGACCACCCAGACGTCGAATCCGGCGTCGGCGATCGCCCGGGCGAGGCTGCCGCCGGCGATCAGGTCGAGGGTGGTCCGGTTGTTGGCGAGGCCGTGGCAGAGCACGACCGGACGGCGGCGCGGAGGCAGCCCGGGCGGGATCGGGTAGCGGTGCAGCGCGAGAGACCAGCCGTCGTCGGTCGTGGCGCGCTCGAGGACCGGCGGCGTGGCGCCGGTGGGCGCCGGGGGGTGGACGCACGCGGAGAATGGGAGGAGAAGGAAGGGCGCGAGCGTGCGGCGCCGCGAGAATCGAAAATGGAAAATGGAAAATGGAAAACCGGCAGACGGGAACCCCATTGGCCGGTTTTCCATTTTCCATTTTGAATTTTCCATTTTCAGGCGAGGCGCGAATCAGACCCCAGGGCGTCGAGGCCGACGCGGCCGTTGTCGCAACACGGTGATGGCCAGCGCGAGGAGCAACAGAAAGGCAATGCCGCGGGTCGGCGCGCCGCCGATCGCCGAGACGTCGCAATCGATCCCCGGATCGTCGGGGGATCGGGTGAGGACCCAGGTCAGCGTCGAGGCTTCGGAGACTCCGTCGGAGGCGGTGAGGGCGATGGCGTAGCGGCCGTCGGCGTCGAGGTAAAGCGACGTCTCCTCGCCGGCGGTCGCGTCGAGCGTCGCCGTCGAGCTTTCGGGCTGTGAGACGAGCCGCCAGGTGAAGGTCAGTGGATCGCCGTCCGGGTCGTCCGACCCCTCGGCGGACAGCGCGATCGAAAGCCCGCGAAGCGCGACGACGGGGCCGCCGGCGCGAGGGCGCGGCGGAGCGTTCGATTCGCCGCCGACGGCGGCTTCGACGGCGGCGAGGGTGAATCCGTGCGCGCCGCCGGCGGGCCCGTCGAGCAGGAGCTGCGCGGTATCGCCGCGCACCACCGTCGAGACCTCCGACGCGGCGCCGCTCCAGCCCTCGACCGGATGCCCTTCGCCGTCGAGGATCGCCAACGCGTCGCCGGCGGAAAGCCCGATCGTCGAGAAACGGAGGCGCAGCGCGGCGGCGCCGGGGACGTGGAGGCGCTCGAGGAGGCGGGTTCCCGGAGGGTAGGGGTGCGCGCTTTCTCGGGTAAGGCCGGTCGCCCGTCCGCGGAACGGCACGACGACCGTC
>CAYJRR010000056.1:12067-29538 GCA_964372275.1 uncultured bacterium
CCACGGCGCGCAGTCCGTCGGCGTCGACCCGCTCGAAGGCGATCGGCCACAGGCCTCCGGTGTGGAAGCGCCGCTCGGAGGCGACCGCATCGCCGGCGGCGAACAGCACGGGAACGCCGGGGGCGGTGTGCACGCGCATCGGCAGTTCGATGCGCGGCGGCGAGAGCGCCGGTCGCGTCGCGAGCCGCACGGCGTTGGCGGCGTTGAGCCGTCCGCCGGCGCGGTTGCGTCCGGCGAACGAGGGGAGACGGTCGGCGCCGGCGACGAGACGCTCGCGGACCTCCTCGGCGGAGAGCGCGCCGTCGACCGACCGCACCAGCGCCGCCGTCGCGGCGACCCGCGCCGCGGCTTCGGCCGTTCCGCCGCGCGCGGGCCAACCGCTGCCGTCGACGCCGCTTCCGGCATTGCCGCCGAGCACCGCGTCGGCGGGCGCGGCCAGGTCGACGGTCGTGGCGCCGAAGGCCGACGACGACCAGCCCGGGAGCGACAGCGGCCGGTCCTCGCGGTCGGCGGCGGCGACGGCGATGACGCCGGGATGCGAGGCCGGGAAGCGCGGGGCGCGATCGAGGTCGGCGCCGTCATCGCCCGCCGCCGCGACGACCACGATCCCCGCGGCGCGCGCCTCGGCGATCGCCTCCGCCAGCGCCGTCCCGCCGGTCTGCGGATGCGCCCAGGGACAGAGGATCACCCGCGCGCCGTGGTCGACGGCGTGGCGCACCCCTTCCGCGGCCGCGGCGTCGAAACCGCCGCCGGCGGCCGGCGGCGCGAACGGTTCCGGCGGCGCGTAGACGCGGACCGGCATCACCCGCGCCTCCGGCGCCAGACCGTCCTCGCTCCCGGCGACGAGCCGCGCGAGGAGCGTCCCGCGGCCGGCCGGGCTCTCGCGCGGATCGGCATCGCCGTCGACGACGTCCCATCCTCCGACCAGCCGCCCGGCGAGCGCCGGATCGCCGGGGTCGGCCCCGGCGTCGACGATCGCCACCACCACCGCCGCCGACCCGCGCGTCACCTCCCAGGCGGCGCGCGCGTCGACGTCGGCGTCGAGCGGCGCCCGGTCGGCCTCGAGCCACCAGGGCAGGGCCGCCGCGAGTGCGAAGGCGCGCGATCGCCGACCGGCGCCGCGACCGAGCGACGCGCGCCCCCTCGCGCGGCGCTTGGTGTTCGCGCGCCGGCTGTCGTATGCAGGCGTCATGGGACCCGCGAACAGCGTAGGCGTCGCGCCGAAAGCCGGTCAAGGAACGCTCGGCCGGGTGTGGGACGGAGCCGCCTTCATGCCGCGCGGCATCCTGCTCTTCGCGCGCACCCGCTCGGCGTGGGGGTACGGGATCCTGCCGGTGGCGGTCTCCGCCGGGATCCTGTTCACCCTCCTCGTCCTCCTCGGCTTCTATCTCGACGATGTCGCGCGGGCGCTCACGCCGTTCGCCGAATCGCCGTCGTGGCCCGCCTTCCTGCGGGGCGCGGTCCGGGTCAGCGCCGCGATCGCGGTGCTCGCGGCCTACGTGGTCGGCGCCGCGATCTCGTTCGCGACGCTCACCAACGTCGTCGGGCAGCCGTTCTACGAGAAGTTGTCCGACGACCTGGAGCGCCGCCTCGGCGATCCGCCCCCCGGCATCGACGCGCCGATCTGGCGGACGCTCCCCCGGGCCACGGCGGAGTCGATCCTGATGATCGTGCTCTACGTGGCGCTGATCGTGCCGCTGTTCCTGCTCGGATTCGTGCCGCTCCTCGGGCAGACGGTGGTGGCGTTCGTGGCCTTCCTCGTCTCCGGGTTCTTCCTGGCCGCCGAGATCCTGGCGATCCCGCTCGAGCGACGCGGCCTCCACCTTCGCGGTCGGCTGCGCTGGCTCTGGGAACGGCGCGCCGTGACGCTCGGGTTCGGCGGGGCCGCGTTCCTGCTGTTCCTGATCCCGCTGATGAACGTGGTGGCGATGCCGGGCGCGGTCTTCGGCGCCACGCTCCTCGTCCGCGCGCAACGCGACGCGTAGGCGCCCCTCCGGTCAGGCCTCGGCGGGCGCCCCCAGGAGGACGCGTGCGGCCGCGACCGCGTCGTGGGCGCCGGCCAGCGCCAGCACGTCGCCTCCTCGCAGCACCTCGCGCGCCGTCGGGACGACGATCTCGGACTCTCCGCGGCGGATCGCCAGGACGGTTGCCCCCGTCTGTCCGCGAAGGTCGAGCTCGGCGAGGCTGCGACCGACGGCCGGGCTCGACGCGGGCAGTTCCACCCGGATCGGCTCGCCGAGCCCCGGAAGGAGCTGGCGCATCGTCGCCGCCTCGGTCTCCCGTGAGGCGCGGCCCCCCCGGTCGGCCTGCGCCGCGAGCGCGGCCGCCACGATCTGGGCGCCGGCACGGACGTGTCCCTGGAGGTTGGTCGCGCTTCGCCAGAAGGCGATCCCCAGGACGAGCAGGAGCAGCGCGAGCACCACCGCCCCCTGGACGCCGGGAAGGAACGGCTGGGTCACCGCCAGCACCGGCAGGCCGACCAGCAGGAGGATCGCCAGTTGCAGCGTCACCACGAAGGCGCGGCGCGGCGCCGCCGCCAGATCGACCTTCCCCGCTTCTCCCGGCGGGAACGCGGACTCCGCCAACAGACCGCCGAGCCGCCCGGCGAGCCGGAAGACTCCGACGGCGAACGGCGCCGAGAGGCCGGCCGTCGCCACCAGCACGATCGCGCGCGCGAACGCTTCCGTCAGCCCGATCCGCTGGGCGATCGATTCGGTGAGCCGTTCACCGCCGACGGAGGCGCCGATCACCAGCGCGGCGAGGACGGCGGCGTCGACCAGGAGGCGCCCGGTCGTGACGCGGATCTCCGACGCGGCGGGCGCCGTCCTCGGCGTCGCGCCGATGCGCTCCACCCAACTCCCGTAGAGCGCGGCGAAGGTCTGGATCGGACGCGGCAGCTTGCGGTCGACGAAGCTCGCCACCGGTCCGGAGGCACGGATCGACCACGGCGTCGTCAGGGTGGTCACCACCGAGACGGCGACGGCGATCGGATAGAGACGCTCACCCGTCGCTCCGAGCGAAAGTCCGAGCGCGGCGAGAAGGAACGAGAACTCCCCGATCTGCGCCATGCTCATGCCGGCCTGGATCGAGGTGCGGACGCCGTTCCCGGTGAGGAACGCGCCGATCGAGACGCTGGCGATCTTCCCGGTGACCACGATCGCGGTCAGGACGGCGATCGGCATCCACTGTCCGGCGACCAGCGCCGGATCGATCAACATCCCGACCGAGACGAAGAAGATCGCCGCGAACAGGTCGCGCAACGGGTGGAACCACCGTTCGATGCGCTCCCCTTCCCCCGACTCGGACACGAGCGTGCCGGCGAGGAACGCTCCAAGGGCGGTGGGGTAGCCGGCGGCGGTCGCCAGCAGCGCGAAGGCGAAGCAGATCCCGAGGATGCCGACCACCGTCGTCTCGATCCTCTCGAGCCGGACGATCGCCCGCACGGCGCGCGGGACGACCAGCAGACCGACGACGACCATGCCCACCAGGAACAGCGCCAGCCTTCCGACCGTCGCTCCGATGGCGCCGGTCGACAGCCCCGCGCCCGTCGAGACGGCGGTCAGCGTCGCCATCAGCAGGATCGCGATCAGGTCCTCCGCGATCAGCACGCCGACGACCACCTCGCGCAGGCGGCCACGCGTGCCGCGCTCGTCGAACGCCTTGGCGATGATCGTGGTGCTGGAGATGGCGACGATCGCGCCACAGAAGACGCTTTCGAGCGCCGACCAACCGAAGGCGCGGCCGGCGAGGAAGCCGAGCCAGAGCATCAGGCTGCACTCGACGATCGCGGTCAGCCCCGAGGTCGGCCCCACGCGGAACAGCCGTCGCAGGCTGAACTCCAGTCCGAGGGAGAACATCAGGAACAGGACGCCGATCTCGGAGAGCGTCCGCACGATCTCGCGATCGGCGACGAGCGGGATCGGCACGTACGGTCCGACGATCAGCCCCGCGACGACGTAGCCGAGAACCACCGGTTGTCGCAGCCGCTGAAACAGGACCGTCGTCGCCGCCGCGACGCACAACACTGTCGCCATGGCGTGCAGGAAGGCGTGGCCGTCGGGCATTCGCTCGATCATATCGATGGCGGGCTCGCGGCGTTGGCGCCGCCGCGCCGATGTCCCATGGGCGATGCGCGCCCGCGGTCGCAGGGAGCGCGACAATCACAACCGATTGGAGTTGCATGAAAATCTGTCCTCGCCCGGGTGGCATGCGCGTTGCGACCTCCCGTCAAACGGATCACGGGGAGGGCGTCATGAGTCGATTCCGGAGCCTGGCGGGAGGGTTGGCGTTGGTCGTTCTCGCGACGTCGGTGAGCGGACCGGCGATGGCCTCGGCACCGAGTTGGCCGTCGGAGGTCCGTACGGATGAGAACTGGCGGAAGGCACAGGAGATCGTGCGTCTGCGCGCCGACGCGCGACGCATGAGCGATCTCGCCGCGCAGGCCTCGACGATCGGGATGGCAGCCACGGTAGTCGGTACGACGGCAGTCGGCGGACTGCTGGTGGCAAGCCTGGTCTTTCCGGCGCTCACGCTCGCCGTTCCCGTGGCCTTCGCCCTGACGGTCGGCGTAGGCAGCGCAACGATCCTCCTCACGTTGTTGGCCGGCCGAAAGTCCACCCGACACAAGAGGGAGGCCGAGCGTCTCACGCGCGAGTTGCGGGGCCGCATGACCTTCGAGGAGCTAGGGTGGCTCCTCGACCAAGCCGAGCGCGCGATGGACGGCGCGAACGTCTCGCGATCGGCTCCGACGACCCCGACTGGGTCGGTCGTGGCGGGCAGCGCGGCGGCGGGTGTCGGCACGAGGCGGTGAAGAACGAGATCCGGTGATTCCTTGAGGGGAGGTCCCATGGTTCGGTTGCGAGCGTGGACGGGTTGGGTGGCGGTCCTGTTGTCCGTGACCGCCGTTTCGGAGCAGGCCGACGCCAAGTGGCCGCAGGGGCTCGGCGCGGCCAGCGCCCTCGCAGCGCAAAGGGACGAGACGCAGGCGATCGTCCGCGAGATCGTCCGGCTCCGGGCGGAGGAGAAGCGGCTCGAACGGCTCGGCGAGCGTTCGGCCGATCTCGGCGTCACGGTCGTCCAGTACGGCTCGACGGTGATGGCCGGCCTGTCGTTCATGAACCTGTTCCTTCCGGTCGCCCCGGCCTTCTGGATCATGACCGGCGCGACGCTGGCCGTCGGGGTCGGCGCGGTCGTCACATCGTTCGTCGCCGATTCCCGATCGCGGAAGCGCGGCGCGGAAGCCGACCGGCTCGAGACGGAGCTCGCGAAACGGATCGGCTTCGTCGAGATGATGCGCCTGCTCCATCCCGACGAGGTCCTCGCGGGAAGCGACGTGCCGAGACGCGCGCCGACCGTGCCCGGTGGACCGGCGGCGACGACCGCCGAGAACGCCGGCGTCGGCACGCAGCGCTAGACGAGCACGTCGATCGCCTTCGGGAGCATCCGCACCTCGACCGGCGTCGTGCCGCGCACCTCGCCGTCGGGCATCAGGTGCCGCTCCACCACCGATTCGATCCGGACACGGGTTCCGCGATAGATCCGGACCTTCGGATGGGAGACGTGCGTCCCCAGAAAGAGGGACGGAAAGACCCGCAAGAGCTCCATCCGCCCCAGGTCCCCGGCGGCGATGATGTCGAGCTGTCCGTCGTCGGCGGAGGCGTTGGGGGCCATCCACATCCGGCCGCCGGTGTATTGGGAGTTGCAGACCGCCGCCATCGCCAGCTTCCCGTCGAAGACGGTCCGGCCGTCGACGACGATCGTGGTCTCGGGGCGGGGAAGGGCGGCGAGCTTGGCCAGGACGCCGGCGACGTAGCCGCTCGGCCCCAGCGGCTTGAAGACGCGGTTGGTCGTCTCGGCGACGTCGGCGATGAAGCCGGCGCCGAGCAGGTTCAGGAACCACCCCGAGGCGCCGCGCGCCTCGAATCGGCCCACGTCGACCGGCCGGCGCTTTCCGAAGGCGATCCGCCGCAGCGCCTCTTCCGAGGAGTCGACGCCGAAGTCCCGGAGGAACGAGTTCCCCGTGCCGACCGGAACGACGCCAAGCGCCGTCGCCGGGCGGCCGCCCGCGGAGGTCCCGGGGGATCGTCGGCTGCCGGCCGCCAACCGTCGCCGGTCGCCAGGGGCCGTCTCGCCGAGGAGGCCTTGCAGCACTTCGTGCACCGTCCCGTCGCCGCCGACGGCGATCACCCGCGCCGCCCCCGTGCGGACCGCCGCCCGCGCGAGCTCCGTGGCGTGTCCGGCGCGCTCCGTTTCGTGCACCTCGAGCGTCCCCAGCGCGGCTTCGAGCCGCGCAAGGATCGCGGGGGCGCGCCGCCGTCCCTTCCCGCCCCCCGCGGCGGGATTGACCACCACGACGGTCCGGCCCGACGCCGCGCGTCTCCGACCCGGTCGTTTCGTCCGACGCATCGTAAACGCGCATCCTAATACACGCGCGCGGGGCTTCGTAAAGCCTCGTCCGAGCTCCCGCCTCCGAAATTCGGGCGACACGCCCGCCCGGAAAATGCTAGTAAGCGCCGGTTGGTGGGAGGATTCCATGGCGAGGCTTCAGAAGGCTGCCTTCTTCCGGGTGGAGGGGACGCTGACCGCGAGGCCGACGCTCGCGGCCGCGGCCTGGATGGCGGCGAACGCGCAGGCGATCGGCGACCGCGTCACCCGGCTCGGCAACGTGGCGTTGGCGGTTCCGTTCGCCCTCGCCGGGCCCTGGCGTGACGCCCGGCTCGCCACCCGCGTCGGCTGGATGGCGCTGCGGGGGATGACCGAGGACCGGCTCTTCGAGTTGGGCCGCGAATATTACGACCGCCAGATCGAGCCCCACCTCCGTACGGTCGGCCTGGACCTGATCGCCACCGCCCGCGCCCAGGGGTGCCAGGTCATCCTGATCAGCGATTCATTGGACGTGATCGTGCGCCCCCTCGCCGACCGGGTCGGCGCGGCGGAGCTGGTCTGCAACCGGCTGGAGATGAAGCGGGGCGGGGCGGGGCAGCCGCCGACGGCGACCGGGCGTCTGCGGGAGCCGGTCGTCGCGGGGAATCTCTCCGGCCAGTGGGCCCGCGCCTTCGCCGACGAGCGCAAGATCGACCTCGCCGCGTCGTCGGCGTACGGCGCCCGGGACGAGGACGGCCTGCTGCTGAGCGCCATCGGACGACCGTGCGCCGTGAGCCCCGACCGGCACCTCCGCCGGCTGGCGCGCTCCCACGACTGGCCGGTGGTGGAAGGATGAAGCGCGACCGCCGGATCGGAAGCGCCATGCGCGCCGCGCCTCTCGCGAAGCGGCCGGCGGGCTCCCTCCCGGAGACGCTGGCCGGAAAGCACCTGCTGGTGACCGGCGCGAGCGGCTTCCTCGGGAAGGTCTGGCTGGCGATGATCCTCGATCGCGTTCCGGAGATCGGCCACCTCACGGTGCTGATCCGCGGGCGCAAACGCGAGACGGCGCTCGCCCGCTTCGAGCGCCTGGTCGACACCTCCCCCGTCTTCCGCCCGTTGCGCGCGCGGCACGGCGCGCACCTCGGGAGCTTCCTCGCCGACCGTGTCGAGGTCGTCGAAGGAGACGTGTCGCGGCCGCTGTGCGGGCTCGACGAGAGGGGCGCGGCGCGGATCGCCCGGACGCTCGACGGCATCGTGCACTTCGCCGGCTCGACCGACTTCGAGCCCGACCCGCGCGAGGCGATCGCCGTCAACGTGCGCGGGGCGATCCACGTCGCCGACCTGGCGGCGCGCACCAAGTCGAAGCGGCTGCTGCACGTCTCGACCTGTTTCGTCGCCGGCAACCGGTCGGGCGAGATCGCGGAGACGCTCGTCCGCGGCGTCGGTCCCAACGGGACCGCCTTCCGGCCATCCGAGGAGCTCCGTCTCCTCGAGCACGACTGCGACCGCGTCGACCGCCGCTTCGACCGCGCCGGCTCCTCCGATGCGCGCCGCGCGCGGGTGGAGGCGGCGAACGCGCGCGCGGAGCGGCTCGGGTTCCCGAACATCTACACCTATTCGAAAGGGCTCGCCGAGCAGCTCCTCGCCGAGCGCGACGACGTGCGGACGGTGGTGGTGCGCCCGGCCATCGTGGAGTGCGCCGCCGCCTATCCGTTCCCCGGCTGGAACGAAGGGATCAACACCTCCGGTCCGCTCTTCTGGCTGCTGTCGAGTCCGTTCCGGCGGCTGCCGTCGAGGCCGGAGAACCGCTTCGACGTCGTCCCGGTCGACACGGTGGCGCGGGGTTTGACCGTCGCGCTCGCCGACCAACTCCGCGATCGGGCGCACCCGGTCTACCAGCTGGCCTCATCGCATCGGAACCCGTTCACCTTCGGACGCGCCATCGAGCTGACGGGCTTGTCGACGCGACGCCGCTTCGCCGGTCCCGACGCGACGCCGCTCCAGCGGCTGGTGCTCCGCTACCTCGACGCCGTGCCGGCCCCGGACCGCCGCCCGAGCCGCTTCCTGCCGGCGGTCGGTCGCGCGGCGCGCGGCCTCGGCCGCTTCCTCGCCCGGATCGAGCCGCGCAAGGAGCTGCCGCCCCGGCTCGACCGGGCGTTCGGCAAGAAGCTCGACAAGGCGATCCGCGAGGCGTCGTCGGCGCTGGAAGGGGCCGACCGCTTCCTCGGTCGGATCGAATACATGCTCCGCCTCTACAAGCCGTTCATCCACGACAACGACTACGTCTTCCTCGCCGATCGGGTGGCGGCGGCGAGCGCGGCGCTTTCCCCCGCCGACCGGGAGACCTTCGGCTTCGACATCGAGGCGCTCGACTGGCGCCACTACTGGGTCGAGGTGCAGGGGCCGGGCCTGGCCACCTGGTGCTTCCCGCTGCTCCGGGGGAAGAAGGCCCCCGAGGATCGCCCCTCCGATCCGCCGTTCCGCATCACCCCCGCGGCGACGCATCCCGCGCTGGAAAGGATCGCCTAGTGAACATCCTGATCACCGGTGGGACCGGCTTCCTCGGCTCCTACGTCGTCGACTCGCTCCTCTCCGGGACCGATCACCGCCTTTCGCTGATGGTGCGCGCGAAGTCGCGCGACGAGGCGGCGGCGAAGCTGTGGCGCGCGATGCAGCTCCACGGCAGCGAGACGCGGTTCCGCGCGGAGCTCAAGCGCATCGACTTCGTCTCCGGCGACCTGGTGGCGCCGGGCCTGGGACTCTCCGCCGAGGCGCGGCGCGACGTCGTCCGCTCGGTCGACTCGGTGCTGCACATCGCGGCGTCGCTCAACCGCAAGTCGGAGAAGGAGTGTCTCAACACCAACCTCCGCGGGACGCTCTCGATGGTGAAGCTCGCCCGGGAGATAAAGGACGCGCGCGGACTGGCCCGCTTCAGCCACGTCTCGACGGTGGCGGTGGCCGGAAAGCGCGATCGGGAGGTGGTGCGTGAGGACGACGCCATCGACTGGAAGCGATCCGACTACGACCCCTACGCGCGCACCAAGAAGTTCTGCGAGCACATGATCCGGGAGCTCCTCCCCGACGTCCCGAAGACCTTCTTCCGGCCGTCGATCGTGATGGGGGACTCGCGAAAGCCGGAGACGACCCAGTTCGACATGGTGCAGGCGTTCTGCCTCCTCGCCGACCTCCCGTTCGTTCCGGTCCGGTCGGACGGTCGGCTCGACATCGTCAACGCCGACTTCGTCGGCAAGGCGATCGCGCGGCTGCACGCCAAGGAGCGCACCGACCACGAGATCTACCACCTGAGTGCCGGGACGGCGTCGTCGACCGCCGGACGCATCGTCGAGGCGCTGGTGCGCGGCACCGGCCGTCGGCCGACGCGCTTCCTGCCGCGCCTGGAGCGTCCGTTCTCCTGGACCGTCGACGCGCTGGCGGCGCTTCCCGGGCGAGGGCCGGTGCAGGGGATCGCGACGTTGCTCAAGGTCTTCCTGCCCTACATCACCTACGACACCGTCTTCGACAACGCCCGCGTGACCGGGGAGCTGGGGATCCGCCCGACGCCGTTCACGGAGTACTGCGCCCCGCTCTACGAATACGCCAAGCGGGTGAAGTTCGAATACCCCTACGCGCCGCTCTCCGACACGCCCCGGCGCGCGCCGACCACCCCGCGGAGGAAGAAGACCCCGCCGAAGTCGGCGCGCAAACTGGCGCCGCGGGCACCGGTCGGGATCGCGGCGCGCACGCCGCCGCCCGCGCGTCGCGCGCCGGCGACGCCGACGCCGGTCGGCCGCCGGGCGCCGGCGACGAAGAGCGCGCGGAGGGCGGCGTGAGTCTGTTCGACGCGCTCGCCGGGGCGCTCGACGCCGATCGGCTCCTCCAGCGGACGATGGCCGGTCTGATCGAGACGGCGAAGCTCCGCTACCCGGTCGATCCCGGCGCGCAGTGGCGCCCGGGCTCGCCGCTCAAGCTCCTGCTTGCCGGCTACAGCGGGACCCGCAACACCGGCGCCGACGTCCGGGTCGAGGAGATGATCCGGCAGTTCCGCCACCTCCTCGGCGACGACCACCTCGACCTGTCGATCCTCACCCTCGATCCGGCGAAGTCGCGCGGCTACTTCCGCACGGTGAAGCAGCTCCACCTGCCGCAGCTTTTTCCGAAGTTCCTGTTCGACGCCGTGCACCGCGTGCACGGGGTGGTCGCCTGCGAAGGGTCGATGTTCAAGTCGAAGTTCGCCAACGCGCTGTCGACGATGATGGTCGGGTCGTTGGGGCTGGCGTCGGCGGAGATGAAGCTGGCGATCGGTTACGGCGGCGAGGCCGGGGCGATGGATCCCTCGCTCGAGCGGCTGGTGAAGCGCTACTGCCGCGACGCGCTGATTCTGACCCGCAACCGCGAATCGCAAGGGGTCCTGGCGCGGCTCGGCGTGCGCTCCAAGCCCGGGACCGACACCGCCTGGACCTTCGAGCCGGCGCCGCCCGCGGCCGGCGAAGCGCTGCTGAAGGCCGCCGGGTGGGACGGGCGAAGGACGCTGCTCGTCGTCTGTCCGATCAACCCGTTCTGGTGGCCGGTGAAGCCCGACCTGGTGAAGGGGGCGATGCACGCCCTCGCCGGGATGCACGACGATTCGCACTACGAATCGGTCTACTTCCACAACGCCGGCTCGGAGGTCGACCGCAAGCAGCGGGTCTACCTCGACGCCATCGCCTCCGCCGTCGACCGCTACCGCAAGAAGTCGGGGGCGTTCGTGGCGGTGGTGGGGATGGAGGCGCTCGACCGCGAGGCGTGCGAAGGACTCGGCGGACGGCTGGGCGGGGCGCCGGTCTTCGTCTCGGACCGGATCGACATGTACGAGATGGTCTCGCTGCTGCGCCAGGCGTCGCTCCTGGTCGCGTCGCGCTACCACGCGGTGGTGACCTCGATGCCCGGCGGCGTGCCGTCGGCGGGGATCACCATGGACGAACGGATCCGCAACCTGATGGCCGACCGAGGCCAGCCCGAGCTGGCGATGGGGGTCGAGGACGAGGACCTCGAGGAGCGTCTCCACGAGACGTTGTGGCGGTTGCACCGCGATGCCGACGGCGTGCGCGCCGGGATCGCCGCCTGCGTGGAGAAGAACCTGGTGCGGATGGGGGAGATGGGGATCGCCTTCGTCGAGCACGTGCGCGCGGCGCACCCGCGTCTCCCGATCCGCGCCGGCCTCGGGGAGGGGGGCGACCCGTGGGCCCACCTGCCGCCGTTGCCGCAGGCGGTGGTGCGGATGCTCGCGCACGCCGCGGCGGGACGCGACGGCAAGCGGCACGGACGGGTGGCCTGATCTTTTCGATACCGACGAGGAGCGAGACGTGAGCCTTCCCCTTCGACGCGAGAGCCCGACCGACACCCCCGATTCGCGCCCGGCGGCGTTCGTCGGGACGATCTTCGATCATCTGGAACGGCATCCGGAGAAGGCGTTCGTCACCGAGGTGCGCGGCGAGACGCTGGTCCCGCTTCGCGGGGGCGACCTCCTGGAACGCGTGGCGCGGATGCGCGGCGCGCTCCGCGCCGAAGGGGTCCGCCGCGGCGATCGCGTGGCGCTGATCGCACCGAACGGCCACGACTGGGTTGCGGCCGACCTGGCGATGCTGGCGGAGGCGGTCGTCTCGGTTCCGCTCTACCACCGGCAGTCGCCGAACGAGCTGGTGGCGATGATGCGCGACGCGGGGACGAGCCTCGTCCTTTGCGCCGACGAGCCACTGGCCGCGGCGGTGCGCGAGCATTGGGACGGCGCGCCGATCCGGAAGCTGGACGAGCTGGGCCGCGGAGAGGCGATCGCCGACCTCCCCGCACCCGCCGGGTCCGCCGAGGCGGTGACGTTGATCTACACCTCCGGGACGAGCGGCGAGCCGAAGGGGGTCGTCCTCACCGGCGCCAACGTCGACCACATGCTGCCGGTCACGCGCGACGCGTTGCGGGAGATGATGGGGACCGGCCGTGGCGAGGAGGACCGCGTCTTCCACTACCTGCCGTTCTGCTTCGCCGGGTCGCGCATCGTGCTTTGGACCGGCCTGTTCCGCGGGGGCGGCATCCGCGTCTCGACCGATCTGAACGACCTGGCGCGCGAGCTGAAGACGGCGCGGCCGCACTACCTTCTCAACGTGCCGGCGCTCCTGGAGCGGATCCGCAAGGGGGTCGAAGGGAAGATCGCCGCGCAGCCCGCGCCGATCCGCGCGCTCTACGCGCGCGGCCGCGACGGTTTTTTCCGGATCGCCCGAGGCGAAGGGCGCCTCGCGGATCGCGTGGCGTTCGCGCTCGCGCGGGCCGTCATCCTGAAAAAGATCCGCGCGCAGATCGGTCCCGACCTGGTCTGCCTGATCTGCGGTTCGGCGCCGCTCGCGGAGGAGACCCAGCGCTGGTTCGAGATGCTTGGGCTTCCGGTCTACCAGGTCTACGGCCTGACCGAGACGACCGCGATCGTCACCATGGATCGACCGAGCGCGGCCGGCGGTCTCGGGGCGATTCCGGGTCGGGTCGGGTGGGCAATCCCCGGGGTCGAGCTCAAGATCGGCGACGACGACGAGCTGCTCGTGCGCGGACCGAACGTCTTCCCCGGCTATTGGGGGAAGCCGCGCGAGACCGAGGCGGTCCTCGCCGGCGAGTGGTTGCGCACCGGCGACCAGGTCGAGCTGGACGGGACGGGGAACCTGCGGATCGTCGGCCGGGTGAAGAACCTGCTCGTCCCGACCTCGGGGCACAACGTGGCGCCGGAGCCGATCGAGCAGGCGATCGTCGGCCGCGTCGACGGGGTGACGCACGCCGTCGTCGTCGGTCACGCGCGCCCGCACCTGGTGGCGATCGTCGCCGGGACGGCGTCGCGCGCGAAGGTCGTGGCGGGGATCGACGCGATCAACGCGGAGCTGCCGCACTACCGGCGGGTGCGCGCCTTTCACCTCACCTCCGAGCCGTTCACGCCAGAGAGCGGGCTTCTGACGGCCAACCAGAAGCTCAAGCGCAAGGCGATCGAGGCCCACTTCCGATCCGAGATCGATCGGCTCTATGCGGAGTCCAAGGCGTGAGCCGGGGCGAGCTGCGCGCCGTCGGCGGGGAAGGCCCTGGGCCGGCGGAAAATTCGACGAACTTGGCTTTCTTCGAGGGCAAGGCGCTGCGCTGGCGTCTCGACGGAGAGATCCTCGAGGTTACGCTCGACCGGGCCCCGTGCAACGAGATCGGCACGACCGCCCTGGAGGAGCTCGAGCGGCTGGCCGAGTTGCTCCATTACGGCGCGGCGGGGGCGAAGGCGATGACGATCGCCAGCGCGCGCCCCGCCGGCTTCTGCGCCGGCGCCGACCTGCGCGAGCTCCACGACGGTCTGCTCGCCCGCCGGGACGATGCGGACGAAGCCTGGCGCGCGCGAAGCGCCCGCGAGGTTCGGGTTTTCATCGACCGGATCCACGCCGCCTTCGACGCGATCGATACCGCGCCGCTCGTCACCGTCGCGGCGGTGCACGGCTTCGTCTTCGGCGGCGGGTTCGAGCTGGCGCTGACCTGCGACCTGATCGTCGCCGACAAGAGCGCGCGCTTCTGCTTCCCGGAGCTCCGGCTCGGGCTCGTCCCCGGCTTCGGCGGGATCCCGCGTCTGCAGCGCGACGTCGGCAACGCCGTCATCCGCGATCTGCTTCTGAGCGGCCGAAGCCTCGGCGCCGCGCGCGCCCACGAGCTGGGGCTCGTCTCGCAGGTCGTCGCCCGCGGCGAGCACCTCGGCGTCGCGCGCCGGCTTGCGGAGCAGGCGGCGCGCTTCGATCCGGCGGCGGCGCGCGCCGCCAAGGCGTTCGCCAAGCCGCTCCCCGCCGAGGCGCTGGCGCGCGAGAAGGACCTCTTCTGCCGGATGATCGCCTCCCCCACCGTCGAGGCGGCGCTCGATCGCTTCGTGAACAGCAACGACGTGAGGCCCTACCTGCCATGACACAGGAACACGGTGCCCGGCTCCTCTCCCTCGCCGAGCGGCGCTTCCGCAAGTCGTCGGGCTCCCTGAAGCTCGAGGACGACCTCTTCGAATCGCTCGCGATCGACTCGATCCAGGCGATGGAGCTCCTGACCGAGATCGAGGAGGCCTTCGGCGTCGAGATCCCCGACTACGAGGTCCAGGACGTGCGCACCTTCGCCGGGCTCGCCGCCGTGATCGCGAGGCGGCTGTGAGCGCGATTCCGCAGTTCCCGGAGCGGTGGCGGGCGAAGGAGGCCGACCGTGCGATCGATCCCACGCGCTACCAGTCGTTGGGCGAGATCCTGGGCGACGCGCTGGTCCAGTTCAAGACGAACCTGGCGCTGGTCGAGACCGACCGCAAGCGCGAGAGCGCCAGCTACTCCTACCTGGAGCTGAAGCGCGCCTCGATGGCGGTCGCCCGGTGGCTCGTCGCCAGCCGTCTCGGCCCCGGCGATCGCGTGGCGATCCTGATGAGCAACCAGTCGCGGTGGTTGATCGGCGCGCTCGGCGCGCTCCACCGTGGGGCGGTGCTCGTCCCGATCGACTACAAGCTCTCCCCGGCGGAGCAGCGGGCCCTGCTCAACCACTCCAAGGCGAAGGTGCTCCTCGTCGAGTACCCGCTCTGGAAGAGGCTGGTCGACGCCGGCGGCGATTTCCTCCCCCGGGCGTTGGTCTCCGAGGCGCCGGGCGTACGCGCCGCCGTGAATGCGGCGGCGGAGGCCGTGTCGGCGGAGCTGGCGCGCTGCGGGGCGGAGCGGTGGGAGCTCCTCGACGAGGAGGGTCCGGAGCCGGCGTTCGTGCGGCGCACGCGCGACGACGTGGCCTCGATCGTCTACTCCTCGGGGACCGGCGGGCGGCCGAAGGGCTGCCAGCTCACCCATGACGCCTACCTGGAGCAGTACCGCTCCCTCTCCGCGATCTATCCGCTCGTGGAGGGGGACCGGTACTTCTCGATCCTGCCGACCAACCACGCGATCGACTTCATGTGCGGGTTCGTCGGTCCGCTGTGCGGCGGCGCGACCGTCGTCCACCAGCGAACGCTGCGTCCGGAGTTCCTGCTCGACACGATGAAGCGGTACCGGGTCACGCACATGGCGCTGGTGCCGCTGGTGCTGACCGCGTTCGAGCGGGCGCTCAAGGAGAAGCTGGACGCGCTGCCGCCGTGGAAGCGGACGATCGTCGACACGCTCGCCAACGCGAACGAGTCGCTCACCCGACGCGCGCCGAACCGCGGTTTGAGCCGCGCGCTGCTCCGCCCGATCCACGAGGCGTTCGGCGGCGAGCTCAAGTACCTGTTCTGCGGCGGGGCGTTCGTCGACCGCGCGCGCGCCGAGTTCTTCTACCGCCTCGGGATTCCGGTGGTGATCGGCTACGGCCTGACCGAGGCCTGCACCGTCGTCACGTTGCACGACTTGCGGCCGTTCCGGGCCGACTCGGTCGGACGGCCGCTCCCCGGGACCGAGGTGAAGGTGGTCGATCCGGACGCGAACGGCATCGGCGAGGTGCTCGTCCGCTCGCGGACCCTGATGAAGGGTTACCTGGACGACGACGCGCTCACCGCCGAGACGATCGTCGACGGGTGGCTCAAGACCGGCGACCGCGGCTGGCTCGACGCGTCGAACCACCTCCACCTCGTCGGACGCAGCAGGAACATGATCGTCACCGAGGGGGGGAAGAACGTCTATCCGGAGGACGTCGAGAGCGCGTTCGAGGGCCTCCCCTGCGAGGAGCTGGCGGTCTACGCCGCCGACTACCTCTGGCCCCGCGGGAAGCTGGTCGGCGAGGAGCTGGTGGCGGTCGTCCGCCCTCGCGCGAACGGCCCCGACGCGGTGGAGCTCCTGGCGCAGATCCGAGCCAAGAATCGCGTCCTTCCGGAGCACAAGCGGCTCGCCGGGCTGATCGAGTGGAGCGACGCCTTCCCGCGGACGGCGTCGATGAAGCTCAAGCGCGACCCGCTCGCCGAGTCGCTCCGCGAGGAGCTCACCCGCGACGCCATCCGCCCGATGGAGACGGTCGTCGAATGAGCGCCCGTGGCGAGGTACTCGTGGCCTCCGACGAAGGCGAATGGCGCCCCGAAGGTACGTTGACGGGGCCGGCATCCGCGTCGCGGCCCGCCTCGTCCAAAGAGTCGGCCGGCGCGCCAACGGGCGCGGGAACGCCTCGGCCGAGGGTTGCGACTCCGTTCGACGCCAACTGGATCGACAAGGCGATCGCCGTGCTCCTATGGATCATCGGCGTCGCCTGGATGACGCCGATGTTCGCCTTGATGTGGGTCGGCGCCGCTCTGCTCGGCCCCGATCGTGCCGACGGGCTGGCGCGCCTCTACACCCGGGGCCAGATCCGCCTCACCGGCTCCCGCTGGCGCGCGGTGGTGGATCCCGCCGTGCGCGCCGACACGCAGTACGTCTTCCTGCAGAACCACGTCAACATGCTGGACCACACCACCCTCTACTGCGCGACGCCGCACTTCAAGCAGGGGATGGAGCTGGAGAAGCACTTCCGCTATCCGGTCTACGGCTGGTACATGCGCTCGCGCGGCACGATCCCGGTGCGGCGCGGCGATCCCTCGCAGGCCAAGCAGCTCCTCCGCCTGATGCAGGCAGAGATTTCCAAGGGCCACTCGGTGCTCGCCTTCCCCGAGGGGACGCGCACCCTCGACGGCCGGGTCGGACCCTTCAAGAAGGGGATCTTCTTCCTCGCCCGCGACCTCGGCGTCCCGGTCGTCCCGGTGACCGTCACCGGCATGTTCGAGGTGATGCGCAAGGGAAGCTGGCTCCTCCGCCCCGGCCACACCGTCACCGTCCACGTCGACGCCCCGATCCCGACCGCGGGCCTGAAGGACGAAGAGCTCCCCGCGCTGATGGACCGGGTCCACGCCGCCATGGCCGCCCACGTCGACCGCTACTACGCCGCCCGCCGCGCGAGATGAAGCTCGATGCCGACGCCACGTTTTTACCAGCTTCGAGATTCCGCTTCGGCATTGCCCGGGGTCGGCATTCCCCGGGTGCCTCACGTCGATGGTAGGACCTCTCGCACGACGGTGCGGCCGACGTCGATCTCGGCGCGTCGAAGTTCGTAGGTCTTCTGCAGGTTCATCCAGAACTCGGGGGTCGTCCGGAGGGTGCGCGACAGCAGGATGGCGGTCTCGG
>CAYJRR010000057.1:0-29259 GCA_964372275.1 uncultured bacterium
GCGAAGAAACCACAACGGGCGTTCACCGCCTCTACCAGATGGAACAGGGGGGCACGCTGCTCTTCCCCGCCATCAACGTCAACGACTCCGTCACCAAGAGCAAGTTCGACAACCTCTACGGCTGCCGCCACTCGCTCGTCGATGCCATCATGCGTGCCACCGACATCTTGCTCTCTGGCAAGCGCGTGCTCGTTTGCGGTTACGGCGACGTTGGCAAGGGGTGCGTGCAGTCGCTCAAAGGTCAGCAAGCGCGCGTCGCAGTCACCGAGGTCGACCCGATCTGCGCCCTGCAGGCGTGCATGAACGGCTACGACGTGATCACCGTCGAGGACGCGGTGAAGGAGTTCGACCTGTTCGTCACCGCCACCGGGAACAAGTCGATCCTCACCGTCGACCACATGCGGCGGATGAAGCACAACGCCATCGTCTGCAACATCGGCCACTTCGACAACGAGATCGACATGGCCGGGTTGGAGGCGCTCCGCGAGGAGGGGAAGGTCGAGAAGATCGAGATCAAGCCGCAGGTCCACGAGTGGAAGTTCAAGGACACCGGCCGATCGATTCTCGTGCTCGCCGAGGGTCGCCTGGTGAACCTGGGCTGCGCCACCGGCCACCCCAGCTTCGTGATGTCGAACAGCTTCAGCAACCAGGTGCTGGCGCAGATCGAGCTGCACAAGAACGCCGAGAAGTACGGGAAGTCGGTCGTCACCCTTCCCAAGCACCTCGACGAGAAGGTGGCGCGGCTCCATCTCGCGGCGTTCGGGGCGAAGTTGACGAAGCTTTCACCGGAGCAGGCGAAGTACATCGGAGTGTCACCGGAGGGGCCGTTCAAGGGGGACGGCTACCGGTACTAGAAGCGTCGCTGGTCGGCTCGCACCCGGCTCGGCTCGGCCCTTCCCTATTCCTTCCCTTCCGACTCCGGCTCCGACTCCCTTCCCTCCCGCGTACGGGGAAGGAAGTCGGAGCCGGAGCCGAAACGTGAGCGGAACGGATCGGAACGGAATCGGTGACCGATTCGGATCCGATCGGAACCGACCCGATCCGGCTGCTGTAAACTGGGGGGCGTGCCTGGATCTCGCAAGAAAGCTCGCCACCGCGCCCGGGCCCCGTCCCCGCCTCCGGCGGAGCACCTCGCCAAGAGGGGGGCGGATCGAACGCCGCCGCGGCGGGTGGTCGACGAGTTCGCGCGGCAGCTGCTGAGGGTCTACCGGCTGGTCGGCGTGCGCGAGCAGTGGGTGATTTCCGAGGCGCAGGCGCGTGGACTGCCGGCGACCAACCTCGCCGAGCTCCGCGCCTGCCCGATCGAGAAGCGCGACGCACTCGCGACCACCTTCCTGAAGGCGGCGAAGATCTGGGCCACCTCCAACGGCGCTTCGCTCGGCGCGGCGGGGGTGGTCACGATGGCGGCCGACGCCGCGGCGCTGGTCGCGGTGAACCTGCGGCTGGCGCAGAGCCTGTGCGTCGCCTACGGACTCCCGCTGGGGCCTCACCGCGTCGACGCCTGGGGGCTGCTGCTCTCCGCGCTCGGCGAAACGGTCGACCTGACCTCCCTGCGGCGCATGGCCCCGACCGACGCAGCGCCGGCGGCGGAGCGGCTGCTCGCCGAGACGGCGCGGGCCTTCGCGAAGCGGCTCGTCCGGCGCGGCGCCGCCGCCCGCGCCGTACCGATCCTCGGCGCGGTCGTGGGCGGGTTCTCGAACTACGCCTACACCTCCGAGGTCGGCGCCCGCGCGCGCGAGTTCTACCGCGGCCTCGCCGCGTCCCCGTAAGCGGGGCGACCGCGGCCCCGGGCTTGGGCGCGAGGATTTCGCCTCGACGGTTTCGACGGCGAAACCGGCTCGGCAAAGATAATTATATGTCATTTATATAAAATTATGTATCGTTATGGGGCTGCCCGGGTTGGGGGCGGCGTCCGAAGGAGGGAGGCCGGTGAGCGCGAAGATCCTTTCCTTGCCGTCACGGCGCGAGGTGACGCTCACCGACGAGGAGCGGGACCGCATCCTCCTGGCCGCCGACGAGATGATCGCCCGCGGCGGGCCCGACCTCCTGGTGCAAGTCCTCGCCGGGATGCGCTCCGAGCAGGTGCTCGCCGGCGGATTCGAGGAGCTCCCCTCCTTCGCCCTCCTCCGCCGCTTCTCCCCGTGGGAGATCGAACGGAAGGTCGACGCGATGCTGGAAGAGGGATGGCTGCGCGTGGAGTGCTACGGGACGCGCCGCCTCCTCGTGCACTCCGACGCCGGATGGGAGCGGATCAAGCCGATCTGGGCGGAGAGGCTGGTGGCGACGCTCGAGGTCCGGGCCTCGGCTCGCGAGGCGCCGACCGACGTCTACGACGACGTCGGCCGGGTGCACCGCGAGGTGAAGCTCCTCGCCTTGGACCGGATCGAGCGCGATCGGAAGCGCCGACTCAAGCCGGTGCTCGAGTCCTGGCGCGAACGGGAAGGGCGCGGTATGAAGCGACGCATCGGCGAGGTCCTGGAGACCATCGACGAAGCGCCCGACCGATGCGGATCTCGATCGTCATCCCCGCCCTGAACGAAGCGCGCGTGCTGGGGGACTCGCTGGCGGCGCTGCCTCGCGAGCCGGGGCTCGAGATCCTGGTCGCCGACGGCGGAAGCGCCGACGGCACCGCCGCGATTGCGGAGCGGCACGGGGCGAGGGTCGTCACCACCGCGCGCGGGCGCGGGCGGCAGATGAACGCGGGCGCCGCCTCCGCCACCGGCGAAACGCTCCTGTTCCTGCACGCCGACACGCGACTTCCGGCGGACGCCTACGACTGGGTCCGGCGGGTCCTGGACGACGCGCGGATCGCCGGCGGCGCGTTCCATCTCTCGATCGCGGGGGAGGGTTGGTTCTACGCCTTCACCGCGCGCAACGCGAACCTGCGTTCCAAGTTCCTCGGCAGCCCGTACGGCGACCAGGCGTTCTTCGTGCGTCGGCGGCTGTTCGAGACGATCGGCGGGTTCCGCGACCTCCCCTACTGCGAGGACCTCGACCTGATCCGGCGGCTCCGCCGCCACGGTCGCGTGGTGCTGGCGCCGGCCGCGGTGTCGACCTCCGCGCGTCGATGGGAGCAGCACGGGCGAACCTGGGTGACCGTTCGGAACGGGCTCCTCTTCTTCCGCTACTGGATGGGCCTGTTGAAAGAGACGGGCGAACGGCCGTTTCCCGGACGGAGCGGCCGCGGTACGATGGCGGGATGACCGCCGCCTGCCGCTGGATCCGACGTCGGGCCGCCACGGGTCTCCGGATCCTCGCCGCGTGCGCCACGCTCGGCGCCGTCCCGGCGCGCGCCGCCGAAGGCGAGGCGATCCTGCTCGTCTACGTCGAGGGGGCGGGCGCTCCGAAGCCGCTGGCCGCCCGGGTGGACGAGCGCCTGCGGGCGCTGCTCTCCGAGCGGGGCTTCACGGTGACCGGACCACCGGCCCCCACCGCGCCTCCGGTGCCGCCGCTGGACGACGCGAGGCGCGGGCTTGCCCGGGGGATCGACCTCTACCGGACCCTCTCGCTCGACGCCGCCGTTCGCGCGCTCCTGGAAGCGGACGCGTTGGCGGTCTCGTCCCCCGATCCGGAGGCGGCGTCGATTGCGCGGCAGGCGCGTCTCTATCTCGGGATCGTCGCGCTCGCCACGGGGGACGTCGACGGCGCGCGCGCGCGCTTCCGGCAATCGGCGGTGCTCGATCCCGGCCGGCGACTCGAGACGCGCAGCTTCTCCCCCGAGGTGGTCGACGCCTACGAGCAGGCGAGGCGCGCGGTCCTCGGCGGACCCGTCGGGGAGCTGAGGGTCGTCGTGACGCCGGGGGCGCAGGTTCACATCGACGGTTCCGCCGCCCGCAGCCTCCCCGCGGTCCTCCCGTACGGCGAACACCTGGTGCAGGCGACGACCGAGTCGGGTGACGCCGTCGAGCGGGTGGAGCTCGACGGCGCGACCCGCACCGTCGAGCTGGCGATGACGGCGAACCCCGCGAAGGCGCTCGCCAGTCTGCGCGCCGCCGTGCAGCGGGGAGATCCGGCCGGCTCGAACGCCGCCGGCGATGCCCTCGCCCGCCAGGCGGGAACCCCCCGATGGTTGGCGTGGGACCTGCGGCAGACCCGCGGCCGGATCGAAGCGCTGGTCAAGACCCGATCGATCCGTCCGCGCGGACCGTCACGCGCGACGATCGTCGACCTCGGCGCGTCCGCCTCGATCGACGCGCCCCTCCGACGCGCGGTCGAACGTTTGTTCGCGCCGCGCGTGGCGTCGCGCTCGACTCCGGAGAACGACGAGACGGCCATCCCCGCCGGCCGGCCCGCGGCGAAGTCCGGTGGCTCGCCGCGCCTGGGCCGGTGGATCTGGTGGGCGGCGGGCGGCGTGGCCGTGGTTGCCGCCGGTACCGCCGCGATCGCCAGCGCCCCTCCGCCCGACGACCGCGTCTCTGTCACGGTCGAGCACTAGAGCTCCCGTCACTCGAAACGGACCAGGATCGGCTCTTCGTCGACGTTCGCGCGAACCTCGATCACGCGTGTCTCCGACCGCTTCAACTCCGGGTTGCTCACCACGATGGTGTGACGGCCGGCCTTGAGGCGATGGGACAGGAGCGGCGTGTTCTTCACCTTCACGCCGTCGACGTGCACCACCCCCCACGGGGACGCGTTCACCGAGATCGTCCCGAACGCCTCCACCGGGCGGGTGGCGCTCGCGGGGCGGACCGCGGAGGCGGGGGTGACGGCCGGACGCGCGGCGCTCGGGCGCTCGGCAACCGCGACCGATCGCGGACGCGACGCTCCCGCCGTCTCCGGCGGCGGCACGGGGGGGACACGCGGCGGCGCGCCGGGATCGACGGCGGGCGCGAGCGGACGGGCTGGCGGTTCCGGCTCGGCCGCCGCGACGGCGGCGCGGTCGGCCGCCGACGGCTCCGCCGTCGCGGCCGTCAGACGCGGCGACGTCGCCATCGGCCTCCCGGGGGGCCCCTTGCGGTTCGCGGTGCGGCTCGCGCCGTCCTGCGGGGTCCGCTTCGGCAGCAACGCCCCCGAGGCGACGTACGCCAGGACGGCCGCCGCGGCGAGCGCGAGGACCGGCACGAGACCGGCGAGCCCGCCACCCGCGGGCGACGCACGCGGTTCGGCGCCGCCCCGGGGCGCCGGCCCGCGCGGATCGGAGGCGCCGCGCGCCGGCTTCGCCGGCCCCGCCTCACGCGGGCGAAGTGTCGGCGCTTCGACGGCGCCCGACTCCCGCGGACGGGTGGCCGGAACGGCGGCCTCGACCGGTGCGGCATCGGCCGCGCCCGGCTCCTTCGACCGCGCGGTCGCCGTCGCTACCTCTGCCGACCCCGCCGGCAGGTCCGGCGCGCGGAGTGGCACCGGCGTGGTCGCCGTCACCGCCGCCGCGAGGTCGGGCGGCGACGAGGCGGGGTCCCCCACTCCGCGCGTCGGGCGCTTCGTCGCGCGCGTCCGGTCGTCGCCGAAGGGACCCTCCGCTTCGAGCGTCACCTCCCCCGACTTGGTCTCGGTCGGCTTTTCATCCGGAGACCGAAGGAAGACCTTTCCGGTCGGCGCGTCGGCCTGCATCGACGGGATCGCGACCGTCGCCTGGGACGTCGCCAGGTCGCGGACCGCCGGGCTCTGCGCGAACGAGACCTCCCGCCGCGGCTTCGGGGACGGCGGGGGCTGGGTCGGTTCGAACCCTTTCGGATCGGGGGTTCTCTCGGTGTGCCGCGTCCGGGGGAAGAGGGATCGCATCAGGCCGGACAGCGTCTCCTCGCCCGGCGCGACCGCGCGCGAGAAGAGCCACCGCGACAGGTCGACCTGGAACTGCGCGGCGTCGGCGTAGCGCTGGCCCGCCTCCTTGGCCAGCGCCTTCATCACGATCCGCTCGAGCTCCGGCGGGACGTCGGGATTGAGAGACCGTGGCGAAGCCGAGACGCCGGCGCGCACGCGCCGGAGCAGCTCCAGATCGTTCTCCCCCTCGAACAGGTTCCGGCCGGTGAGCGTCTCGTAGAGGACGATCCCGGCGGCGTAGACGTCGGTCCGCGCGTCGATCTCGCCGCCGAACGCCTGCTCGGGGCTCATGTAGCCGAACTTCCCCTTGAGCGTGCCGACCCGCGTCGCCGACAGCTTGCTGGCCGCCTTGGCGATGCCGAAGTCGACGATCTTTACCTCGCCGTCGAAGCTGACCATGACGTTCTGCGGACTGATGTCGCGGTGGACGATCCCGAGCGGCTTCCCGTCCGGCCCCTGCTTCTTGTGCGCGTAGTCGAGCCCCTTGCACAGCTCGATCACGATCGAAACCATCAGGTGGATCGGCAAGGGACGGCGCTGCTTCGACGCCTCCTCGAGGATCGTTTCCAGGTTCTCCCCGTCGACGAACTCCATCGCGATGTAGAAGCAGTGGTCGATCTCGCCGAGCTCGTAGATCGGGACGATGTTGCCGTGCGTGAGCGACACGGCGATGTTCGCCTCGTCGATGAACATCTTCACGAACTCGCCGTCCCCCGCGTACTCGGGGAGGATCTTCTTGACCACCAGGGTCTTCTGGAACCCGTGGATCCCGAAAACCTTGGCCTTGTAGATCTCGGCCATCCCGCCGATGGCGAGCTTCTCGTAGAGGTAGTACTTCCCGAAGGTGGTCGGGGTGAACACGGGGACCTCGTCGATTCTACCCCCGGCCCGCGCCGGCCTCGATCAGATGGCACGCCGTGGCCTTGATGACCGCCTCCACGGCCGTTCCCTCCGACAAACCCAGCTCCTCGACCGCGGCCCGCGTCACCGTGGCGATCAGCGGAATCCCGGCGTCCAGGTCGATCTCCACCCGACCCTCCCGCGGTCGAACCGACCGGACCCGCGCCGGCAAGACGTTGCGGGCGCTGTGGCTCTCGCCGGCAGGCGCCCGACGCACGTCGATCCTCTCCGGCCCGATCGCGATCCAGACGGCGCGGCCGACCGCCGGCCGATCGGCGGCGGCGGCGGTGAGGCGCGCCGGCCCCAGGTCGACGACGACGCCGTCGGCGGTGCGCGCGGCCACGGTGCCGCGGAGCACGTTCTCCAGCCCGAGGAAGGCGGCCATGGCCGGCGTCCGGGGCGCGGCGAGCACCGCCTCCGGCGCCCCCTCCTGCGCGATCTCTCCGTCCCAGACGAGGGCCCAGCGCTCCCCCAGCCGCAGCGCCTCGTCACGGGACTGGGTGACGACCACCAGCGTCGCGCCCGCGCCGCGCAGGCCTGCGACGTCGGCGAGAAGCCTCTCGCGCGTCGGCGGATCGAGGGCGGCGAACGGCTCGTCGAGGAGGAGCGCGTCGGGCTCGGTGACCATCGCGCGCGCCAGCGCCACCCGCCGCGCCTCCCCTCCCGAGACCGCCGCCGCCGGACGGCCGGCGAGCCCGCCGACGCCCATGCGCTCCAGCGCCGCCTGCGCCCGGCGATGCCGCTCGGCGGAAGCGACGCCGCGCAGCGTGAGCGGCAGCGCGACGTTTTCCCGCACCGTGCCGGCCAGCATCGGCGCGTCCTGCGGTACCAGCGCCACCCGCCGGCGCGCCGCGAGCCGGTCGGCCGCCTCCCCCCCGATGGTGGCCGAACCGGCGGCGGGACGCTCGATCCCGGCCAGGATCGAGAGCAAGGTGCTCTTGCCGGCGCCGTTCGGACCCAGCACCGCCAGCGCTTCGCCCGCCGGAACGGACAACGAAGGAATTCGTAGAACGAGTCGCCCACCGCGGCGAACCTCCACGCCGCCGAGCGCGAGCGCCGTTCCTCCCGCGGGGGGGCGGGCGCCGGACGTCGGACGGTTCACGCTCACCGGCGCGTCCTCGGCTGGAGGACGGTGAGCGAGACGTTCACCAGGAAGGCGATCGCCAGAAGGATGGCGCCGAGCCCGATCGCGCGGTCGAAACGCCCCATGCGCGCCTCGGTGATCGTCGCCGTGGTGAGCACGCGGGTCGATCCGGAGAGGTTTCCGCCCAGCATCATCGCCGCGCCGACCTCCGCCACCGCCGCCCCGAACCCGGCCATGCAGGCGGCGAGCACCCCGCGCCGGGCCTCCCCCGCGAGAAGGCGCGCCGCCTGGACCGGCGTCGCCCCCAGCGCCTCGACCTGCAACCGGACGCGCGGGTCGATCGACTGCACCGCGGCCGCCGTCAGGCCGGCGATCACCGGGAAGGCGATGATCGCCTGCCCGATCAGCACCGCCGTCGGCGTGTAGAGGAGCCGCAGCCCCCCGAGCGGCCCTTCGCGCCACAAGAGGACGGTGAGCACCAGACCGACCAGCACCGTCGGCAGCCCCATCCCGGTGAAGAGGAGCGCCAGGACGAACCGACGTCCGGGGACGCGCCCCAGCGCCACCAAGAGCCCCGCCGGAACCCCGAGGGCGACCGAGACCAGCGTCGCCCCGCCGGAGATCAGCACCGTCCGCGCCGCGATCCCCCACAGTTCCGGATCGCCGCGCAGGAGGAGCGTCAGCGCCGCGAGGAGGCCATCGCGGATCAGTTCCACGCTGCCGCCCTCGGCGTGAACAACCCCGACGAGGAGATCACCGCCGCTGCCGCCGGGCCGAGGAGCCATTCGCGCAGCGCCGCCGCGCCCCCCGCCGACTCCGCCCGATGCCGCTCGGGGTTGGCCCGCATCACGTGGTAGTCGTTCACGAGCATCGCGGCGGACGGCCCGCTTCGCCCATCGATCAACGGCACGAGAACGCGCAGGCGCATGCGCGAAACGGTCGCGGCGTCGGCGAGTACGTACGCCCCACGTTCGTCCGCGATCAGCAGCGTCTGCCCCTGCCCGAGGCCGGTCTCGGTGTACCGCGCGGCCCTCGCCACCGGCGAGCGCTCGTCGGGTCCCAGATCGACTCGTTGGGCGAGCGACCAGATCTGGCGCTCCTTCATGTGCGTCCCCGACCGATCGCCACGCGAGACGAACGGTTCGCCGGTCTCGTTGATCCGCCGGAACGCCTCCACGACGTCGCCGCCGGCCTCGCGGACCTTGGCCGGATCTTCGTACGGACCCAACAGGACGAACCGGTTCCACATCAGGGGCGTGCGCTCGATCAGGTGCCCCGTCAAGACGGAGTGCCATTCGGCCGCCGGGGAGTGCGCCACCACCACGTCGGCCTCCCCCTTCTCCGCGAGAAGCAGCGCCTCGCCGCTGCCGGCGGCGATCGCGCGCACCGGCCGGCCGATCGCCGCCGACGCCGCCGGCACCAGCCGCTCCAGGAGCCCGGAGTCCTCGACCGAGGTGGTCGTCACCAGCGTCACCGGTCCCGACTCGGTCGGCGCCGCCTCGCGCCCGCGCCGGCATCCGGCGATCGCGAGCAGCCCGCCGACGGCCAGGAGGATGCGCAGGCGGGCGCGCGACGCACCCCCGAAGGCGAAGGGCATCCGCCGCAGATGGGCCCGTCTCACGGCCTCGACGTAGCACTCCTCCCCGCCCCCGTCGAGTCGACGCCGAATCCGTCCGTCGCCGGTTGGCGGGCCGCCGGCGGTCGTGTAGGATCCGCCGCTTCTTTTGGGCTCCCGGATGGCCACCGATCCCCTCTCCTCGGACCTCGCCTCGCTGCGGATCGACCGCGACGAAAACCCGGCCATCGCCCGCGGCCGGCGCCAGCTCGCGGTCGGGGCGGCGCTGGCGGTGGTCGTCGTGGCGGGGGGGGCCTTCGCCCTTCGGTCGTTGTCGACGACCTACTCCAAGGTGGAGGTGGCGGTCACCGAAGTCCGGCTCGTCTCGCCGGCGCAAGGATCGGTCGAAGTGACCAGCACCGGCTACGTCGTGCCGCAGGTCGCCTCCAAGGTCGGCGCCAAGCTGCTCGGGCGGGTGGCCGAAGTGCGCGTCGAGGAGGGCTCCCGGGTCGAGGCCGGCCAGGTGCTGGTGCGACTCGACGACGCCGAGCAACGCTCGGCCATCTCCGCCGCAAAGGCCCGCGAGGAGGCGGCGAAGGCGACGCTGGCCGAAACCAACGGGCAGTTCGAGCGGGAACGGGCGCTGGCGGAACAGGGGGCGTCGGCGCGGTCGGTCGCCGAGGACCTGGGCTCCCGCGTCGACTCGCTCGCCGCCGCCGCCAAGGCGGCCGAGGCGGAGCGGATCGAGAAGGAGGTCGTGCTCCGCTACGCGACGATCGTCGCCCCGATCGACGGCGTGGTGGTCGCCAAGCCGGCGGAGGTGGGGGAGCTGGTCGGACCCGGCACCGGTCCGGTCGTCGAGCTCGCCGACTTCTCGTCGCTGTTGGTCGAGACCGACGTGCCGGAGGGGAAGCTCCACCGCATCCGTCCCGGCGCGCCCGCGGAGATCGTCCTCGACGCCTACCCGGCCCGGCGCTACCGCGGCGAGGTGACCGAGATCGGTCCGCGCGTCAATCGCGCGAAGGCGACGGCGATCGCCAAGGTGAAGTTCGTCGACCCGGCGGAGGGGGTGCTGCCGGAGATGGCGGCCCGGGTCGGCTTCCTGGCGAACGCGCTCGCCGCCGATTCGATGAAGGAGCCGCCGAAGCTCGTCGTCCCCGCCTCCGCGGTGGTCGATCGCGCCGGGGCCAAGGTCGTCTTCCGGATCGACGACGGAAAGGCGCGGATCGTTCCGGTGACGCTGGGGTCCGCCGTCGGATCCGGCTTCGAGCTGAAGAGCGGGCCCCGCGAAGGGACCCGCCTGGTGTCCTCCCCGCCGCCGTCGTTGGCGGACGGGCAATCGATCAAGGAGAAGAGTCCGTGAGCGCAAACGTCGCAGCCCGCCCCTCGACGGCCGAGTCGATCATCCGCCTCCGCGGCATCAAGAAGACCTTCTGGCGAGGGAAGGAGCCGGTGAAGGTGCTCGACGGGCTCGACCTCGAGATCCCGACCGGATCGTTCGAGGCGCTGATGGGGCCTTCCGGCTCGGGCAAGTCGACACTGCTGAACCTGATCGCCGGTCTCGATCGCCCCACCGACGGGACGGTGGAGGTGCAGGGGAAGTCGATCGGCACGATGGGCGAAGGGGAGCTCGCCGCGTGGCGCTCGCGGACGATCGGCTTCATCTTCCAGGCGTTCAACCTGATTCCGGTGCTGACCGCCGCGCAGAACGTCGAGCTGCCGCTGCTGTTGACCCGCCTGCCGAAGGCGGAGCGCCGGAAGCGGGCGGCGACGGCGCTCAAGGTGGTGGGCCTGGCCGACCGCGCCGACCACTTTCCGCGCCAGCTCTCCGGCGGCCAGGAGCAGCGGGTCTCGATCGCCCGCGCCATCGTCAACGATCCGGCGATCCTGATCGCCGACGAGCCGACCGGGAACCTCGACCGGCAGGCGAGCGACGACATCCTGTCGCTGCTCGCCACGCTCAACAAGGAGTTCGGCAAGGCGATCCTGATGGTGACCCACGACTCGGCCGCCGCCGAGCGGGCGGGGATCATCCGCCGCCTCGACAAGGGCGTGCTGGTATGAGCTTGGGCCTCTTCGCCGTCCGGAACCTGTTGCGCAACCGGCTGCGGACCGGTCTGACCGTGCTGGGCGTCGCCATCGCGGTGTTGGCCTTCGTGCTCCTGCAGACGGTCATCACCTCCTGGCTGTTGGGGATCACCACCGCCGCCAAGGACCGCGTCGTCACCCGGCACAAGGTGACGTTCGTGATGAGCCTCCCGAAGCGCTACGTGGAGCAGATCCGGGAGATCCCGGGGGTCACCAACGCCACCTGGGCCAACTGGTTCGGGGGGAAGGACCCGACCCATCCCAACGAGTTCTTCATGGCGATCGCGGTCGACCCGACCACCTACCTCGACGTCTACGACGAGCTCTACGTGTCGCCGGAGGCCAAGGCCTCGTGGATCGGGGACCGGCAGGGGGCGATCGTCGGGCCGGTGATCGCCCAGAAGTTCGGCTGGAAGGTCGGCGACACGATCACCCTCACCAGCGACATCTTCCCCGGCGAATGGAAGTACCGCGTCCACGCCATCTACGAGGCGCGGCGGAAGTCGGCCGACCGGTCGATGGTGATCTTCAACTGGGACTACCTGAACCAATCGCTGCCGGAGCGGGCCCAGGAGCAGGTCGGCTGGATCACCAGCCGCATCGCCGATCCGAACCAGGCGGCGCGGCTCTCGCTCGACATCGACCGGACGTTCGAGGAGCTCGACACCCAGACCTTGAGCCAGGACGAGGGGACGTTCCAGCGCTCCTTCATGGGGATGATGACGGCGATCCTGAAGGCGATGAACGTCGTCTCGATCGTCATCCTGGCGATCATGATGCTGATCCTGGGGAACACCGTGGCGATGGGGGTGCGCGAGCGGGTGAAGGAGTACGGCGTCTTGCGCGCGATCGGGTTCCTCCCCGGCCACGTGGTGCGGCTGATCGTGGTCGAGGCGGCGACGCTCGGGATCGTCGGGGGGCTCGCCGGGCTGGTGATCGCCTACCCGCTGGTCGAGCTGGGGATGGGCTCGTTCCTCGAAGAGAACATGTCGGCCTACTTCCCCTACTTCGACATCCAGGCGCGGACGGTGGCGCTGTCGATCGCCGTCGCCGTGACCGGCGGGATGCTCGCCGCGGCGATCCCCGCCTGGCGCGCCTCCAGGCTGCAGGTCGCCCAGAGCCTGCGTCAGATCGCCTGACCCACCCGAGGAACCGATGATCCCGATCTCCTACAACGTGCGCAGTCTCTCGGAACGGAAGGCGACCACCGCCGCGGCGGTGCTGGGCATCGCGCTGGTCGTATTCGTCCTCTCCTCCTCGATGATGCTCGCCGCCGGCATCCAGAAGACGATGGCCACCTCCGGCCGCGACGACCAGGCGATCGTGATGCGGAAGGGGAGCGACAACGAGCTGTCCTCCATCGTCGATTCGACGATGCCGGGGGTCGTCCTGGCCCAACCCGGCGTGAAGGTGGGCGAAGGGGGCGTGCCGCTCGGCGTCGGCGAGGTGGTGGTCGTCGCCGCGATGGAGAAGAAGGGGACGGCGGGGAGCGTCTCCAACGTGCAGATGCGGGGAGTCCCCGAATCGGCGCTGGCGTTCCGTTCGGGGCTGACCTTCGTCGCCGGCCGCCCGCCGAAGCCGGGGAGCGACGAGGCGGCGGTGGGCACAAGGCTGCGCGGGAAGTTCACGGGGCTCGACCTCGGCGAGAGCTTCGAGCCGCGCAAGAACCTCCCGATCCAGGTGGTCGGGATCTTCGCCGACGGCGGATCGTCGTACGAGTCGGAGGTCTGGATGGACCTCGACACGCTGCGCGGGGCCTTCCGCCGCGACGGGATGGTCTCCTCCATCCGGGCCCGCCTCGACTCGCCGGCCGCCTTCGAGGCGTTCGAAACGGCGGTGGAGGAGGATCCGCGGATCGGCCTGGAGGCGATGCGCGAGACCGAGTTCTACGAGAAGGCCTCCGAGGACACGGCGATGTTCCTCTCGGTGCTCGGGGGGATCATCTCCTTCTTCTTCGCCGCCGGGGCGATGGTCGGCGCGATGATCACCATGTACGCCTCGATCGCCAGCCGCCAGCGCGAGGTCGGCACGCTGCGCGCGCTCGGGTTCCGCCGCCGTACGATCTTGGGCTCCTTCCTCCTGGAGTCGGCGCTGATCGCGCTGATCGGGGGCGCGATCGGCACCGTGGCGAGCCTGGGGATGGGGAGCCTCGAGTTCTCGATGATGAACCAGTCGACCTGGTCGGAGATCGTCTTCCGCTTCACCCCGACGGGGCGGATCCTGGTGACGGCGCTGGTGCTGGCGACGGCGATGGGCCTGGTCGGCGGCTTCCTCCCGGCGCTGCGTGCCGCGCGCCTCTCCACGGTCGAAGCGATGCGCGAATAGCGAAGACGCCGCGTCGGGGTCCGTCAGGGCCGGAGGTCTTCCCCGGCGGCGCGCTGGAGGGACAGGCGGGCGATGGCGAGCTCCCCTTCGGCGCGGATGCGGTCGACCTCGGCCGCGAGCGCGTCGCGGTCGGCGAGGATGACGTCGAGCTGGGTGGCGGTGCCGGCGCGGAAGCGGGCGCGGGTCTCCTCGGTCGCGGCGAGCGACACCTCGGCGCCGCGGCGGGTGGAGACGACCTTGGCGCGCGCCGCCTCCAACGACAGATACGCGGCGTGGATCTCGTCCCGGACCTTCTCCTCGGCGAGCCGCAGCCGGGCGCGCGCGTCCTCCAGCGCCGCGCGCCCCCGCCGAACGTCGGCGTAGCGAGCCCCCAGATCGAGGAGCTGCCAGTCGAGCTGGAGCCCCAGCTGCCAGGAGGTGTCCTCGGTCGCGAACCCCGGGGCGCTGGTGTAACGCTCCACCCCGACGGCGGAGAGCGTCGGCGCGTAGGCGAACCAGGAGGCGACGCGCACGCGCGCGAGCTGCGCAACCCGCTCCCTCGCCGCCGCCAAATCGGCCCGGGCCTTGGCGGCGCGCTCGGAGAGCTCCGCCTCCGGCCGCGAGGGCTCGAGTCCGAGCGGCGCCACCGCCAGCGACTCCGGCTCCGCCAGGCCGGAGAGCGTCGCCAGCTGGCGGCGCGCGGTGAGCCAGCCGCGCCGCGCGTCGATCAGCACCTGCTCGGCCTTGGTCACCTCCAGCTCGGCGCGGCGAACCGCCAGGTCGGTCGTCGCCCCGGCGGCGGCGCGCGTCGCGACGAAGCGGCGGTTCTCCTCGGCCGCCGACTTCGCGCGCTCGGTGGCGCGGATCACCTCCTGGAACGAAAGGGCGTCGTAGTAGGCGCGCGCGACGGAGAGGAGGAGGTCGGCCGCCGCCGCGCGGTCGTCCTCGCGCGCCGCCCGCACACCGGCCCGGGAGGCGGCGTAGCGGGCGATGCGGGTCGCGTCAAAGAGCGGCGCCTCCGCCGAGAGGACGGCGTCCTTCTGTTCCTGCGGCGTCAGCACGATCTCGGTCGGTGGGCCGCCACCGGGATCGGGGAAGACCGCCTTCGACTCGTACTGGTTGTAGCGGTAGTTCGCCGTCCCCCGCACCGTCGGCAGCAGATCGGACAGCGCCCGCAAACGCTCCGCCTCCGCCGTCTGCACCGCCGCGCGGGAGATCGTCCGGGCGGGGTTGTTTGCGAGCGCGGCGGCCATGAAGTCGGCGAGGGTCGGCGCGAGATCGGCCGGGACCGCCGGCGCGGCGGTCAGCGTCACGGCGGCGGCAGCGGCGGCGGCGAATCGTGCGCGGGGGGGCATCGCGGCGCGGAGTATAGTCCGGCCGTGCGCGTGGCGCTGGCCCAGATCTCGACCACCATCGCCGACTTCGCCGGAAACGGCCGCAAGATCCTCGACGGCGTCGAGCGGGCGAAAGCGGCGGGGGCGCGGGTGGTGCTCTTCCCGGAAATGGCGATCCCCGGCTACCCGCCGCGCGATCTGCTCGACCGGCCGGCGTTCGCGCGGGAGGCGGCGCGCACGCTCGCCGAGATGGCGCCGAAGATCTCCGGCGTGACGGCGGTGATCGGGACGGTGCTCGAGAATCCCGCCTCCGCCGGCAAGCCGCTGTTCAACGCGGCCGCGGTGGTAGAAGACGGGCGGGTCGTCGCCACATACCGCAAGTGCCTCCTCCCCACCTACGACGTCTTCGACGAGGCACGGCATTTCGAGCCGGGCGCCTCCGCCGACCCGACCACCCTCGCCGGGACGCGCGCGGCGCTCACCATCTGCGAGGACATCTGGGACGACCCCGACCACGCCCCGCAACGCCGCTACGGCCGCGATCCGGTCGGGGCGATGATCGAGACCGGGGCCCGGCCGATCTTCAACATCTCGGCCTCGCCGTTCCACCTGGCCAAGCCGCGCCTGCGCCTGGCGATGCTCGGCGCCATCGCCGCCAAGCACCGCACGCCGCTCGCCTACGTCAACCTCGTCGGCGGGAACGACGAGCTGGTGTTCGACGGCTACAGCCTGCTACTCGACGCGAATGGCCGGGTGATCGCCGCCGGGAAGCCGTTCGAAGAGGACTTCGTCGTCGGCGAGATCGACGCGGAGGGCGGCGACTGGGAACCGCGCGACGACCTCGACGACGTGCGCGCGGCGCTGGTGGTGGGGGTCCGCGACTACGCCCGCAAGACGCGGTTCCGGACGGCGGTGCTGGGGCTGTCGGGCGGGATCGACAGCGCCGTGACGGCGGCGATCGCGGCGGAGGCGTTCGGCTCCGGAAACGTCGTCGGCGTGTCGCTGCCGTCGCGCTTCACCCTGGAGATGAGCCGGGCCGACGCGAAAGAGCTCGCCGCCAACCTGGGGATCGGTTTTCGCGAGCTCTCGATCGAGCCCCCCTTTGCCGAGATGCTCCGCGCGCTCGCGCCGGCGTTCGAAGGGCGGCCCTGGGACGTCACCGAGGAGAACCTGCAGTCGCGGATCCGCGGCACGATGCTGATGGCGATCTCCAACAAGCACGGACACCTGTTGCTCACGACGGGGAACAAGTCGGAGATGGCGGTCGGCTACTGCACCCTCTACGGCGACATGAACGGCGGTCTGGCCGCGATCTCCGACGTGCCGAAGACGCTCGTCTATCGACTGGCGGGGCGGATCAACGCCGACCACGCGGTGATCCCCGCCCGCACGCTCACCCGTCCGCCGACCGCCGAGCTGAAGGCCGGCCAGCTCGACCAGGACGCGCTTCCGCCCTACGACGTCCTCGACGAGATCCTGCAGCGGTTCGTCGTGGAGCGGATGTCGCCGGAGGAGGTCGCGCGCGCGACCGGGTTCGGGCGCGCGGTGATCGACGACGTGGTGCGGCGCGTCGAGCGCAACGAGTTCAAGCGCCGCCAGGCCCCGCCGGGGATCAAGGTGACAGCCAAGGCGTTCGGCATGGGACGCCGCTATCCGATCGCGCGCGCGTTTGGGTAGCATCGCCACGATGCCCGCGGCGGTGCCTCGACAGGAGATCGCCGACGCCATCGGCGCGGTGCTGTCGGCGGAGGCGCAGCGCAACGAGGTGCGCGTCTCGCTGGTGCGCCTGTTCGCCTACGCGCTGGTCGCCGGCCTCGACGGGGCGCTCATGCTGGCCGGACTTCGCACGCCGGCCAACCTCCTGGCGACGGCGTCGGTCGCGGCCGTTTCGTTCGGACTGCTGCAGCTCCTCCGCGCCGGCTACCGGCCGTGGTTCCGCTTCGCGATCCCGCTGCTCGACGCCGCCTTCATCGGCGCGATCCTCCACTCGCGGATCGAGGCGCGCGGACTCACCCGGGGGCTCGCGGCCACGACCGCCGTGGCCTGCGCGCTGTTCGCCGCCACCGGGGGGCTGCGGTTCGACCGCGCCTCGGCGGCGTGGACGACGGCCGTCGCGGCGACCCTGTTGGTGGTGCTGGTCCGCGGCGAGCTCGACGGGGCCTCCCAGCTCTACGTCGTCGTCGCGATCGCGGCGATCGGCTTCCTGGCGATCTGGACCACCGACCTGGTGCGGCGCGCGATGGAGGGGGCACGCGGGCGGGCGCTCCTGCTGCGTTTCCTCCCGAGGGGGCTCGTCGACCGCGCCTTCCGCGATCCGCTCTCGGTGCTCGCCGAGCCTCGGGAGGTGGAGGCGACGGTGCTCGTGTCCGATCTGCGCGGCTTCACCCGCTACGCGGAGAAGCTCCCGCCCGGAGAGGTGCTCGCCTTTCTGAACGAAGTCCAGGGGGAGCTCGCCGCCGCGGTGCAGTCCCACGGAGGCGTCGTCGACAAGTTCATGGGGGACGGGATGCTCGCCGTCTTCGGCGCCCCCGAGCCGCTCCCCGACCACGCCGCGCGGGCGATCGCCGCGGCGCGCGAGATCCGGACGCGCATCGAGCGGGTCCGCCAGCGGCGTGGGGAGGCGATCGGCGTCGGGATCGGAATCCACACCGGGAGGCTCGTCGCCGGTTGCCTGGGGAGCGGCGACCGTCTGGAGTTCACCGTCATCGGCGATACGGTGAACATCGCCAGCCGGCTCGAGTCGCTGACGAAGGAGCGCGGGGTCGACGTGCTGGTGAGCGAGGAGACCGCGCGCGTCGCCGGCGAGGCGGCGCTCGGGGCCCCCGGCGAGGTCGCCATCCGCGGCCGGACCGAGCCGCTGCGGATCCGCGCCCTCGCCTGACCGGTTGCCCTCGACCCCGCGGGCCGGTATAACGCCGCGCGCAGGGGTGCCGGGAGCACCCCGAGGGAGCCCGAAGGGCGGGTCGAGGGGAATGGGCACGACGAACGGGTCGGGAGACCACGACGAGCGAACGGAGTCCCGGGAGCGGCGGATCTTCCGCCGGGTCCCGTTCTTCCGTACGGTCCAGTACAAATACGAATCGATGGAGGCGTTCCGCAGCGAGGTCGCGAACGACCTCTCGTTGGGCGGCGTCTTCGTCCGCACCGAGAATCCGGAGCCGGTCGGTTCGGTCGTCTACCTCGAGTTCGACCTGACCGACGGCAGCAAGATCCTCTCCGGTTACGGCAAGGTGGTCCGCGTCAACCCGGCGAACACCCCCGGCTACGACCCCGGGATGGGGATCGAGTTCCTCAAGTTCGACGAGGAGAGCCGCGCTCGCATCCGCGAGCTGATCCAGCGCGGCGGCGCCAACTAGTACGACGGTACACACGTTCCTGCGCGACCGGTCTGGGAGCAATCCTGTGGGGCTGGACGCACCCCACGAGACCCCGGACGGGTGTCCTTCCGTTCCTTGCCCGGTCCCTTCCGGTTCCCTCTTCCGTCACATTCCCAGACGGATGGCGCCCGGGGACGGAAAGGGAGAAGGAGCCGGACAGGGGGGCGAAATCGAAGGGAAGGGCAAGAGGCCGCGCGACCGCTCGTTGAGCGGCCGCGCAGGAACGTGACGGCGTAGTTCTAGTCGCGCGTACACGTCACGTCGGTGAAGCTGCCGCTCGCTTGGTAGATCTCCCCCAGGAACTCGCTCGTCACGGTGAACGTCCCCGAGCACTTGCCGGGCTTTTCGTAGGTGCCCGGCTTCCAGGCCGACAGAAGGACCGTCGACGACGCCGTGCCGCCGCGGCTGGAAAGCCCGCCGTCCGCTCCGCGGACGTAGGTCATCACCCGTCCGCTCTCGAGCTTCTTCCCCTGCTTCACCGCCGGCCCGAGCACGATGTTGAACCCCTCGCCGTCGGCGGACGTCCCCCGGAGGTTGAACTCCCCGTCACTGTCCTTTTCGATCTTGAACGAGGTGATCATCGACTTCTTCCCCGCAATCGACTGCGTTGGCTCCGTCGCACGTGTGGCGCCACGCGCGATCGACGGGATGACAAGCGACAGGGCGAGGACGACGGCGGCTCTGTTCATGGCGGACCTCCTTCGGGTGGGCCGCGTCTTCTACTGGGCGTTGACATGGCCGTCAATGTGTCCTCGTCGACGCGCCCTGGGCGCTGTCGAAGGCCGCCGCCCTACGGGCAGTCGTCGAGCGGAATCAGCCACGTGTCGCCGAGAACGTCGGTGGCGGCCGGCCGGCGGGAGGAGCCCCTCGTTCGCGGGCAGGAAGACGCCGTCGGGGCGAAGGCGTTCCAGGTATGGCGAGTCGACCTCGTCGTTTCGGTATCCACCGAAAAGCCGGATCCCCGCGCACGCGGCGGCGGTCGCCTAGGCGTCGTGACCCCAAGGCTGTCCGCACGTCCACTTCACCACCCGAATCGCAGGCCGGCATCCGACCGGATCTCTGCCGCCGCAGCGACGGCCCCGCCGCCCGCTACGCCCGTGCCACGGCGCGCTCCCAGCGCGAGACGTACTCCCGCACCTTGGCGTCGGACATCGTCGGCTTGAAGTCGCGGTCGGCGTTCCACACCCGGCGGAGGTCGTCGACGCCGCGCCACAGGCCGGCGCCGAGGCCGGCCAGCAGCGCCGCCCCCATCACCGTCGTCTCGATCATCTTCGGCCGGACCAGCTTCACCCCGAGGACGTCGGCCTGGAACTGCATCAACACGTCGTTCTGGCTGGCGCCGCCATCGACCTTGAGCGACCGGAGCTTCAAGCCCGTGTCCTCCTCCATCGCCTTCACCAGGTCGAGCTGCTGCAACGCAATCCCCTCCAGCACCGCCCGCGCGATCTGCGGAACGGTGGTGGAGCGCGTCAGCCCGGTGAAGATCCCGCGCGCGTCGGGCCGCCAGTACGGCGCCCCGAGTCCGGCCAACGCCGGGACGAAGGTCACCTCGCCGCTGTCGTCGCACTGCGCGGCGAGCGTCTCGATCTCCTTCGACTCCTTGATCACCTTGAGGCCGTCACGCAGCCACTGCACCGCCGAACCGGCGACGAACGCGGAGCCTTCGAGCGCGTAGTGGACGTCGGCCCGCCCGAGCTTCCAGGCGATGGTGGTGATCAGCTTCTTCTGGGAGAAGACCGGGATGTCGCCGGTGTTCATCAGCAGGAACGACCCGGTCCCGTAGGTGCACTTGGCCGTACCGCGCTCGAAGCAGGCCTGGCCGAACAGCGCCGACTGCTGGTCCCCGGCGATCCCGGTGATCGGGATCCCGTCCGGCAGGAACTTGAGTCCCAGGGTCGTCCCGAACGGCTCCGCCGACGACCGGATCTCCGGCATCATCTCCCGTGGGCTGTCCAGGATCTCGGTCAGCTCCGCGTCCCATCGCACGCCGCGGATGTCCATCAGCAGGGTGCGGGAGGCGTTGGAGACGTCGGTGACGTGCACCCGCCCCCCGGTCAGCCGCGACACGAGGAAGGTGTCGATCGTGCCGAACGCGACCTTCCCGGCCTGCGCCCGCGCCTTCAGGCCCGGATGGTTGTCCATCAACCACTTGACCTTCGTCCCCGAGAAGTAGGGGTCGAGCACCAAGCCCGTCTTGTTGACGAACATCGACTCGTAGCCCTGCTTGCGCAGCTTTTGGCAGATCTCGGTCGTCCGGCGACAGTCCCAGACGATGGCGTTGGCGACCGGGACCAGCGTCTCCCGATCCCAAAGCACCACCGTTTCACGCTGGTTGGTGATCCCGATGCAGGCGATCTCCTTCGGCTTGCACTTCGCCTTCAGGAGCGCCGCCTTCATCGTCTTCAGGACCGACTGCCAGATCTCCTCCGGGTCGTGTTCGTGCCATCCGGGCTTCGGATAAGCTTGAGGAAATTCCGCCTGGGCCTGCCCCCGGACGTTCAGCTTCTTGTCCAGGATCATGACCCGGCTGGAGGTGGTCCCCTGGTCGATCGCCAGGATCAGGTCGGCCATAAGACCTGACTTCATAGACGCTCGCCGCGCACAGTGTCAACGAATCCGCGCCAGAAATCCCCTAGTATATTGTTTCTCTTGCGTTTTTCCGACCGGTGCGGCACGCTGCTTTCGATGCGGCTCCTGCTCGCCGCCATGCTCGCGGCCGCCCCCGCGCACGCCGCCGCGTACGACGTGCTCGTCGTCCAGTCGTTCGAAAATCCGGTCTACGCCAAGACGATCGAGGGGTACGGGGCGACGGTCGGCGGCACGTTGACCGTCGCCACCCTCGACAAGGACAAGAAGCTTCCCGCCGACGCCACCGAACGGATCCACAAGAAGCCTCCGGCGGCGATCCTGACGATCGGCCCGAGCGCGCTGTCGGCCGTCCTGGCCGAGAAGCCATCGATCCCGGTGCTGTTCACCGCCGTCACCGGCAAGGCCGAAGACGCCCGACCCGCCGCCGGCGTGCTGATGAACGTGCCGATGGACCGGCAGGTCGACACCCTCCTCAAGATCGCGCCGTCGGTGAAGACGATCGGCGTCGTCTACAACCCGGAGAAGACGCAGTACTTCGTCGACGATCTGGGAGCGGCGGCGCGGGCGAGAGGGCTCACCCTCAAGGCGGAGCCGGCGTCGTCGCCGCCGGACGCCGTCAAGAAGCTGAACGGGTTGCTCCCGACGATCGACGCCTACCTGTTCGCCCCCGACACCACGATCCACAGCGAACAGCTCGAGAAGGCGGCCGGGTCGCTGTCGATCAAGCAACGGATCCCGATCGTCGGTTTCAAAGGGGCGCAGCTCGCCAACGGGTTCCTCTTCGCCTCCGAGATGGATCCGGTGGAGATGGGGAAGCAGGCCGGGACGGCGACCAAGGATCTGTTGAACGGCAAGCGTCCGAGCCCCGCCTACGCCCCCGTCCGCAAGTTCAAGCTCGTCCTGAACGCGAAGGTGGCCGACCGCCTGGGATTGACGATCCCCAAGGAGGTCTCCGCCGCCGCCACCTTCTTCGGCGAGCCGTAACGCCCCGTGCCCACCCCCCCGCGCGCCTCGAGCTTCGGCTTCCGGATCTTCCGGTTGAACGTGGTGACCGTCTTCGCGGTCGGGGTGGCGTTGAGCCTCCTCTTCGTCCGGCAGCAGAGTCGCGACGCACACGGCTCGGCGGTCGCCCGCGGATCGACCGTCGTGCGCAGCCTCGCCTCCGCCGTCGAGGTCGGCGCGTTCGCCGGCGACCGTGCGGCGCTGGAACCGGGGCTGCGAGGGGCGTTGTCGGACGGCGACGTCCAGTACGCCGTCGTCTACGACGCCGGCGGAAACGAGATCGGGCATCTCACCCCGGACGGGAGCCTGGAACCCCCGGAGGGGTACCAGCAGATTCCGCTCGACCAGATCGACGGTCTGCGGGCGCGGATGGGGCTCACCGACGGGTGGGAGGACCCGTCCCGGCGGCTCGAAACGCGCGCCGAGTGGGTGCTGCGCCCGCCGATGGAGGGCTACCCGACCGGCGGCGCCGACTTCTACTTTCCGATCGTCATCCAGGCGGCCTCGAGCGGCGAGGACGCCGCGCTGTTGGGCGAGGAGTCCGGGGGACCGGCCAAGCGCCAGCAGATCGGGACGGTGCGGGTGGGCTTGAGCCGCGCGAGCTACCTGGCGGCGCGGCGGCGCTCGCTGTCGCTGGCCGTCGCCACCCTGGCGGTGGCGATGGTGGCGGCGACCGTGGCGTCGCTGGAGCTGTCGCGGCGACTGGCGGCGCCGCTCAAGGCGCTCGCCGAAGGGGCGCGCGCGTTCGGGGCGGGGAACTACGGCCGGCGGGTCTCGATCGGGACGCGCGATGAAGTGGGGGAGCTGGCGGGCGACTTCAACCGGATGGCGGAAAACCTGCAGGACGTACACCGCAGCCTGGAGGGGAAGGTCGCCGACCGCACGGCGCAGCTGTCGTTCGAGAAGACCCGGCTGGAGGCGGTGCTCAACACCGTCGACGACGGCGTGATCATGCTCGACGCGGAGTACCGCTTCGCGATGGTCAACCGGCGGTTCGCCGAGATGGTCGGGTGCGCGTCCGAGACGGTTCTGGGAAAGTCGGTCGAGGAGTTCGTCGACATGATCGCCGCCGTGCTCGCCGATCCCGACGCGATGCGGGAGCGCGTCCGCTTCCTCCGGGGGCATCCGCAGGAGCGGGCCGTCGACATGCTCGAGATCACCGCCCCCGAGCGGCGGGTTTTCCACCGCTTCAGCGCGCCGGTGTTCGAAGAGGCGCACGACGGCGCGCACAAGCGACAGCTCGGCCGGATCGAGGTCTACCGCGACGTCACCCGCGAGACCGAGGTCGACCGGATGAAGAGCGAATTCATCTCCACCGTCTCGCACGAGCTGCGCACGCCGCTCACCTCGATCAAGGGCTCGCTGGGGCTGATCCTGGGCGGCGTCGCCGGGGAGCTGGCCCCCGAGGTCACCGACCTCCTGTCGATCGCCCAGAACAACTCCGACCGGTTGATCCGGCTGATCAACGACATCCTCGACATCTCCAAGATCGAGTCGGGGAAGATGAAGCTGAAGCTCGCCGACTTCGACCTCGTCGACCTGATCCGGGAGGCGTTGCAAGGGGTCGACGGGTTCGCGGTGAAGTACGGCGTCCAGGTTCGCTCCGAGATCGATCGGGCGGCGATGCCGGTCAACGCCGACCACGACCGCGTGCTGCAGGTGCTGACCAACCTCCTGTCGAACGCGATCAAGTTCAGCCCCAAGGACTCGGAGGTGGTCGTCTCCGCGGGGCGCGACCACGCCGGGATGTACCGCGTGCGGGTGATCGACCAGGGGATCGGGATCCCGGCCGACCAGGTGGGGAAGCTGTTCCAGAAGTTCCAGCAGGTCGACGGGACCTTCGCCAACCAGAGCGGCGGGACGGGGCTCGGGCTGGCCATCTGCCGGGCGCTGGTGCAGGAGCACGGCGGCGACTGCTGGGTCGAGAGCGAGCTGGGGAAGGGGTCGACCTTCTCCTTCACCCTGCCGGCGCCGGAGTCGACGGCGGGGGCCGTCGAGGTATCGCAGATCGCCGAGGTGGTGGCCGCCACCGGCAGCGTCGACGGGACCCCGCGGATCCTGGTGGTCGACGACGACCGCGACGTCGCCAACCTGATCCGGATGTACCTGGAGCGCGAGGGCTTCGACTGCGTCACGGCGATCGGCGGTGCCGAGGCGCTCAAGGCGGTCAAGGAGTCGAGGTTCGACGCCGTCACCCTCGACCTGAACATGCCGGGGGTGACGGGGCTGGAGGTCGCCAAGACGATCAAGGAGGACCCGGCGACCAAGGAGCTGCCGGTGATCTTCGTCTCGGTCACCTCCGCCGAGGAGACCGAGGCCGCGAGCGTCCGATTCGCCGACTGGATCACCAAACCGATCGATCCACTGCGCCTGGTGGGCGCCGTGAAGCGCCACGCCGCGCGGCGGGTCGGCCGTCCCAACATCCTGGTGGTCGACGACGATCCCGACATCCAGAAGCTGCTCGGGATCCTGCTGTCGCGCGAGGGGTTCGAGGTGGAGTTCGCCTCGAACGGCGAGGACGCGCTGCGCCGGGTCGCGGCGCGGCGGCCGGAGCTGATCATCCTCGACCTGGTGATGCCGGCGATGGACGGCTTCACCGTGGTGAAGCGCCTGCGCGAGCAGCGCTCGACGCGCCGGATCCCGATCCTGGTGCTGACGGTGAAGGATCTGTCCGAGGACGAGCGCGAGATCCTGCAGACCGGCGCCACCAAGTTCCTGACGAAGAGCTACGCCAACCGGGACGCGCTGCTGGCGGAGGTGGTCGAGCTCCTGAACGGGGCGCTGCGGGCCGTCCCCGATCCGCCGACCGGCGAGATGCCGGTGGTCAGCCCCGAGGTCCGCACCGCCCCGCTGCGGAGACCGTAGATGTCGGCCTGCGGACCGCGATACACTTGCAGCGAATGGACAAGGTCGAGGGAGGCCGACGGCCGACCGAGACCGCGGGGGGTTGGGGGGCATCGGAGGAGCGCAGCGCGCGAACGCGCGCGAGCACCGCACGGGCCCCCCAAAGACGAATGATCGCGAAGAAGATCCTGATGGTCGAGGACGACCCGGACATCCGGCGCGTTGCCGTGATGGCCCTCAAGTTCAAAGGGGGGTTCGAGGTGGTCGTCGCCGGCGACGGGGTGGAGGGTCTGGAGAAGGCCGCCGCGGAGAAGCCCGACGTGATCCTCCTCGACTCGATGATGCCCCGCCTCGACGGCCCGGAGACCTGCAAGCGCCTCAAGGCCGACCCCGACCTGAAGGCGATCCCGGTCATCTTCCTCACCGCCAAGAGCCAGAAGAAGGAGATCGAGTCCGGCCTCGAGCTGGGCGCGATCGGCTACCTGGTGAAACCGTTCGACCCGATGACCCTGGCCGACGAGCTCAAGAGCCTCCTCGCGCCGCTCTAATTGGTCGCGGGGCAGCCGTCGGGGGCGGCGGGGTAGAAGCGCTGCGGTTTGTTGATGGGGCAGGTCGTCTCCGACAGCGGATCGGCCGGCTCGCTCGCGCACGAAAGCGTTCCGCCGACGTGGCCGGCGCCGCAGGCGTCCCCCTCCTGGAAGTAGACGGTCGGGCCGTCGGGGACGCTGGCAACGCAGCCGCGCTCGTCGCCGCCGTCCATCACGATCTCGCAGGCGGCGGGGTACGGAGCCTCGGCGGGGCAGGACGCGGAGACGCAGTCGCCGTCGATCGACAGCTGCAGGCGCGCGAGGGCATGGCGTGCGGGATCGCTTTCGAGGCCGTCGCGGTCGACGACGACCAGCTCCGCGACGTAGGTGCCGGAGGCGGCGGTCGAGAACTCGACGGTCGATGGGCCGGGGAACCCGAGGGTGGTGTCGGCGCCGGCCGGGGCCTCGACGATCGACCAGCGGTAGTCGACGATCGCGCCGTCGCTCGGATCGTCCGGATCGTAGGACGCGCCGCCGTCGAGGATCGCCGTCGTCGCGGCGAGCGGGCCGTCGGCGTCGATCACCGCCACCGGCTTCGCACCGGGCGAGCGGTCGGAGCCCCCGGCCCGCAGGTCGTTGTCGTTGCAACCGGCGCTCCCGCCGAGGGCGGCGACGAGCAACGCGAGCGTTGTGGCCGGACGAACGTTCCAGGATTTCGCGACCACGGCGCGCCCCTTTCGATCGCGACGTCGATCCGAAGGCCCCATCGTGGCCGACATTGATCGACAGATCAATCGGTGCCGTCGGCCCCCGCGGTGCCCCACGCCGTATCCTGCGACGCGCCGGACACAGCCGTCACGGCTCCCGCCAGAACTGCACGTTCCCCAACGATTGGACGTACGCCGGGGCGAGGTACTCGTCGTAGGCGGCATCGACGTCGAGGTAGCGGTGCAAGAAGGCGGCCGCGATCGTCCGCGAGCGATCGCGCACGATCGCCGGATCGACGCTCGACGGGTCGCAGCCGTCGCTGACGAAGATCGCCGCGAGCGGGACGTCGCAGAGGTTGGAGAAGTCGAGGTGGCCGGCGTCGACCACCTTCAGCAGCGCCTTGGCCGGCTGGGCCAGCTCGTAGGGGGCCTGCTGGTCGGTGTCGAACGGGCAGGTGTGATCGGCGCCGCCCCCGACGATCGCCAGCGGTCGCGCGAGGTCGGCGACGAACGCCGGTGTGGCGCCCGCCTTGAAACCGGGGGCCATCGGCACGATCACGTCGATGCGCGGATCCTGTCGCGCCGTCTCGAGCGCCGTCCAGCCGCCGAAGGAGTGCCCGCTGGTCGCGACGCGGTCGCCGTCGACCTCGACCTCGAACGACGGGATCCCGAGGACGAGCCGGTCGAGCACGAATCGCAGGTCGAGCGGGCGGTCGACCGCCGATTGCGCCGTCGCGGCATCGTCGCCGAGTTGGCCGAAGTCGGTGAGGGTGTTCCCCGGGTGGTCGGGGCCGGCGACGACGTATCCGTGGCTGGCGAGGTGCTCGGTGAGGAAGTGGGACTGGAAGCGGACGCCGCCGTAGCCGTGCGAGAAGAGCACCAGCGGCCAGGGTCCTTCCGCGGGTGTGGCCCCGCGCCGGGCCGGGGTCTGGGCCTGGTAGAGCGGCCCGAAGGGGCCGTCGAGAACGTATTCGTTCGGACTGCCGTCGGGCGAGCGGGGATCGACCGGGTACCAGACGTCGACGAGGAAGGTCCGGCTGCGCGAGGGGTCGGTCATCTCCACCGTCCGCACCCCGACCGCCCAGGGGCCGGTTTCGGCCGGGTCGAGAATCGCGCCGCCGGTGCCGTCGCCGGGCGCGCCATCCTCGGCCGGCCCGTCCGGCGACGGTGCGGGCATCGCCCCGGTGGTCACGCCGCCGCCGCAGCCCGCGGCGAACATCACGAGCATCGCGAGGATCCCCACACGCATCGTCCACCTCCGCTCCGTCCCGCGAAGCCGCGTCCGCCGCGGCGCCGGGCGTTCGAGGACGAAACGCTAGGACGCACCGGCGATACAGTCAATCATTACCTATTTGACCGTGCATCGTGGACCATCGCCCTTTACCGCGCGTTCCCCCCGGGGGACGATCCCACCGTGGCCCGACGACCCGACGCCCCTAACCGAATCGACCTCCTCGTCCTCTCCTGCCTCGCGCGCCTGCCGATGCACGGCTACGAGCTGGAGCTGGAGCTCCGCTATCGCCACGTCCGCTGGTGGGCGAAGTGCGAGCACGGTCACCTCTATGCCGCTCTCGCCCGTCTGGAACGGAACGGCCTCCTGCGACGCGTCTCGCCGGCCGCCGCGACCGCCGCCCGTCGGCCCGGCCGGCTCGTCGCTGCCCGAGTCGAACGACGAGCCGCGCCCGCGGCGCGCGCCCAGGCCGCCGCAGCGTCCGCCGGTCGCGGCAAGCGGGTCTACGCGCTGACCGCCGCCGGTCGACGCCACCTCGGCCGCGCCCTCGACCAATTCGGCAGCGAGCCCGACTCGACCTACTTCGACGTCGACCTGTTCCTGGCCGGCGCCTTCATCCTCGAGCGCGAGGAGGCGATCGCCGTGCTACGGAGGCGCCGCGCGGGGCTGCTGTCGCGACGAACGGAGGCCGAGGCGCTCGCCGCGCGGATGGCCGGGCTCGTGCCGGTCACCGCCCGGCTGATCATGAATCATCGCCTCGAACACCTCGCCCACGAGCTCGCCTTCACCGACCGCGCCATCGAGGAGATCGGCCGCAGCGGGTCGTGGGGACCGTTTCTCGGCGCCGAGCGGATCGGCGAGTTCCTCGCTCGAACCGGCGCACGCCTCGAAGCGGCTCGATAGCCCGCCGATTGGAGCTCACTTTCACCGTCCCACGACGGTCCAACGCGTCCCACGCACAAACCACCCGGGGTTCCCGCGGCGGCACACAACCCCACGTCAGCCGGACGGAATGAACTGGCATTCATCGTGCTTCTGTGCCCGACCGATGATCCTGTGGCTCCTGGCGACGGCGGCGTTGGGCTCGGGCGGGTGCGACCCGACGATCGATCCAGCCACCGAGGTGATTCGCGTCGCCGGCGAAGCGTGTGCGCTCGCCGATCGGTTCGAGCCTTCCGGAGTCGTTCCCGCCGGACCGTTTGCCGGGCGTCGCATCGACACCTCGTTCACCCGTTCGCTCAAGCTTCTCGACCCCGAGGAGGCGGCATCGTTCGGACCGGCGCCCGGCGAACGACTGGTCGCCAACGTGCTCCACGAAGGACGCTTCTGGATCGCGCGCATCCCGACGGAGTCGCTGGCGGAGGTGATCTACCAGTACGAAGACGTTCCCGGCGGCCTGGGCCACGGCCAGATCCGGCTCCTCTTCTCGAGCCAGGTGCCCCTGATTCCGCAAGTCCCGAGCCGCGACTCGACTCCGCGAGCGGTATCCGACCTCACCTTTACGGCAGACGGAACCCCGCCCGTCGGCGTCGACCGGCCGGCCGGACACTGGCCGCTCGAGCAGTACCCGATCGCCTATCGATTGATGTCGACCGCGGCGAAGGTCCGGATCATGACCGACGCCAAGGGGATGCACCGCGTCCGGCAGTATCGGATCGAGGCCGACCGTGCCGCGAAGGAGCGGGTGCTGGACGAGATCCTGCGGGTCGGGACCGGCGCCGGCACGAGGCGAATGTTCAACCTGATCGTGCGCAACTGCACCAACGAGTCGATCGGGATCCTCGACCGGACCCTGGACTACGGTCCGTTGCGGAACCTGGCGGCCCGCCTGGTCTGGTACGGCGCCCCGAAGCTGATCCCGCTCTACATGAAGGTCCGCGGCCAGCCCGAGGGGACGCCGCTCGGCGAGGAGCTGTTCACCCGTCGCGGCGCGCACCTCGAAGCGGCGCGGCAGCGCTAG
>CAYJRR010000058.1:0-28945 GCA_964372275.1 uncultured bacterium
TATAACACACTCTTTCCCTCCCCGACGCTCTTCCGATCTGCGAACGCGGTGCGGGAGTTGGCGAAGGTGTTGACCCGCATCCCGAACCACGCGACGCCGTAGCTGCCGCCGATCCCGATCAGGCTGGCGAGCAGGATCACCACCACCTTGGCCGCCGAGAAGTGGAGCAGGAAACCGAAGTAGACGACCATGATCGTGCCGATCAGAAGTTCGAGCAGCAGGATGAACTTCCCCTGCGTGACCAGGTAGGTCTTGCAGGTCTCGTAGATCAGCTCGGAGATGTCTCGCATCGCCTGGTGCACCGGCAGGCGATGAAGGTCGCGGTATTGCCAGGCGCTGAAGACGAGACCGAAGCCGCAGACGACCAGCCCCAGCCAGAACAGGAGCGTCCAGCCGTCGACGCCCATGAACGACTGCGACGCGAGGTCGGGCAGGACGAGCTCGGCCTCACTCGCCGCCGCCGGGCCGGCCAGGAGGAACAGCAGGGTTGCCGCGAGGAGCGAAGGGAAACGGGTTCTCATACGCGTGCCGCCTTCTCCAAACGGGGGGACGCGGAAGGCGTGACACCGCCGCTCCCCCTCTGGTTTCGAGTGGTTGGCCGCCCGGCGAGCGCCTCGAATCCCACCCCGAGGTCGATCGCGTGGACGCTTCTGCGCACTCCTGAAATGCCGTTCGCGCCCCCGGGACGGGTCCGCGAAAAGCGGCACCATCTAGCACGCGTCTCGCAAATCTGTCGAGAGCTTCGCGCGGCGGGGGCGGCGTCGCAGGAACCGTGCCGTCCGTTCTGCAACGGGTCGTCGATCGACCCCGGGCGTTACCAGTCGCCCCAGGCCATCGATTCCGGAACCGGAGCTTCGAAGATCCCGTTCGTGATCTGGTGCGACCCGCTTCCGGTCACCGCCGTGACGGTTGCCTCGAAGGCGCCGGTCCATCGCCGGCCGGTCTCGACCGCGATGGCGCAGTCACCGTCGTCGATCGTCGCGGCGAACTCCTCCCCGTCCGCGTCGAGGTACCGGACTTCGGTCATCGCCATCGTGCAGTCGGCGTTCACCGTGGTGAAGGCGAGCCCACCGGAGGCGGGAATCTGGATCGAGAGCACGTCGCGGGTGGAGTCGCCGGCGTTCTTTCGTCCGCGGAAGAGCAGGGCCCCCTCGATCTCGAGCGACTCGACGGCCGCCGAAAAGTCCTGCACCTCGCCGTCGATCTCGGAACCGACCGCGTCCTCGCCGGACGGCGGCGGGGGGGTGTTCGACGGCGTGCTGATCCCGCCGCCGTCGTCGTCGTCTCCGTTCCCGCCGTCGTCGTCGTCGTCGCTGGTCCCCGGCGGGCCCTCCTCGTTCGGCGGGGTCGCGGAGAGGAAGCAGCCGCCCGCCAGGATCCCGAGCGCCATGAGGGCGGAACCGAGGTGGGCGAACCGCCGGCGGATCATCCCCTCATTTTCGCACGCCTCGCCGGCCGGTGCCTAGGTGCCCGAGGGTCGGACCGACGGCGGGAGGACCTCGTCGCGCGTGACCGTTTCGCCGTGCGCCGTCGTCTTGCACTGCTCGATCAGCGACTTCATTCGCAGGAGGTCCTCGTCGAGCTCGTGTTTGGGATCCCGGCGAAACAGGCTCGCGACGGCGTGTCCGATCGCGCCGAACGGCGGGTTGTAGGAGAGCTTCACGTCGAGGTAGGTGCCGCCGTCGGAGGCGGGTTCGAACCGGACGATTCCGGCGTGGCGGATGGCCGATCCCTGCGCGCTCTTCCAGGCCAGCAGTCGATTCGGTTCGCGCCGCGTGATCAAGGCGTCCCAGGAGAGGGGAACTCCGGCCGGTCCCCGCACCGTCCAGCGCGAGCGGAGTCCCCCGAGGTCTTCGACCTTCGACACGTGTTCCATGAAGCCCGGGAAGTTCTCGAATCGGTCCCAGAAGTCGAACACCACCTCGGGGCGGGCGGCGATGTGCATCGTCTTCTGGATCCGGATCCCGCGACGGCCGCCCCCGATCCCGAGCAGGCGCCTCAGATCGAGATTGGTCGCTCCGCGTCCGAACAGGAGAAGGCCGGCGGTCGCGCCCGCCTTCGCTCCCGCGCCCGGACGCCGCAAGCCCCAGAGAGCGATGGCGCCGCCCGTAGCGATCCCCGCCAGGCGCTGGGCGGGGGTCCAGAACTCGCGGGTGAGGCGGCGCGTTCGCCGCAGCCGGGGGACGGTCCCACCTTCCTGCAGCGCGGGGACCGTGCCCGGGCGATCGTGGGAGCGAAGGCGGTCCTCGACGGAGCGAACGCCGGGAACGCGCCGGACCGCCGCCAGCAGTCGTTTCTTCTCCGCGGTGAGGATCTCGCCCGACATCACGACCGTTCCGTGTCGCGCCTCGACGTCGATCGCCGCCGGGTGCGTCACCGCGCGACCGGTCACCTGGGAACGGACGCGCGCGACCAATACGTCGTCGGCGACCGGTTCGGCGGAAAATCGCCGCGCGATCCACAACCGTGCCGCGGTGGCCTTGCCGGAGATCCGTTGCCGCGCGTCGCGCGCCGTCACCCGTGCCGCGAACGCCGTTTCGTGCGCCAGATGATTCGCCTTGTCGCGCGCCAGGGCCCGACGCCGCCGGCCGCGATCCGGATCGGCGAAGAACGTCGCCAGCGCCCCCGTGGCGGCTCCACCGGCGAACGAGAGCCCGAGCCGCGACGCCAGACCGGCGCCGCGCGGCGAAGCGGCGCGCCACCGCGCGAGGTACCTCCACATTGCTCGATTCATGGGCTTTCGTTAGGGAGTCGCGCCGGGTCGCGCAAAGTTCTCGAGCGGGCGCCCCACCCGCGATTCGACCGAGCGGACGTTCCGGCGCAACATGTCGACGGCCCCTTCGTGGTCCTCGATGCGGAGCGTCGTGAAGACGTGGCGGCTGCGACGCCGCATCGCCTCGTGGCATCGCTTCGCGACCGCCACGATGTCGTCCCAGTCCCCTTCGAGGCACGTGCCAGACGGGGTGAGCGCGTAGCGGATACCGGATCCGTCGATGATCCGGAGCGCCACGGCGAGAGGCTCGGAGAGATGGTCCCCCGCTCCGAGCGGTACGATCGAAAGCTCTGCCAACATGCCCATCGCTTGCGGAGCCCGACGCCGCTCCGCAAGCGGACCCGAACCGACACCTAGAGCATCGAGCACGTTCCGGGCGCGTTGAGGATGCCGCTGAAGATGCGCATCCCGAGCTTGTCGTCGTAGCTCAATCCCAGGTGGCAGATCTCCTCGGTGGTAAGCGCGTCGACCTCGGAATCCGACAGCGTCGTGTGGTACGGGTCGGACCATTCCAACGTTCCGGAGACGGCGTCGATCGGCACGACGTAGCTGACGTTGTCCGGTCCGTTGTCGTTGGTCGGCACGATGCTGATGAACCCTCCCTGGTCCCCGACGATGATCGTGACCTCCTCGAGCGTGGCATCGACCCAGCCGCTGTCGGACTTCTTCATCCACTTGTAATCGATCGACGCCAGGGTGCAGTCGGACGTGCAGCCGGGCTCGTCCTTGTTGAACTTGATGAACGGCATCAGGAAATTGGCCGCGGACTGCAGGTCGGCGTCGGTGCGGGTGGCGACCTGCGTGAAGGTCAGGTCTCCCTGGTCGCCGAGGCCGAAGACGTACTCCCCCTGAGGCATGTCGAATCCGACCACCGCGAGGATGCCGAAGCTCCAGAAGTTGCCAAAGTTGTTGAAGATGAGGCCGGTGCCGACGACGGCGGTCCCGGCCGGAGCGGTGACGACGCCGGACGGCCCGGACTGCGTCTGGTAGCTGTAGTGCGCTTCCTCGGACATCGTCAGGGACCCATCGGCCTCGAGGTCGTCGATCGTGCCGGCGTAGAACGACTGCGGGAACGCCACGTAGATCCCGGTGCCGCCATAGGTCATCCCGGTGGTGGAGACGTCGAGGAAGTTCCCGACGATATCGCTCACGTCGACCGGATTGCCGTTGCTCGACATCGAGTACTGGACGTGGAAATCCATCATGAAGTGATGGTCCTCCTCGTCGACGTCGAGCTCCCCGTCGCCGTCGATGTCGGGATTGATGTAGCGGAGGCAGAGGTCGTCGATCTCGCCCAGCAGGCTGGCCGTCGCCTCGTCGATCCCCAATTGCTCCAACAGATCGTCGTAGGAGATCCCCATCGTGGCCTCGCCGCCGGCGACGTCCATCTCGCCCAGATCGGCCTCGCCGACAACCTCTTCCTCCTCGGCGTCCCCTTCCGTGACGGGGGCGAGGCTGTCGAGCGTTTCGGCCCTGAAGACGCCGGCGATCATGTCGGCGCCCACGAGCGTCTCGTCGAGGAAGACCAGCACCCACGGCCGGCCGGGATCGACGTAGAGTTCGAAACTGCCGTCGCTGGCGACCTCCGCCAGAACGCGGCGGGCGTTGGCGCTCGACGGGTTCACCGCCATGACGTGCGTGACGAGCTTGTCGGCGGCGAAGCCCGGGACCGTGTTGCTGGAGAGATCCCCGGAGATGCGAAAGCCGACGACCGGGTCGGCGTTCCCGCCGCCTTTTCCGTCGCACGCCGACAGTGCCAGCGCCGCGGCCCCGACGGCGAGCGCCCTCGCCGCCGAACGACCGCTCCAAATCGATCCGCTCGCCCGAAGCGCCAGCCGTCGTCCCGTCATGATCCCCCCCGATCCGACGAGAATACACCCGTTCCACGAACTCCCGAAGCCGCTCGAACCAGACCCGCTTTTCGGCGAATCCCGGAAACGCCGCGTTCAAGCCGCTAGGGTGGGGGAGGACGAAGACGGGACGGCCTTCGAGCCGTTCCGGGCTGGCGCCGGGACCGCAAAACGGTGAGGACGGGAAGAGACGGCGGTGGAGGGAGATTCCGACCAGCGCCACGACGAGCGGCTCGCTCGACCGAACCTTCTCGGCGAGCGCCTGCCGTCCGGCATCGAGCTCGTGGCTGCGGAGCGCCGCGGCGATCCGCGTGGCGCGGGGGCAGAGGTTCGTGATCCCGCACCCGAACTCCGCAAGACGGGCGTCGTCGGCCGCCGCCAGCGGCGCCGGAACAAGGCCGGCGGCGTGGAGGAGCCGCCAGAACGGGTTCGACGTGCCGGCGAAGTGATGGCCCGCCGCCGCGGACGCCACGCTCGGATTGATCCCCACGAACAGGATCCGCGGCCGACACGGGAGGACGTCGCGGAGCGGCCGGCGCCTTCCGCCCGGCGGCGCTGCGTCATGGCGCTTCGCCGAGGGGTTGCTCGGCGTGCGCTTCGGCGCGCTCGCGGAGGCTCTGGTCGATCCGTTCGAGGAGCGCATGGCAGAAGGCCGGAAGGTCGTCCGGCTTGCGGGACGTGATCAGGTTTCCGTCCACCACCACCTCCCGATCGATCCACTTCGCGCCGGCGTTCAGGAGGTCGGTCTTGATCGAGGGCCAGGAGGTCACCGTCCTCCCGTCGGCAATGTCGGCCTCCACCAACATCGAGCCGGCGTGGCAGACGGCGGCGACCGGCTTCCCTTCGAGGAACATCTCCCGCGTGAAACGCACCGCGCCGATGTCGGTCCGGAGCCGGTCCGGCGAGTAGCCGCCCGGGATCACCAGCGCGTCGAAGAGCTCCGGCGACGCGTCCCGCGCCGACAGCTCGGCGAGGACGGTGGTGCCGCGCTTGCCGGTGAGCCGCTGGCCACCGCGGATGCCGACGATCGTCGGTCGATGCCCGGCCTGGCTCACGCGGTCGTAGGGGATCCGGAACTCGTCGTCCTCGAACATCTGGTCGAGGAGAAGGGCTACCCGCGCCATCGTCGCCTCCGCTGTTCCGGTAACTACGTTTCGACCGGAGGCTCGCGCATGGATGGCACGGTGACCACGATCGACGTCGGCGGGTACGATCGCGTGCGGGCCCACACGGCCCCTTACGTCAACGAACGGATCGACCGGCAGATCGAAGGCTCGATCCAGCGCCTCGCGCGGTCCGAGCGGGAGCAGGTCCGGGAACGGCTGGCCGAGCTCGACCGGGAGTGGGACGTCGACCGCGCGGTGATGGCGGTGATGGCGGTCGCGGGATCGGTTTCGCTCCAGCTCGGCCTGACGCGCAGGCGGTTCTTCTTCTTTCCCCTTCGCGCGCAGCTCGCCTTCCTGTTCCTCCACGCCGTCGTCGGCTGGTGTCCGCCGATCGCGCTTCTGCGTCGGCTCGGATTCCGCACGCACCGCGAGATCGAGGCGGAGAAGACGGCGCTCCGCCGGCTCGTCGAAGCGAGACCGATGGCGACCGCATGAACCCGATCGTCGATCCCGATCCGAACGCCGAATCTCTTCTTCGCGGCGGCGCCGAGGGGCAGGTGCAGCCCTGGCCGGGGCTGGAGCGGCGGATGCGGCCCCTGGCCGACCACGGCGAGCAGACCTACCGGGGCAGCGGCAAGCTCTCCGGCCGGCGGTCGCTGGTCACGGGCGGCGACAGCGGGATCGGTCGTGCCGTGTCGATCGCGTTCGCCCGTGAAGGGGCGGACGTGGCGATCGCCTACTACGACGAGCACGAGGACGCGGCCGAGACGGTCCGCTGGATCGACGACGCGGGACGGCGCGCGGCGGCGTTCGACGGCGACCTCGGCGATCCGGCTCATTGCCGCGACGTGGTGGCGAAGACGGTCGGGGCGTTGGGCGGTCTCGACCTGCTGGTGAACAACGCCGGCCTCCACGTGGAGGGGAGATTCGACGAGATCTCGCCGGACCAGCTCGAGCGGACCTTCCGGGCGAACTTCTTCTCGATCGTTTGGCTGACGCAGGCGGCGCTCGGCCACATGGGGCCCGGTTCGGCGATCGTCAACACCGGCTCGGTCACCGGACTGGCGGGGCATCCGTCGTTGATCGACTACGCCGCCACCAAGGCGGCGATCCACAATCTGACCAAGTCGCTGGCGTCGGTCCTGGCGCCGCGCGGGATCCGGGTGAACTGCGTCTCGCCGGGACCGGTCTGGACGCCGCTGATCACCGCCGCGCGACGGAAGGAGTCGGTGGAGGGGTTCGGCGGAGACACCTACTGGAAGCGCCCGGCGCAGCCGGCGGAGATCGCGCCGTCGTTCGTCTTCCTCGCGTCGGCGGACAGCCGCTACTTCACCGGCGAGATCCTGGCGCCCACCGGCACGGCCGCCACCACGCGCTAGCACACGGTCGCGTGCCGCGCCCTGGCGGCCGGGAGGCAGACGCGCTCGACCAGGGCGAGCAGCTCCGTGGCGTCGAACGGCTTCTTCAGGTATCCGTCCGCGTCGAGCGCCCGAGCCTTTTCCGGGACGTTGGCGTCCCCGGACATCACGACCATCGGAATCCGGTCGAGACCGGGCGACGATTGCAGCTTGGCGCGGAACTCCCAGCCGTTCATCACCGGCATGCGAAGGTCGAGCAGGATCGCGGCCGGCGGATTCGGATCCTCCAGGCGGGCGAGCGCCTCGCGTCCGTTGGTCGCGACCTGCACGCGGTATCCGTGCTGGGAGAGAAGCTCGGAGACGCAATCGAGGATGTCGCGATCGTCCTCGACGACCAGGACCGTCTGGGTGGTGGCCGGCGCGGGCACGCAGTCCGGTGGCGGCGCGGAAGCCCCCTCCTCTCGGTCGCGGAGGACCGGACGGTCGACCGAACGCTCGGCGGATTGCCGGCGGGGCAGCCGCACCGTGAAGGTCGACCCTCGCTCCGGCTCGCTGTCGACGGCGATCGTGCCGCCGTGCGCCTCCACGATCTGGCGGACGATGAAAAGTCCGAGCCCGAGCCCGCCGTAGGCGCGTGAGGTCACGGCCCGTTCGAACCGGTCGAAGATCCGTGGAAGCCGGTCGGCGGGGATCCCGATTCCGTGGTCACGCACGCTCACCGCGACCGACTCGTCATCCGGTTCGACGACGACCTCGATCGGCTCGCCGGCGCCGTACTTCACCGCGTTGGCGATCAGGTTGCTCAAGACCTGTTCGAAGCGGAGCCGGTCGCACCAGATCACCGCCTCGCCGGCGGCCCGGACCTCGATCGCCGGTCCGCCGGAGACGGTGTCGTCGGCGAAACGCACCGCGATCTCGCGCGCCGCCTCCGCCAGGTCGACCTGTTCGACCTCCAGCGTTAGGCGGCCGGCCGTGATCCGGGAGACGTCGAGCAGACTGTCGATCAGCGACGAGATGCGCATCACCTGGCGGGACGATCCCTCGACGACGGTACGAATCTCCGCCGGGGTCATCCGCTCAAGGCCCCCTCGACCGCGCACGCCCAGCAAGCGCTTCATCTGGATCAGGAGGGGGGTCAGCGGCGTGCGTAGCTCGTGCGAGGCGATCGAGAGGAATTCGTCGCGTGCGGCGATCGCCTCCTGCGCCTGGCGGTAGAGACGCGCGTTCTCCTCGAGCAGCGAGCGCTGGCGCTCTTCGACCACCTTCCGGTCGGTCACGTCCTCGATCACGGCGACGAAGTTCTGGGGCGTCCCCGCCGTTCGCTGGAGCGATACCGTCGCCCGGATCCAGAGACGCCGGCCGTCCGCGGACGTTCCGCGCACCTCCCCCGTGACGCTCTTCCGTCGCCCGCCGAGGAGCTGCTGCAACGCCACGCGATGGCGCTGCAGCTCGTCGGGATCGAGGAGCTGCTGGAAGGTGGTTCCGAGCACCCGCTCGCGGCTGTCGCCGAGAATCTCGCACAACTTCTGATTGACCCGCAGCCAGCGGCCGTCGAACCCGACCTGCGCCATCCCGATCGCCGCATTCTCGAAGACCGCCTCGAATTCGGCTTCGCGCTGGCGCAAGATCCCGTCGGCGCGGGTCCGCTCGGCTTCGCGCAGCGCCTCTTCGCGGCGGAGAAGCCGGCGGCTCCGGCGATGGAGGTCGACGAAGATGCCGACCTTCGCCCGCACGATCTCCGGCTCGATCGGCTTGATCAGGTAGTCGACCGCGCCCGACGCATAGCCGCGGTGGACCGAGGCGACGTCGGTCCCGGCCGCGGTCAAGAACAGGATCGGGATGTTCCGCGACGCATCGCGATCGGCGATCAGGCGCGCCGTCTCGAATCCGTCCATCGCCGGCATCCGCACGTCGAGCAGGATCACGGCGAAGTCGTGCTTCAGGACCTTCCGCAGCACCTCGGCGCCGGTGGTGGCGGTGACGACGTTGTGGTCCGGATGCGACAACACCGCTTCGAGCGCCAGGAGGTTCTCCGGGCGATCGTCGGCGATCAGAATGTCGACCTTCTCCGACATGTGGCCGCCTTCCCGCTAGGACGGCTGCGCGGCCTCCACGAGCCTCTCGACGGGGAGGTGTTTCTTCATCACCGAGACGAGCAGATCGCCGTCGACGGGCTTGGGGACGAAGTCGGAACAGCCCGCTTCGATGCACTTCTCGCGGTCACCGGGCATCGCCTTGGCGGTGAGCGCGATGATCGGAAGGTGGCGGTGGCGGTCCATCGCCCGGATCTTCCGCGCCGCCTGGTACCCGTCCATCCCCGGCAACATGATGTCGAGCAGCACCAGGTCGACTTCGGGATCGTCCGACAGGCTCCGGATCCCTTCCGGAGCGGTGCTGGCGGAGACGACCCGGATCCCGCAGCGCTCGAGGAGGCTGGTGACGGCGAACAGGTTCCGCGAGTCGTCGTCGATCAGCAGCACCTTGCGGCCTTCGAGGCCGGCGGCCGATTCGCGCAGCTCCGCCGGCGAAAGGAGCCGCAGCGGCGCCGGCGCCGGCCGCGGGGTGTGCCGGACCGCCGACTCGAGATCCGGCTCCCGCAGCGGCAGGAAGAGCGTGAAGGTGCTCCCCCGTCCGGGCGCGCTGTCGACGCTGATCTCGCCGCCGAGCAGCGTCGCCAGCTCGCGGCTGATGGTGAGTCCCAGCCCCGTCCCGCCGTACATCCGGCTGGTGGAGGCGTCGGCCTGCTGGAACGCCTCGAAAATGAGCTGCTGCTTGTCGTGGGGGATCCCGATCCCGGTGTCCGACACCAGGAACGACACCACCGCCGGCGCCTCGCGCAGCGCTTCCCGCTGGAACTGCGATCGGTCGGCGACGGTCCGGACCTTGAGGTCGACCCGTCCCTGCTCGGTGAACTTGAAGGCGTTGGAGAGCAGGTTCTTGAGGATCTGCTGCAGCCGCTGGACGTCGGTGGTGAGGACCGGCGGACTGTCGGCGGCGACGTCGATCGAGAATTCGACCCCCTTCTGCTCGGCGATCTGTCGGAACGCCGCCTCGACGAAGTCGCGCACCTCCCCGAGCGAGGTGGCCTTGGAGTCGATCTGCAGCTTTCCGGCCTCGATCTTGGAGAGGTCGAGTATCTGGCTGATCAGCGACAGCAGGTCGTTCCCGGCCGAATGGATCGTCCGCGCGTACTCCACCTGCTTCGGAGTGAGGGTCGTCTCCTCGTTCTCGGCGAGGAGCTTGGCCAGGATCAGCAGACTGTTCAGCGGCGTCCGGAGCTCGTGCGACATGTTCGCCAGGAACTCCGACTTGTACTTGGAGACCAGCGCCAGCTGCCGCGCCTTCTCCTCCAGCGACGCGCTGGCGTTGGCGATCTCGCGGTTCTTCTCTTCGAGAAGCGACGCCTTCTCTTCGAGCTCCAGTGTCCGTTTCTCCAGCTCGACGTTCGATCCCTTGAGCTCACGGAGCAGCTCCTCGGTGCGCGTGCTGGCGGTGATCATGTTGAAGACGACGCCGATCGAGAGCACCACCTGTTCCAGGAAGGTGATGTGGATCGGCTGGAAACGCTGGAAACTGGCCAGCTCGATGACTCCTTTGATCTTCCCTTCGAAGAGAACCGGCAGGACCAGGATGTTGCGCGGCACCGACTCGCCGATCGACGAGTGGATGTGGACGTAGTCGGACGGCAGGTCGTCGACCAGGATCGTCTTCCGCTCCAGCGCGCACTGTCCGACCAGGCCCTCGCCGAGGTCGTAGCGGTTGCTCAGGTTCTTCCGGTGGCGGAAGGCGTAGCTGGAGAGGAGCTTGAGGATCGACTTGCCGGCCGCCTTCTCGAAATCGGTGACGTAGAACGTCCCGTGCTGCGCCGAGACCAGGGGCGTCAGCTCCGACATGATCAACTGCGCCAACGACTCCAGGCTCCGCTGCCCCTGCATCATCTGGGAGAACTTGGCCAGGTTGGTCTTCAGCCAGTCCTGCTCCTGGTTGGTGTGGGTGGTGTCCTTCAGGTTCGCGATCATCTGGTTGATCGTGTCCTTCAGCGAAAGCACCTCTCCCCGCGCCTGGACGTCGATTGTCCGGGTGAGGTCCCCCTTGGTGACGGCGTTCGCGACCTCCGAGATGGCACGGACCTGGGTGGTGAGGTTCGCGGCGAGCTGGTTGACGTTGTCGGTCAGGTCGCGCCAGGTGCCGGCGGCGCCGGGAACCTCCGCCTGCCCGCCGAGCTGACCTTCGATCCCGACCTTGCGCGCCACCGTGGTCACCTGTTCGGCGAAGGTGCGCAGCGTGTCGGTCATGTCGTTGATCGTGTCGGCCAGCGCCGCGATCTCCCCCTTGGCCTCGACGATGAACTTCTTGTTGAGGTCGCCGGTGGCGACCGCGGTCACGACCTTGACGATGCCGCGCACCTGGGCGGTGAGGTTCGAGGCCATCAGGTTGACGTTGTCGGTCAGGTCCTTCCAGGTGCCGGCGACGCCGGGCACCTGCGCCTGGCCGCCGAGGTTCCCTTCGGTGCCGACCTCGCGCGCCACGCGGGTGACCTCCGCGGCGAACGTCCGCAGCCGCTCGACCATGGCGTTGATCGTGTCCTTGAGCTCGAGGATCTCGCCCTTGGCGTCGACGGTGATCGTCTGGGAGAGGTCGCCGCTGGCCACCGCCGTGGTGACCTTGGCGATGTTCCGGACCTGCGAGGTCAGGTTGCCGGCGAGCATGTTGACGTTGTCGGTGAGGTCCTTCCAGGTGCCGGCGGCGCCGGGCACGCGCGCCTGCCCGCCCAGCTTCCCGTCGATGCCGACCTCGCGCGCCACGGTGGTGACCTGGTCGGCGAAGACCCGCAGCGTGCTCGTCATGTTGTTGATCGTGTCGGCCAACGCCGCGATCTCGCCCTTCGCTTCGACCACCAGCTTCTGGGAGAGGTCCCCGTCGGCGACCGCGGTCACGACCTTGACGATGCCGCGCACCTGATTGGTCAGGTTCGAGGCCATCAGGTTGACGTTGTCGGTCAGGTCCTGCCAGGTGCCGGCGACGCCCGGGACCGACGCCTGTCCGCCGAGCTTCCCGTCGGTGCCGACCTCGCGCGCCACGCGGGTGACCTCGCGGGCGAAGGTCCGGAGCTGGTCGACCATGGCGTTGATCGTGTTCTTGAGCTCCTGGATCTCGCCCTTGGCGTCGACGGTGATCGTCTGGGAGAGGTCGCCGGTCGCGACGGCCGTCGTGACGGCGGCGATGTTCCGGACCTGGTTGGTCAGGTTTCCGGCGAGCATGTTGACGTTGTCGGTCAGGTCGCGCCAGGTGCCGGCGGCGCCCGGAACCTTGGCCTGACCGCCCAGCTTCCCTTCGGTGCCGACCTCGCGCGCGACGGTCGTGACCTGCTCGGCGAAGGTGCGGAGCGTCTCGGTCATCCCGTTGATGGTGTCGGCCAGTGCGGCGATCTCGCCCTTGGCTTCGAGCGACAGCTTCTGCGAGAGATCGCCGTTGGCGACGGCGGTCACGACCTTGACGATGCCGCGCACCTGATTGGTCAGGTTGCCGGCCATGAAGTTGACGTTGTCGGTGAGTTCCTTCCAGGTTCCGGCGACGCCGGGGACCTGCGCCTGGCCTCCCAGCTTCCCTTCGGTGCCGACCTCGCGCGCGACGCGGGTGACCTCTGCGGCGAACGCGCGGAGCTGGTCGGCCATGGTGTTGATCGTGTTCTTGAGCTCGAGGATCTCCCCCCGCGCGTCGACGGTGATCTTCTTGGTGAGATCGCCGTTGGCGACGGCGGTCGCGACCAGCGCGATGTTCCGGACTTGCGAGGTGAGGTTTCCGGCGAGGAGATTGACGTTGTCGGTCAGGTCCTTCCAGGTGCCGGAGACGCCGCGGACGTCGGCCTGGCCGCCCAGCTTCCCTTCGGTGCCGACCTCCTTGGCGACGCGGGTGACCTCCGCGGCGAAGGTGCGGAGCTGCTCCACCATGGCGTTGATGGTGTTCTTCAGCTCGCCGACCTCCCCCTTCACGTCGACGGTGATCTTCTGCGAAAGGTCGCCGTTGGCGACCGCCGTCGTGACCAGCGCGATGTTCCGGACCTGATTGGTCAGGTTGCCGGCGAGGAGGTTGACGTTGTCGGTCAGGTCCTTCCAGGTGCCGGCGACGCCCGGCACCTTGGCCTGGCCGCCGAGGTTTCCTTCGATGCCGACCTCGCGCGCGACGGTGACGACCTGCTCTGCGAAGACGCGCAGGGTGTCGGTCATGTTGTTGATGGTGTCGGCCAAGGCGGCGATCTCGCCGCGCGCCTCGACGACGAACTTCTGCGAGAGATCGCCGTTGGCGACGGCGGTCACGACCTTGACGATGCCGCGCACCTGGTTGGTCAGGTTGGAGGCCATCAGGTTGACGTTGTCGGTGAGGTCCTTCCAGGTACCGGAGGCGCCCTTCACCTCGGCCTGGCCGCCGAGCTTCCCTTCGGTGCCGACGTCCTTGGCGACGCGCGTCACCTCCGCGGCGAAGGCGCGCAGCTGATCGACCATGGTGTTGATCGTGTTCTTGAGCTCGAGGATCTCGCCGCGGGCGTCGACGGTGATCTTCTGCGACAGGTCGCCGTTGGCGACGGCGGTGGTGACCAGCGCGATGTTCCGGACCTGGTTGGTGAGGTTTCCGGCGAGCGTGTTGACGCTGTCGGTCAGGTCCTTCCAGGTGCCGCTCATCCCCCGCACGTCGGCCTGGCCTCCGAGCTTGCCTTCGGTGCCGACTTCGCGGGCGACGCGCGTCACTTCGAAGGTGACGACGCGCAGCCGTTCGATGAGCTGGTTGACCGCCTGGGCGACCCGGAGATGGTCCCCCTTGAGCGGCCGGCCGGCGATGTCGAGCGGCATCTTGCGGGAGAGGTCGCCGTCGCCGGCGCCGCTGATCACCACCGTGAGGTTCTGCGTCCGCCACGCCACGTCGCCGACCATGGTGTTGAACGACTCGACGCAGTCGGACCAGAGACCGCTGACGCGGCCTGGACTCGCGTTTGCCGTGACCGTGCCTTCCCGCCCGACGTGCCGCGAGACGCGAGTCAGCTCGGAAGTGACGCGCTCGACTCGCTCCGTCATCTGGTTGAAGGCGTGGGCGGCCGGAGAGGCGACCTCGTCCGTTCCGACGGGAAGTCGGACGGAGAGATCGCCGTCATAGACCTCGGCCATCGCCTGTTCGAGCAGCGCGAACCGGCGCTCCAGCTCGAGCGTGTAGGGATCGGGGCGTTCCGGGCGATCGGGGAGAACGAGACGGCGGTTGGCGGCGAGTCCCTTGATTCGCGTGGGTGGAATGACCTTCACGCGGCGGATGGAACGCGCGGTGCTCGACTTGGAGCCGGTCTTGACTTGCTGCATCTGCGCTACCTCCCGAAGCGGCGCATCTTAGGGACGCAGGGAACGCTGTCCAGGCGTTCGCCGATGAAAAATGCGTGCGACGGGTCGTCGCGCGAATTCCGCGCGCACCGGCTGCGCGCCGGGCGCGCGGATTGTGGATTGCAGCCGCGGTCAGGAGCCGGTGGTGACGGTCAGAGTCCCGGTTCCGGAGACGCCGTCGTGTTCGGCGGTGATCGTCGCGCTTCCGGTGGTGTTGGCCGTCGCGAGGCCGGCGGCGTCGACCGACGCGACGCCGGCGGAGGACGAGGACCAGGTCGACTCGTCGGTGAGGTCCTCGAGATGCCCGTCCGCGAAGCGACCGACGGCCGCGAGCCGGTAGGTCGTGCCGACGACCAGCGTCAGGTTCGACGGGAGGACCGCGACCGACTCCGGCGCCTCGTGCGGATTGCCGTAGTCGTCGCCCCCGTCGCGGCAGCCGGCGGTGATCGCCGCCGCGGCGAGGATCGACGCCGCCCCAAGCCCACACCGCCAGACCGCCGCACGCCTCATCGCCGGTTCCCGCCTTCGCTCCGATCGGAACCGATTTCGCTGGTGCCGTCAACGGCGGGTCCTCACACTCGGGGAGCGCGCATGACGAAGGGACGGACGCGGCCGGTGGCGGTGGTGGCGGGGGCGACGCGCGGGGCAGGGCGCGGAATCGCCACCGCGCTCGGGGAGGCGGGCTGGACCGTCTACTGCACTGGCCGCAGCTCGCGACGAGGCCGCGCCGGCGGCGGGCGTCGACGGGGCGCGCCGGCGCGGAGCCCGTTCGATCTCGACGCGAGGCCGGAGACGATCGAGGAGACGGCGGCGATCGTGTCGGCGCGGGGCGGGGACGGCATCGCCGTTCGCGTCGACCACACCGACGAGACCCAGGTGCGCCGACTCTTCGTCCGCGTGCGACGCGAGCGCGGGCGCGTCGACCTCCTGGTCAACGACGTCTGGGGAGGCGACGCGCTGGTGGAGGCCGCCTGTCCGTTCGGTCGTCCGTTCTGGGAGATGGACGCCGCGGCGGCCCTGCCGCTTCTGAAGCGGTGCGTCCATTCCCACCTGCTGACCGCGCGTCACGCGGTGCCGCTGATGGTCGAACGGCGCCGCGGGCTGGTGGTGGAGGTGACCGACGGGGAGCTCCTCCACTATCGCGGAAGCCTCCTCTACGACCTGGTGAAGGTGGCGGTGATCCGGCTGGCGTTCGCCATGGCCGAGGAACTGCGCGAACGGGGCGTCGCCTCGGTCGCCGTGACCCCGGGGTTCCTCCGCTCCGAGGCGATGCTCGAGCACTTCGGCGTGACGGAGGCGTATTGGCGCGAGGGGGCGCGCAAGGATCCGCACTTCCTCTTTTCCGAGACGCCGCTCTACGTCGGGCGCGGCATCGCCGCGCTGGCGGGCGACGCGCGTGTCATGAAGAAGACGGGCCGGGTCTTCTCGAGCTGGCGGCTGGCGCGGGAGTACGGCTTCACCGATGCCGACGGGCGCCGGCCGGACTGGGGGCGGCACACCACCGACCGGTCGCTCGACCGCGAGTCGTGGAGGGTCTTTCGCGAACAGCTCGCCTCGCACGACCGCTTCGTGCACGCCTTCGCCTCCGCGCGCCGCAGGCCCTGAGGGGACCTCCTTCCGGTCCGGCGATGTCGGGGCCGCGGCGGCGCGGAGCTAGTCGGTCCGTCTCTCGTACTTCCAGTTGCGGGATCTCCCCTGGGTGAGCCATTCGAGCGTGGTCGCGATGCGGCGCGCGCGCGTCTCCTCCCGCTTCGCTTCCACGATCCACTCCACGTATTCGCGCTGGTGGCTGGGGGAGAAGGCCTCGTAGACGGTGCGGGCCCTCGCGTTCTTCCGGAGCGCGGCGGCGAGATCGGGCGGGACCTTCGGCGCCGCTTTGGGGCGGGCCGCCTTCTTGCGTGGGCGGGGTGCGTCGTTGAGAGCCGCCGCGCGGCGGACGTAGTCGGCGAGGACCTCCAGCGCCGGAATCTGCGACACGTCGGTCAGGCGTTCCGCCATGAAGGAGGCGGTTCCGCTCCGCCGCAGGATGCCATGCGGGTCGTCGAGCTCCTTTCCACGCCAGAAGCCGAAGCTCGCGTGCCGTTTGAACGCCGCCATGCCGCCGACGATCCCGTTCTTCACGAAGGCCGGGGCGCCCCATTTGATCCGTTCCTCGATCCCGGGACATCCGGCGTGAAAGGCGCGGCGGATCTTCTCCAGGATCGGCCGCGCGAACGGGGCAGCGGCGGTGATGTAGGCGTCGACCTTCTTGGCGTCGTCGGGCACGGCGAGTTCCTCCTCTAGGGCCGGGTATCTTAACCGTACGCGACGAACTCGCGCGAAAGCCTGCAGAGGGCGGCTTGCCTCCGGAGGGCGGGCGCCCAATCTGAAGGCCATGCCGGTCTACGAGTTCATCTGCCGGAAATGCGGCACGCGATTCGAGGAGATCCAGTCGCTCGGCGAGCACGACCGGACCAAGCCCACCTGTCCGCAGTGCAAGACGGCGAAGTCGGTCGAACAGGAGCTATCGCCGTTCTACGCGCAGACGCCCCGCAAATCCTAGAGACCGGGGGCCGGCGATGCCGCGATTCGACCTGGCCGGGCGGGTGGCGGTGGTGACGGGCGCGTCGTCAGGGGTGGGGCGCGCCGTGGTCCGGGCGCTGGGAAGCCGGGGCGCGAAGATCGGTCTCATCGCGCGCGGCGTGGACGGCCTCGAGGCGGCGGCGGGCGAGGTCTGCCGCTCGGGGGGCGAGGCGATGACGCTGCCGCTCGACGTCGCCGACGCCGGCGCGGTGGACGAGGCGGCGGAGCGGGTCGCCCGGAGGTGGGGCTCGCTCGACGTCTGGGTCAACGACGCGATGGTCACCGTCTTCTCGCCCGCGGAACGGATGACGGCCGCGGAGTTCCGGCGGGTGCTCGAGGTGAACTTCCTCGGATACGTCCACGGAACCCTGGCGGCGCTCCGCCGTATGCGCGTGCGGAACGAGGGCCGGATCGTGCAGGTCGGTTCGGCGCTCGCCTACCGGTCGATCCCGTTGCAGAGCGCCTACTGCGCGAGCAAGGCGGCGGTCCGGGCGTTCACCGATTCGGTTCGGTGCGAGCTTCTCCACGAGCGGAGCCGGGTGCGGATCTCGACGGTTCACCTGCCGGCGGTGAACACGCCGCAGTTCTCGGTCGCGCGCAGCCGGATGCCGGCGCACCCGCGGCCGATCGCGCCGATCTACCAACCGGAGATCGCCGCCCGCGTCGTGCTCGACGTCCTCGCCCATCCCCGCCGCGAGCGGTGGGTCGGGGCTTCGACCGTGAAGGCGATCGTCGGCCAGCGCCTCCTCCCCGGTCTGATCGACCGTTATCTCGGCCGCCGGGGGTACGACGCGCAGCAGGACGAGCGCCTTCGACACGCGCACGCCGACAACCTCGATCGGCCGGTGCCGGGGGACCGCGGCGCCCGCGGCGAGTTCGACGAGGAGGCCCGTGCGCGCAGTCCCCTCCTTTGGCTGCGGACGCGCCTGCTTCACGCGTCGGGAAGCCGGTAGAAGCCGCCGAGGATGGCGCCGAACGCGACGTGCGCGAGCAGCACCGACACCGGCGTCCGCACGCCATAGTTCAGCGCGAGGAAACCGGGCGGTTCGAGCTGGCGCGCGACCGATGGACCGTGCTGCTCACTGGCGATGCGCGGATGGAGACCGGGCAGGAGCCGCATCCCGACCGTCAGCAGGAACGACGCGTGGACGAACCCCGCCGCCGCCCCTCGCCACCACGTCGCCGCCCCCCAGGCGTGGAACGCGGCGATGTAGAGGAGCGAGAAGAGCCAGCCGTTGAGGAGGTGCAGGCCGATCCCCAGGGCCTGCGCGCGCTCGCGCCGGGAGGTGACGATCGAACCGAGGATGTAGGGGAGATTCATGCGGGTGAACCCGAGCCCCTGGCTTCCCGCGAGCAGCGTGGTGAGCACCACCGTTCCGACGAACCCCCAGAGCAGCCAGCTCCCGGCGTTCACGTCGCGCCCCTCGACCGGCGCTGCGAGACCGAAAGCGCGGCGTTGATGAGCCCGACGTGCGTGAACGCCTGCGGAAAGTTCCCGAGCGCGTCGCCGGTCCGTGGGTCGATCTCCTCTGCGAACAGGCCGACGTCGTTGGCGTATCCGGCGAGCCGCTCGAGCCGGGCCGCGGCCTCGTCGGCCTCGCCCCCGCCGCGCGCCAGGTAGTCGACCGCCCAGAAGCTGCAGATTCCGAACGCCCCTTCGCCGGCCAGGGCCGGATCGCGATGGCGAAAAAGCAGGTCGTCGCCGGCGCCGAGCCGCTCCCGGATCCGCCGGTAGGTCGACCGCATCCGATCCGAGGAAGGCGGCTCGAAGCCGTGCCACGCCAGCAACAGGAGGGCTGCGTCGACCTCGGATCCGTCGATCTGGGAGACGTAGCTGTCGACCGAGTCGTTCCAGGCGCGGCTCCGGATCTCGCGATCGATCCGCCCGCGGACCTCGCGGTATGCGTCGACGGGGGCGGGCCGCAGGAGACCACGCTCGGCGAAGTCGATCAGGCGATCGAGCGCCGTCCAGCAAAGCAGCCGCGAATGGGTGTTTCGGGCCCGCCCGGTGCGCGATTCCCAGACCCCCTCGTCGGGGAGGTTCCAGTTCCCGCAGACGAAACGTCCGAGGTCGCGGAGCATGCGCTGCGACTCCCGGTCGAACGAGCCTCCGTCGCGCACCACGCGCGCGGCGGCGTCGATCACCTCGCCGTAGACGTCGAGCTGAAGCTGGTCGACGGCGGCGTTGCCGACGCGCACCGGCCGCGAGCCCCGGTAACCGACGAGATGCTCGAGCGTGCGCTCCTCACGCGGACGATTGCCGTAGACGTCGTAGAGGACGGAGAGGGCGGGGCGGGTGAGACGCGTGCTGTGGAGGAGCCACGACAGGAACGCATCGGCCTCCTGGCGGAACCCGAGCTCCAGGAACGCGCGCATGGTGAAAGAGGCGTCGCGGAGCCAGCAGTAGCGATAGTCCCAGTTCAGGTCGCCGCCGACGCGCTCGGGCAGGGAAGTGGTCGGTGCGGCGATCACCGCCCCGGACGGGGCGTAGACGAGGAGCCGCAGGGCCAGCGCACTGCGCTCCACCGCGTCGCGGCACGGGCCGTCGTAGCGCAGTCCGGCGATCCAGCCGCGCCACCAGCGGATCGAGCGCGCGACGGCGTCGCGCATCGGCGCCCCGAGCGGCGGAAGGATCGCCGGCCATTCGTCGTCGAACGTCAGCGAGAGGTGGCGCACGTTGCCGGGACGGAGCCGGACCGTCGTCCGAAGCTCGTCGGCCATGGGCGCGCCGAGCGCCAGGTCGGTCCGCAGGACGAGAAGCCCGGACGGGGTCTCGGCGCGGATCCCGAGCGGACCGGCGGCGCGCAGGCGGGCCGGTCGGCGGGCGAAGTCCGGTCGCGGCTGGAAAATGATCTCGACCGCTACCTCGCCGTGGAGAGCCTCGAGCTGGCGAACGATCTGGTGATCGGGCAGCGTGGCCGCCGATTTCTCCTCTTCCGAGGCCACCGTCATCAAGTCGGTCAGCACCAGCGTCGCCGAGGGCGTTCGGAACGTCGTTTCGAGCACGTTCGTCCCCGCAAGGTACCGGCGCGAGCTCTCGAAGGGGCCGGCCGGGGCGACGCGGAACCGTCCCGCCCGTTCGTCGAGGAGCGCGCCGAAGATCGAGGGGCTGTCGAATCGTGGCCAACAAAGCCAATCGATCGAGCCGTCACGCGCGACGAGCGCGGCCGAGCGGCAATCGCCGATGATGGCGTAGTCCTGGATCCGGTGGCCGTTCGCCATGCGCGCTCCGCGCGGGAAACGTGGACACGGTCGCGACCCGTGGCACGGCGGTCCCTCCGGAGCGGGATCCCGCCGGGGCACGCGTGCCATGCGGTCGAGCGCCGGGCAATGCCTCGGAAGAATGCCCGTTTCCGGCGCCCCCCGGGTGCTCGTATCGGCGGACGACTCCGCGCGGATGCGTTCACTCTGCGGAATGATCGCTCCCTCGTTCCGGCCGGTGCCCGCGGTCGACGTGAGCGAGGCGGAGCGATTCGCCGCGGAGCTCGACCCCGGGGTCGTGGTGGTCGACGCCTGCTCGGGCGGGAGGCGCGCCGACGAGATCGTGCGTAGGCTCCGATCCCGCCGTGAGCTCGAAACGATCCCGATCCTCGTCCTCGTGGAGGCCGGAGACGACGAAGCTCGGGGACGGCTGCTGCGCGAGGGTGCCTGGGACTATCTGACGTCGCCTCATTCCGCCGACGACCTTCTCTTCCGGATCGGACGGCTCCTTGCCGAAGCGGCGGCCAAGGGGGCCGAAGCGCGGCTGTCGACGCTCGTCGAACAGGCGCCGGAAGGGGTCTTCGTCTCGGATCTTCGGGGCCGGTTCACCGACGTCAACCGCACCGGACTTGCGATGTTGGGACTATCGCGCGACGAGATCGTCGGCCGGTCGATCGAGGAGTTCATCCCGCCGGGACAGGTCGACCGACTGTGGCGGGAGCGGGAGGCGCTGCTCCGTGGCGACGTCGTCGTCTCCGAATGGGCCGCCCGTCGAAAGGACGGCTCCTGGATCCCGGTGGAAGTCAGCGCCAAGATCCTCCCCGACGGTCGGTGGCAGGCATGTCTCCGGGACATCACCCACCGGAAGCGGATGGAGACGGAGCTCCGTCTCTCGCAGGAGCGATTCCAGCTCGCGCTGAGGGGGGCCAACCTGGCGGCCTGGGACTGGAACGTGCAAACCGGCGAGGTCGTCTACAGCGCGCGTTGGGCCGAGATGCGCGGATTCCGTCTGGAGGAGGTTCGGCCGCACGTCGACACCTGGAAGGCGGGGGTCCATCCGGACGATTGGCCGCGGGTGGATGGGATCCTCCAGCGATGCCTCCGCGGAGACGATCCGGAGTTCGAAAGCGTGCACCGCGTCATCACCCGGACCGGAGGGGAGCTCGTCCTTCTCGACCGGGGCAAGGTCTTCGTCCGGGACGAATCCGGTAGGCCGGTACGCATGGTCGGGGTCGAGCTCGACATCACCGAACGGAAGCGCGCGGAGGACGAACAGCGGATCCTGGCGGAGGCGGGATCGACGCTCGCGGCGTCGCTCGACGTCAGGGAGATACTGGCGGGCATCGCTCGATTGGTCGTTCGCGAGTTCGCCGATTTTTTCCTCGTCGATCTGACCGAGCCGGGGGGCGAGGTCCGACTCCGGACGGTCGAAAGTCGGGACCCGTCGAAGAGGTGGATTTGCGATCTTCTCCTCGGATCGCGGATCGACCGGACCCGTTCACGCCCGGAACGGTCGGTCCTCCGGACGCGGCAGCCGACGTTGATTGCGTTCCCCACCGAGGAGGAGATCGCCGCGCTGGCGCAGAACCAGGAGCATCTGAGGGCGCTCCGTGCGGCCGAGATCCGGTCGATCATCGCCGTGCCGATGACGGCGCGCGGGGAGCTCCTGGGGGTGCTGACCTTCCTCTCGTTCTCTCCGACCCGTGCCTACGACCGGACCGACCTGCGCCTGGCGGAAGAGATCGCCCGCCGGACCGCGATCGCGGTCCAGAACGCGCGCCTCTATCGTTCCGCACAGCGCGCCCTTCGCGCGCGCGACGACGTCTTGGCGATCGTTGCCCACGACCTTCGCAATCCGCTCGGGACGATCCTGGCGACGTCTACGTTGCTCGCGCGCCGAGGCGTCGAGACCGGCGCGATCGAACGTTCGGCGCTTCGAATGAACCGGTTGATACAGGACCTCCTCGACGTGACGCGCATCGAGTCGGGTGGGCTCGCGCTGCGTCGGGAACGGGAGTCCGCGGAGCGGATCGTCGCCGATGCCGTCGAGGCGCAGCGGACGCTCACCGAATCCTCCTCGCTGGAGGTCGAGGTGGCGTTGGGTCGAGACCTGCCCGCGCTCTGGGCGGATCGGGATCGGCTCCTCCAGGTATTCGAGAATCTCCTCGGAAACGCCGTGAAGTTCACCGGCCCGGGTGGGCGGATCACCGTCGGCGCCAAGGCCGGAGACGGGGAGGTGGAGTTCCGGGTCGCGGATACGGGGTGCGGCATCGCGCCCACGGACGTTCCTCGACTGTTCGACCGATTCTGGCAGGCGGAACGCCCCGAGCGACGCGGCGCCGGGCTCGGTCTCCCGATCGTCAAGGGGATCGTCGAGCGCCACGGCGGCCGGGTCTGGGTCGAATCCGCTCCCGGTCGAGGAAGCACGTTCTTCTTCACCATCCCCACGGCGCCAGGCGGCGAGCGCCGTGCGCCGGAGCCGCTTCCGGCCGAGCGAAAGGAGGGGATTCCCGAAGCGGACGCCAAGCCGCTTGACGAGACGGCGCGGACGCTGTAATAAACCAAACGGTTAAATACAGATGGACTTCCCCTCGGAACGGCTCGACCAGACCTTCGCCGCGCTCGCCGACTCGACCCGGCGCGCGATCCTCGCCCGCCTGGCGGGCGGCGAGCGCACGGTGACGGAGTTGGCCGAGCCGTTCGACATCAGTCTTCCCGCCGTCTCGAAGCATCTGCGGGTATTGGAGCGGGCGGGCCTGATCCGGCGCGGGCGGAATGCGCAGTGGCGGCCGTGCCGACTGCGCCCGGTGCCGCTGAAAGAGGCGATCGGCTGGCTGGAGCGGTACCGCCGGCTTTCCACTACATGATGAGCTCGCCGGGGATGACGATGTGGGGCCGGTACTCCTACCGGGAGATCGTCGAGCCGTCACGACTCGTCTTCGTCACCAGCTTCTCCGACGAACGCGGAGGAATCGAGCGGGCGCCGTTCTTCTACGGCGTTCGACGAGTCGGACCGCCGCACCACCGTGACGATACGCGCCGTTCCCTACGGCGCGACGTTCGACCAGCGGGAGGCCTACCTGGCGGGCGCCGCCCGAGGGACCTCGATTACGACATCGACCCCGTGTCGTCGGCACGGGATGCGCAGGCCCTTGCCCGGCCGAGGAGGAGATCCCGTTCTCGTCGGTTCTGTGCCAGCGAGGCGGCGCGCTCGAATTCGGTCCGAGCTTCGTCGATGCGCCCGAGCCTCACGAGGAGGTCGCCGCGAACGCTCGGCAGGAGATGGTATGCGCGCAGCGCCGGCTCGTCGGCCAGGGCGTCGACGAGCTCGAGACCCTGCGCCGGCCCGAACGCCATCGAGACGGCGACGGCGCGATTGAGCTCGACCACCGGCGATCGTGTCACCTCGGCGAGCGCATCGTAGAGGGCGACGATCCGCTTCCAGTCCGTCTCGGCGCCCGTTCGGGCCCTGGCGTGGCACGCGGCAATCGCGGCCTGGATCGCGTACGGACCGAGCGGATTCGCGAGCGATTCGGCGCGCGCGAATGCCGCCAGGCCTCGGCGGACGAGGAGCCGGTCCCAGCGGGAGCGATCCTGATCGAGGAGGAGGATCGGCTCTCCGGAGGGTCCGACGCGCGCGCGCAACCGCGAGGCCTGGAGCTCCATCAACGCGAGAAGACCGTGGACTTCGGCGTCGCCGGGCACGAGGGTCGCGAGGACCCGGCCGAGGCGCATCGCGTCGTCGCAGAGCTCGGCGCGTGTCCAGTCGTCGCCACGAGTCGCCGCGTAACCCTCGTTGAAGATCAGGTAGAGGACCTCGAGGACCGACGGGAGGCGAGCCGACAGGGCCTCGCCGCGCGGGATTTCGAAGGGCACCTTCGCCTCCGCGAGCGTCCGCTTCGCGCGCACGATGCGCTGGGAGATGGTGGGTTCCGGGACGAGGAAGGCCCGCGCGATCTCCTCGGTGGTCAGCCCTCCGAGGAGGCGCAGCGTCAGCGCCGCGCGGGATTCGGTCGAGAGGACCGGATGGCAAGAGACGAGCATGAGGCGGAGGAGGTCGTCGCCGACGTCCTCGTCGACGACGCTCTCCAGATCGGGCGCGGCCGGAGGCCCGCCCGCGGTCGACGCCGCCTCGATCGCGGCGTGCTTACCGTCGAGCATCCGGCGGCGGCGACCGTGGTCGATGGCCCGGTTCTTCGCCGTGGCCATGAGCCAGGCGCCCGGGTTCTCGGGGATCCCCGTCTCGGGCCACCGCTCGAGCGCGGCGACCAGGGCCTCCTGCGCCAGGTCCTCGGCGAGGCCGACGTCCCGCACGAAACGCACGAGACCGCCGAGGAGCCGCGCAGATTCGACCCTCCAGACCGCCTCGATCGCCGCTCTCACCCGCGATACGCCTTCTCGAGCATCGCGATGTCGAACTTGACCATCGTCATCATCGCGTCGGTGACGCGCTTCGAGCGGGCAGGATCCTTGTCGGCCATCATCGCCTCGAATACGGCGGGAACGATCTGCCACCGCAGCCCGAACCGATCGACGAGCCACCCGCACGCAAGCGGCTTTCCACCGTCCTCGATCAGCGCGGTCCAGTAGCGGTCGAGCTCCGCCTGGTCGTCGCACAGGACCGTGATCGAGATGGCGTCGTTGAATTCGTGATGCGGACCCGCGCTCATCGCGCGAAACGGCTGCCCGAAGAGCGTGAAGGCCACCACCTCCACCGAACCGGCTGGGCCGCTCGGCGATTCGCTGTGAAGGGTCGTGACCCGGTCGACCCGGGAGTCCGGGAAGATCGAGGCGTAGAGCCGCGCGGCCTCCCCCGCCTCCTTCGCGTACCAGAGAAACGGGACGATCTTGGTGCGCGCCATCGTCTATTTCTCCAATCACGTCTTCCGCTGTTGATCGATCTGGGCGCGGAGACGATCCTCTTGCGCCCGCAGTTCGGGGGTGAACTCCTTGCCGAAGTCGTCGGCCTCGAATACCGGCCGGATCTCGAGCGTACCCTCCTCGCCCGGCATCGGATCCGGGCAGCGCCTCGCCCACTCGAGCGCTTCGTCCATCGACTTGACCTGCCAGAGCCAGAAGCCGGCGATCAGCTCCTTGGTCTCGGTGAACGGCCCGTCCACGACCTTCTTCTTGCCATGCGCGAAGACGACGCGCTTGCCCTTCGCGCTCGGATGAAGCCCCTCTCCCGCGAGCATCACCCCCGCTTTCACCAGCTCCTCGTTGTACGTCCCCATCTCGGCGAGCAGCTTCTCGCTCGGCATCACGCCCGCCTCGGAGTTCTTCGTCGCCTTCACGATCACCATGACTCGCATCGTCGTTGCTCCTTTCGGTTGGGGGCCGGTTCCCGGCCGTGCCGTGTTCCCAATAGCCCGACGAACGAGACCTGGCCAGATCGACGTCGAGCCGGGCGATTTTTTTTTCGATGGCCGGCCGACGAAAATCCTCGACCATCCGGGCAGATGGCGGAGCGGCTCCGAGAGTTTTTCTCGCCGGCGCGGGTGCGGCGACTCGCCGCCGACCTTGCGCGCGTCGACCCGCGGTTTCCCGAGCGGGCGTTCGTCAAGGACGCCTGCTCCGGTCTGGAGTCGCTCGACCTGCTCGACCGCGGAAAGCGGATCGCCGCCGCCCTCGCCAAACACCTTCCGCCGGCGTACCCGGAGGCCATCGAGGTGCTTCTCCGTTCGCTCGGACCGGAGCACGCCACCGACGAGCTGCTCGGGGCGGGGATGGCGCCCTTCTACTACCTGCCGCACGTGCTCTTCGTCGCGGAGCGCGGGCTGTCGGAGTTCGACCTGTCGATGCGCGCGCAGTACGAGCTGACCAAGCGCTTCAGCGCCGAGTCGAGCATGCGCCCCTACATCGAACACGATCCGGAGCGGACGTTCGCGGTTCTCCGCCGCTGGGCGGCCGACCCGAGCCCCCACGTGCGGCGACTCGTCTCCGAATGCACGCGGCTCCGGCTCCCGTGGGCCCCCCGCGTTCGCTGGCTCGACGAGAACCCCGGGCGCGTCGTCGAGCTGCTGGAGCTCCTCAAGGACGATCCGTCGACGATGGTCCGGCGCAGCGTCGCGAACAACCTGAACGACCTGGGCAAGGTGAGGCCCGACCTGCTCACGCGCATCTGCGGCGCCTGGCTGGAGGGGGCGTCCGTCGCGCGGCGCGCGCTGGTCGAGCACGCGTTGCGAAGCGCGGTGAAGCGCGGCGAGGCCGGCGCGCTGCGGCTGCTCGGCTACGGACGGGAGCCGGCGGTCCGGGTCGAGTCGGTGCGGTTCGAGCCGGCGCGCGTCGCCGTCGGCGGGCGCGTCGCGATGCGCTTCGTCCTGCGCAGCCGCTCCTCCCGGGCGCAGGACCTCCTGGTCGACGTCGCCGTCCACTTCGTGAAGGCAAACGGAACCGCCCGGCCGAAGGTGTTCAAGCTCTCGCGGATCACCCTTCCGCCGCGGGGACGGCTGGAGCTCCGGACCCGGTTCTCCCTCGCCGTTCACTCCACGCGCGTGCCGCGGCCGGGACACCACGCCGTCGACGTGGTCGTGAACGGCCACGCCTTCCGCGCCGGTTCGTTCGAAGTCACGCCTGCTCGAGCACGGCCTTGAGACGCGCGAGGTCCTTCTCGTTCGCCCGGCGCATCGCGGACCGCATCAAGGGCGCCGCGCATACCGCGACCAGCCGCCCAAGAATGCACGGATCGGAGCGTTCCTCGAGGGAGACCTCTACCTGGGCATCGACCCATTCGATTACTTCGAGCGCCTCTACAAGGTCCCCGGCATGCCGCCGCTCTCGTACCAGTGGATCATCCGTGAGATCCAGCTTGAGACGACGCCGTGGCGCGAAGGCAGGCTACCCAACGGCGCTGTGTCCCGCGAGCGCGATGACAGCAAGGAGTCGTTCGCGCCGGTGACGGCGACCAACGCATGGCACGACGACGGCGGCCATGGCCACTACGTCCTGAGCTGCACGCGCGCGAGCGGCCCGGAGATGCCGTGAACGAACCGGCTCGCTTCGTCGTCCCGCCCTTGCTGCTCGCGCAGCTTCGCGAACGTCGCGCACAGCAACGTGCGCGCTGGCAGCCGCGCGCGCCCACCTCGAGGACACCGAGCTTGATTGAGACATTCAAGGGGCTCGTCAGCTCGGCAGCGCCAGATACTAAGGAGGCGGCCGCAACCTTCGTCGAGGGCATGGGTGCGCTGCAGATCGAGGTCGAGGATCGCGAGGACGCGTTCCTGCTCGATCCTGGCATGGGGCCGATGGCCTACCTCACGACCGACGGTCGGGTGCTCGAGGACCACCGGAGCTGGGACGGCGACGGGCTCCGCGAGGCCATGCTCGACGACGCGATTGCGGCGCTGGTGGTCGGCGCCAAGAAGACGGGCATCGCCGACCTCTTGAGCCTCGTTCCGCCGTGTCCCGACGACGGCTCGCGATGCCCGCGCTGCGAGGGCGAACGCTGGGACAAGCCGTTGCGCGAGCATGGCCTGGAGATCATCTGCGGACTCTGTCGCGGGCGCGGCTGGATGACTAATGTGTTGCTCGAGGTGGCGAAGGCACGCGGCGTCACCGTGTGAATGGTGGCGCTCCGAGCAAGGCTCACGTCGGAAGCTCGGGCGGGTATGAGCCTCCGACAGCTTCGCCGTTCGCGACCTCGACGGAGAAGGGCGTCCACTCGTCCGTCATCGGGTCGTACGCGTTCCCCACGATCCGCTCGCCGTCGACGCGGACGTCCATCATCCCGTCCCACGACAGGCGCCGCGTCCTCCAGAGCAAGCGCTCGCCATCGGTCGCCTCGAGCCAGAGGCCGTTCGAGAAGACGGTGCGATCCGCGAGGTCGAACACGTGCTCGATCTGGCCACCGAAGGTACGGACGCAGGAGCGTGAGACAGGATCGACGACGTAGGCCTGCCCACCAGCGATAACGGTAACGGTACCGTCCCCGCGCGAGGCGATGACGACATCAAGGCTCGTCATGCTCCGCTGGAAGTTGCCGATCCATGAGGGCGCATCGGGCGGTGTGAACTCGACGACAAAGCCCTCACGGTGCATGCCCTGGCCGGTGGCGCTGAACTGCTCCGGCATGTCGCCATACGCCGGAAGCCCGTCGAGCACTCGCCACGTCGAGTTCATCGCCTACCTCGCTGTGGTGCTCTCATTGCCCGACGATAGTAGCAGGAGAGGAGGATCGAAGATCGCGACGGCGGTGACATCGAGAGGGATCTTCTTCGGCACAGAGGATCGCGGTCCCTGCGCTCGTGCACGAGCGCGGCGAGCTGGTCGATGCCAGCCTTGAAGTCGGGCGCGTCCGCGCGACGCACGTAGTCGACGCTGCCATCGGGCTTGTAGAACTCCGCGCCGACGGGGCGCCAGCCGAGCTTGAACAGAGACCACGGAGATTCTCCAGAGAGCACGCGGACCTGCATGTTGCGCGCGCCCGCGGAGAGCGGTTCGCGTGTTCGCGCCGATTCTCTCCGGCTGCAAAACGGAGGGCGGTTTGCGTTAAACGGGCTCCGGGTTCTCTCTCCCCGGTCTCCGCCCCAAACGGCCCCCGAGAGAGCGATCGTGCCCGCGCCGGCGCGCCCGTCCACTCTCCACTTCGCGCGCGGAGATCGCGTCCATGATCGGCGCGCTCGCGCATCCCCGCGGCACAACGCCAGAAAGGCGAAGCCCCGATCACCTCGCGATGACCGGGGCTCTGGTTGAACAACGGGTCGCCTGGTTTGAAAGGCGACGATATGGCTCC
>CAYJRR010000059.1:0-28132 GCA_964372275.1 uncultured bacterium
CTAGCCGATCCCGGTACAAGTTCTGGCGCCACAAGCGGGCGGAGCACCTGGCGGGGGCCGAGGCTGCCAACCAGCTCAGCTATCTCGCCCCGGAGCTCTACAACCGCGAGAAGGTCAAGGGCGGGCGCTCGCCCGCCTCGCCGAGCGCTCTGGAGGCGCGCTCGGCGGTCGGGCCCGCGGCGGGGAGGATCCGGCGAAATCTGCGGAGCCCCGGGCTGCTGCAGGTCCGGTCTTCCTCACGGATGTCTGAAGGTCATCCCCGGGTGTATCGCATACGCCGCTCGACCTCTACGGCGCCGGATGGCAATCGGCGGGACCGCCGACGAACGTCACCGCCGGCTTCTTCAGATCGTCGATCCGAACGGGCACCGTCACCAGGGCGGTATTGTTCAGTGGCGAGCCTTCTGCGCGAAACGAGGCCGCGCAATCGGGCATTTTCGATTTCGCCGACGACGGAACCACGTTCTTCTCGAGAACCTTCTTCCAGCAGGCCTCACCCTCGAGTGCAAGAGGGCAATCGACCTGAAGCCGGTGCCGGTAGGCGACGGAAAGCGCGTTGGCCTTGCGACTCACTTTGAACCTCTCGAGGTTGCCTTCACCCGCGAACACCTTCGTCCCCGATTCGAGATCGAAAATGGCGAACTCCTCGAGGTTTCCGAAGCTGTCGGGCGACCGCACGAACGCCCATGCCTCCACCGCACCCCAAAAGTAGCCGTCGCTCCCGGCGAGCGGAACCGCTGCCACCTCTGTTGCGCAGAGCGTTTCCGCGGTCGCGCGTTCCTTGCGGGCGAGCACCGAGATCGCGGTACCCATCACACCAGGGTCGCTCACTTCGATGACGACATGTTTCGGGAGTCCATGACACGTGCGAGAGATCTCCTTGCCGGGCGATAGCTCGCTTGCGCCAAGCGAGGTCGTCAGCTTCCACTCCGCGCGATCGAACCCGGGATTCGACTCGCCGGCGTGAGCCGCCCGGAGGGCGAGAACCGCGAAGATCGTTCCGGCAATCGAGAAGCGAAGTGCGCCCATGAGACCAAGGCTATCAAGAAGAACGGAGTAGTGGCACTCCCCTCTCTCCAACGCAAACCGGCGCGCGCCTGGAAGCGGCGCGGCGGCGGTAGTCGATCCCGACACCGGCTCAGTACTCCAGGCGGACGCCGGCGTAGGGAAGCGTCGGGAGGCCGAGCACGTCGCGGCGCGCCGGGGGCGTCGGCGGCTGGCCGTCGGGGTCGCCGGCGGTGTAGGCGACGAACTCCGTATTTCTTCGTAGCTGGGCGTTCAGCACCTCGAGGAAGGCGGTCACCCGATACTGGGGGCGCTGCCAGGTGCGCTCGGCGCGCAGGTCGAGGCGCAGATAGGGCGGGTAGCGGGCGTCGTTGAGCGGGCCCATCTCGGACGGCACCCAGATGTTCCGCGGGCCCGCGTCGTTGGTGGCGTCCGGCTCGACGCGGAACGCCTCGATCGGGGTGTAGGGCTTCCCCGATCCGAACCGCCCGGTCGCGGAGAAGGTCCAGCGGTCGTTCGGACGAAAGGATCCGACCAGGTTTCCGGTGTGGCGCTGGTCCTGGTACGGCGGGAAGTGCCGGTCGGCGGGATCGTCGATCAAGGGATTGAACGTCTCCACCTCCAGGAACGAATAGTTGAGCTCCACGCGTCCCCCACGCCCGACCTCGTGCCGCAGCGACAGCTCCGCCCCCCAGGCTTCGGTGCGGGCGGCGTTCTTGAAGGGCCGGTCGAGCTTCTCCAGGTCGTCGAGCGACGGGCGATCGAAGTCGACCGAGCCGAAGTCCTCGGGGAGAATCTGATCGAAGATCTTCTTGTAGTACCCTTCGATCTGGATCCACGGGCCCCGCTCGCCGAGCGGCTCCCCTTCGTAGCCGGCGACCAGGTGGGTGGCGCGTTCGGCCCGGAGATCCGGATTGCCGAAGTCGGGGTCGAGCAGCACCGGATTGAGCGGCGGCTGGTGGAACAGGCCGCACGCCGCCTTGAGCGAGTGCCGCTCGCCGAGGGCGTACGACGCGTTCAGCCGCGGACCGACGTTCCACTCGTGGGTCGCGTCGGTCCAGGTCAGCCGCGCGCCGGGTTGCAGCGTCAGCCGCCCGATCGATCGCTTGTACTGCCCGTACAGTCCGGCGACGTGGAAGCCGCGCTCGGGGAACAGGTCGGTGAGCGGCAGGTTCGGGTCGCCGCCGAACGCGACCCCGGGCTGCAGGCGGCGCACGTCCGCCATTCGCCCCGCCAGCCGGAAGAAGGCGCGGTTGAGGTAGAGGCCGGCGTCCCAGGCCGTCCCGCGCTCCGGCGCGGAGACCAGGTCGAGGCGCAGCGAGTCGTTGAGCGCGTCGACGTCGACCGCCAGCGGATCGGTGCCGACGGAGCTCGCGCGGAGGCGGTCGTCGACGCGGGAGAGGCTGGTCTTGAGCAGCGCCGATCCGCCGATCACCCGCGTCCACCGGATCCACCCGAGCAGTTGCCGGTCGTCGAAGCCGATCTCGTCCTCGATCCCCTTCTCCGGATCGTCGATCGCGAACTCCGAGAGGCGGTTGCGCACGTAGAGGCCGTTCACGCCGACGGTGTCCCGCGCCCCGATGCGCCACGTCCCGCGGGCGAACAGGTCGAGGAAGTAGGGGGCGGCGACCGGATCGTCGCCGCCGCTGCGGCCGAGGAGGAACAGGATCGGCTCGTAGTCGCTGCGCCGCGCGGAGAGAAGCCAACCGTCGGGGAGGAGGCGCGCGGCCCCCTCTCCCGCCGGACGGCCCCCTTCGAGCCGCGTATTGACGCTGATCAGCGACGCCTCGGCCATCGCGTGGAGGCGGTCGCTCCGCGGCTCCTTGTACCGGATGGCGATGATCCCCGAGAGCGCCTCGGGGAAGGAGGCGAGCTGGCCGCCGGTATAGACCGACGCCTCCTCCAGGAGGTCGGCGTTGAAGATCGTCCCGCCGCCGACCGGCTGGAACGGGTTGAAGACGAGCACGTCGTCCAGGAAGAAGTAGGTCTGGTAGACGTCGCCGCCGCGGATGTAGAGAACCGGCGCGTAGTCGGAAACCGGGACGATCCCCGGCTTCAGCGTGAGTGCGCGGGTCACGTCCTCCATCGAACCCGGGGTGCGGTCGACGACGCCGGCCTCGACGCGGTGGCTGGAGAGGGTCGGCGACGGATCGACGCGCGGGCGGCGATCCTCGGAAATGGTCATCTCCTGACCGGCGGCCTCGATCGGTGCCGGGAGCAGGCGGACGACGAGCGGCCCGCCACCGGGGTCGAGGTCGCGGAGCGTGGTGGCGAGATAGCCGTCGGCGACGGCGGTCACGTCGACGCGCGCCGGAAAGGCGGCGGCGATCCGAAACGACCCGTCGGACCCGGTGCGGCCTTCGGCGAGGGGGGCGGCCGTGCCCGGCTCCGCCGTCGCCGAGGCGCGGACGGCGACGCGCGCGCCGGCGATCGGGCGATCGTCGGTCACGTCCCGGACGTGCCCGGCGAGCGTCGACGCGGCGGCGCGCTCCGCGGGCGCGGCGAGCGCCGCCACGCACGCGATCCGGAGTCCGAAGCGGCCGAGGATACGGGCGCGCACGTCCGTCCGTTCTCTACCATCGGCTGCGCGGCGCGTGCTAGCGTCACCGACCGATGTCCGTCGGCGCGGTCGCGCTCCTCTTCGCCCTCAAGGGGCCCTACGTGAGCGCGATCTCCCACCAGGCGGCCGAGGTCCGCTGGGAGGCCCCCGTCCTCGCCGGCTCGCCCGCGCTCGTCCTCGGCAGCGGCGGCGCATGGAGCGTCACCGTCAAGGCCGACCTCGAAGACGGAATGGCGGTCGCCCGGATCGAGGGGCTACGGCCCGACACCGCCTACCGCTACCGCGCGGAGGTCCCGGGCGGATGGAGCCCGACCCAATCGCTGCGCACCTTTCCCACGACCGGATCGCCGGTCGAGTTCGTCGTCTTCGGCGACACGCGGAACGACCACGCGACCCACGCGCGGATCGCCGACCGGATCGCCGCCGAGAGCCCCGACTTCGTCGTCAATACCGGAGACCTCGTCGCCGACGGAACCGAGCCCACCCATTGGGACGCGTTCTTCGAAGCCGAGCGGCGGCTCCTCGCCGTCGCGCCGCTCTTTCCGGCGGTGGGCAATCACGACGCGCGCGGACTCCTGAACCGTTCGCTCCTCCCGCGCTACTTCCCCGGCGGCCGCTACCGGAGCGTGCGCGCCGGCTCGGCCGCGCTGCTGATCCTCGACAGCACGCAGTCGATCTCCACCGGCTCGGAGCAGGGCCGTTGGCTCCTGCGCGCGTTGCAGGAGGCGCGTGCCGCCGTCGATCGCGGCGAGGCGCGGTGGATCTTCGCCGTTCACCACCATCCGGTCTGGTCCTCCGGCCACCACGGAGGCGACCGCGCGCTCCGGCGGGAGCTCGTCCCGCTCTACGAGCGGTTCGGCGTGACGGCGGTCTTCTCCGGACACGACCACCTCTACGAACGGCTGGAGAGCGGCGGGATCACCTACTTCGTGACCGGCGGCGGTGGCGCCCCGCTCTACGAGTCGACCGGCCTCCCCGAGACCCGCGCCCGCGCGAAGTCGCATCACTACCTGCGGGTGACCGCCGACGAGACGGCGTTGACGGTCGTCGCCGTCGATCCGGCCGGAAACGTGCTCGACCGGACCACCTTCTCGCCGGCAAGCCCGCCGGCCCCCGCGCGGCGGGATCGGCTGCCGGCGCTCGCCCCGTTCGGCGGCCTGGCGCTGGCCGCCGCCGCGGCGTGGCGATGGAGCGGCCGGCTCTCCCGCGGCAGAGGTCCGAGGGCGGTCCTCGAGGAGCGCGCGGCGCGGACCTCTACCGAGACGACCGGCGGCGAGTGACCGCCAGGCCGAACGCCAAGGCGCCCAGGGCCGCGACCGCCGCCGGCGCAATGCCGCCACGCAGGCGACCCACGTCGCACGACCCGCCTCCGCCGCCGTCACGCGCCGCCGGGTCGGCCGGACCGACCGCGGTCACCTCCCACGGGCCGCGGCCCCCGCCCGACCCGCCCCCGCCGCTTCCGCTGGGTGGGCCCTTCTGGATCCGCCGCTCGTCGATCAGCGATCCGTCCGGCCGATAGGCGCGCAGGTCGAGAACCCCGCCGTCGAGGTCGGCGATCACCGCATGGCGCACCGATTCGGCGATCACCTGTCCCTCCACCGGCGACTCCATCGAACGCGGCGAGACGCCGCCGCCGCCGGTCACCAGGTAGACGATCCCGTCCCGCTCGATCCGCTCGTAGTTGTGGTCGTGCCCGGCGAAGACGACGTCGACGCCGTACTGCTTGTAGAGCGGATTCAGGTGGGTGAGCACGCTGCCGGTGTTGCCGTGCATCCCCGACGAGTAGGCGGGGTGATGGTGGTAGGCGAAGATCCACTCGACGGCGGGATCGGCGCTCGCCTCCGCCAGCTCCGACTGGATCCACTGGTACTGCGACGAGCCGGAGCCGTGGCTGGAGTTGGTGTCGATCGCCAGGAAGAAGGCGTTCCCCCAACGAAACGAATAGTAGTTCGGCCGGGCGAAGCCGAACTGGTACTGCGAGGGGGAGTCGTGGTTCCCCGGCGCCGGGAAGATCGGCGCGTTCTTCAGGAGCTCCGCTTCCACCGCGAAGAACTGCGTGTAGTCGGTCCCGTCGACGATGTCGCCCGTGTTGAGGAAGAAGTCGGGAGCGAACGGGACGATCGAGGCGACCACGGCGGCATGACCGGACGAATCGGAACGGTTGTCGCCGGTGACGGCGAAGCGGAACGGTTCCGGCTGCGCCGGCGCGGTGACGAACGATCCGACGGGGCTGGTATCGCCCCCCGAGATCACCCGGTACTGGAATCCCTGCGAGGGGGCGAGGCCGTTCACCGTGGCGCGGTAGAGCGCCCCCGAGATCGCCTGCGCGTCGACGGCGTGGTCGAAGGTGCCTCCGATGCCGTACTCCAGGCGCTGGGTCCCGCCGGCGCTTCCCGCCTGCCAGGCGACGGTCACGGTGGAGGAGGTGGCGTCCTGGATCCACGGCCTCCGCACGAAGGCGGCCTGCGCGGGGGTGGCAAGGAGCAGGAGTCCGGCGCTGCCGAGGACTGCGGTCGTCGATCGGGGGAGCATGCTCGTCCTTTCGTCGTGGTGGATCGACCGCTCCCCCTTCACCCGAGCAATCGGCGTGCCCCTCCCCGTGAGCCTGCAAAACCCCGGAACGCGCCGGTCTCTTCCGGAAAAAACGCGGCCCGGACCGGCCGGCGCTCGCGTCGCTCCGGTCACATCCGGGGCTCCGCCCCTCCGATCAGCCGCCGCACGTTCGCCTTGTGGCGGATCAACACCAGCGCCGCGATCCCGGCGGCCAACGGCAGCCATCCACGCGATTCGGGACGCAGCACCAAGAGGACGAGGAGCGTCGGCATGGCCGAAAGCGCGCCGATCGACGACACCCGCGTCGCAAGGACGACGATCCCCCACACCGCCGCCGCCCCGAGGGTCGCGATCGGCGCCAGCGCCAGGAAGACACCGGCGGAGGTGGCCACCCCTTTCCCTCCCTGGAAACCGAGAAAGATCGAGAAGCAGTGCCCGGCGACGCACAGGAGGCCCGCCGCCGACACGAGCCACCACGGGCCGCCGCTCGCGCGCGCCACGAGGACCGGCACCAGGCCCTTCAGGAGGTCGACCGCCAGCGTGACGAGCCCGAGCCGGCGGCCGAGGGCGCGCGCCACGTTGGTCGCGCCGATGTTCCCGCTGCCGACGGTCCGCACGTCGATCCCCTTCCAACGGCCGAGCAGGACGCCGGTCGGGAACGACCCGGCCAGGTAGGACAAGACGAGCAGCGCCGCGGCGGCGAACGTACTCACCTTCCTGCCTAGCGCACGTACTTCAGGGAGAGGATCTCGATCGTCCGTTCGGCGAGCGCGTCGTCGATGCCGAGCGCCGCCTGGATCGCCTCGAGCATCCGCTCCTCGGCCTCGTCGATCGTGCCGTTGGACAGCGCCAGATCGACCGCCAGCACGAAACACTTCTTCCGCACCCGCTCGTCTTCGATCTTCGTCAGCGCCTCGACCGAGCCGGCCAATCCGCCGTGTCGCGCGACGATCTTGTTGGCCTCCGGAAGCAGCTCGGCGAACTCCTTCCCGTCGAACTCGGGCAGGGTGTTGAAGTAGGCCTCGATCATCGACAGTTCCGGACCCTCCATCACCCCGTCGGCCGAGCTGATCAGCATCATGGCGTGCAGCAGGAGGACGTCGTCGGTCGGACGCTTCGCCGGTGGCGTGGCGGCAAGCTTTGATAACAGGCCCATTCGTTCTCCCACGGGGACGCGGCGTCCCCGGCGCGCCGGACCCTACCGCCGCCGGCGCCGGAGGACAACGACGCCCCGGGGGCGACATCGAGAATCCACCCACCGGACAAGGGGATCGCGTCTTTCCGGGCGGTTGCGCGCGGCACGCCGATTGCCTCCCGCGGGCCAGACTGAATATACATTCAGAAAGGAACGCCATGACCTCGCGGTTCGCTTCGCTGCTCACGATCCTGTCGCTCTCGTCGACCACCGCCCTGGCCGCGCATGGCGGCGGCGCGTTCGGAGGTTTCCTCCCCGTCACGACCCAGACCGGCCGGGTGGTCGCCACCCCCGTGATCTGCGTGACCTGGCCCTGCCCGCCGCTGGTCGAGCTGGTGTCCGGCGACCGGCGCGCGGTGATCACCGGTCCGCTCGCGAGCGAGATCGCCGCGTTCTCCGGCCGGATCGTCACCGTCCGCGGAAACCGCTACGACGCCTCGACCGGTTGGGCGAACGAGGTCGAGGCGCTGGACTTCGTGCCGGGGCGCGCCACGGAGTTCGTCACCGGCGAGGTGCGCTCGGACTTCGACTGTTCCGGCGACCGGACCGGCGAGTGCAAGCCGATCGCCTGGCTCGACCTCTCGGACGGCGAGCGGGTGCAGATCCCGAACGCCGAGGTGGCCAAGACGTTGATGGCGGTGAACGGCGCGAAGGTGAAGATGAAGGGCCGATTCGGCACCGGCACGTGCGGCGCCGGCATCTCCTGCCGCACCTTCCAGCCGACGAGCCGTCGGATCTCGGTGGAAGGGATCCTGGACGCGCCGCTGTCCACCCTCCCGGGCCTGCCGCCGTCGACGTACGTCCTTCTCTTCCCGAACGGCACCTCGATCGACGTCGACACCCGATCGAACCTCGTCGACCGGCTCCGGGGACGGCTGTGGCTCACCGGCCGCATCGACGATGCCGACGGACCGGCTCGCTTCCGCGCGGTGAGCGCGAGCCGCGCCGTCTTCGACTACGTCGGCGCGGTGATGAGCGAGGGGGCCAACCCGGGTCGCCACGACGCCACCCGCGGCGGGGCCCCCATTCCGACGACCGCCCCCGCCACCGGCGCCGGCCAGCGCCGCTGACCACCGGGGCCCCACGGTCCCTTCCCTGCGCCCGACCCGCGATGTAAGGTCCGCCCCCCCGAAACGGGGTGGTGGACCTTTCGTCTTCTTGAGGAGTGGACCGATGACAAGGAAGCTCGGATCGACCGTGGCGCTTCTGACCGCGCTCGCCCTCGGGGGCTGCGACGGGAAGGAGGAGGCGTTCCCGAACGACTGCGACGAGTTCTCGAACGACGACCTCGAGGTGGCGGTCGGGATCCCGGCCGAGGACGGCTGGTCGACCGGCGGCCTCGACCTCTGCACCGACGACAACGACTTCTATTCGCTGGAGCTGGCCGGGGGGACGCTCGCCTTCGTCGAGATCGCCTTCGACGGCGAAGCCGATCTCCAGCTCGAGCTCTACGACGTCGACGGCAACTCGATGATGGAGAGCGACTCCGACCTCGCCTACGAGCGGGTGGCGATGACGCCGCGCGAGGGGGCCGAGTCCGACCTTTACTACCTGCAGGTGAGCGGCTACCGGGGCTCGACCGGGTCCTACGAGCTCAAGGTCCGGACGTTCGACTGGCAGGAGGGGTCGCGCTGCGACGGCGACGACTGCTACCGCATCATGCAGTTCCCCGCTCCCTACGAGGACGACCCCTACCGCTTCGACTCCTACGCCGAGTTCGGAAACGCCCGCCGCGAGCTGATCCTGCTGGTGCGCTACGCGCTCCGCGAGACCTACGCCGCCTATCCGTCGCTCAAGCCCTTGGGCCTGATCGACATGAGCGAGCGCGACGGTTCGACGCCGGGGACCGCCTACGAAGACCTGCGCCACCCGGAAGGGACGCACATCGAGGGCAACGACATCGACATCGCCTACTTCCAGACCACGCCGGACAACCACGCGCGGCCGGTCTGCGCCAACGACGGCTACTTCTGCACCAGCGAATCGAACACCATGGACGCGGAGGCGACCGCCTTCTTCATGGCCCAGCTCTTCACCAGCTCGCGGGTGCGGGTGATCGGCGTCGACACCAAGCTGGAGGACGACCTGCAGGAGGCGGCCGAGGCGCTCTACGCCGCGGACGCCATCTCCAGCTCCCAGCGCTCGCGCTTCTACAGCATGGTCGCGTCGGGCAGCGGGTGGCCGTTCCACCACCACCACATGCACCTCAGCCTCGACTGGACCGAGGGGTACGAATCCCGGATGGCCGGGGCCGAGGTGGACCCGTACGAGGCGTCAATCCGTTGACATCGTGACGGCGGGGAGATCGCGCTAACATTCCAGATCGACCGTGATCTGGAACGAGATCTGGCGCGAGTACCTGGGGCAGAGTCCGCTCTTCTGGGGACTGCACCTGGCGATCGGGGCGGTGACCCTCTTCTGGGGTCTCCGGCATGGGATCGTGCTGCTTTCGATCCGTCGGCGCGCCGCCGGGGGGGAGCCGGTCTCCGACCAGGAGGTCGCCAAGCACACCGCGCATGCGGCGAGCTACCTCCCCGCCTACGAATACCTCTCCAGCGCCTTCGTGCTGGTGGGGCTGCTCGGTACGATCTACGGCTTCTTCACCGGGCTGTCGCAGAACACGGCCAAGGCGTTCGACACCAGCACCGTCAGCCCGGCGCTGGTGACCAGCGGCTTCGGCATCGTCTGGGCGCTGCTCACCGGATTGGGCGCGAGCGTCATGGAGCGGTGGGGCTCCGGTGTTCCGCGCTGGTTCGCCACGGTGGCCTCGCCGCAGCAGGTGTTCGCCGAGGTCGGCGCCGGCATGAACGAGCGCCTCGACCGGGTGGTGGCGGCGATGGCGGGGCTGACCGCCAGCTTCCAGAGCGCCTTCGAGGGGGGCAGCACCCGCTTCTCGGAATCGGCGCACGAGATGGCGCAGACGGCGAAGGAGCTGCGGCAGTCGGTCGATGCCGCCTCCGGCTCGTTCAACAAGAGCATGCAGCAGGCGGCGACCACCTGCGATCGGATCGACGCGGTGCTCGCGCGGACGAGCGAGCTTCCGGCCAAAGTGAGCGCTTCGATCGAGAAGTTCTCCGAGGAGCATCGCACGAAGCTCGACGCCTTGAGCATGCAGATCGCGGGACGACTCGACGAGGCGATCCGGCGGCTCGACGAGGCGGGGCGCGTCGTCGCCGGGCGGCTCGACAGCAACGCGCAGAAGTTCGACGAGATGCTCAAGGGGACGCTGGTCGAGGTCTCGGCGAAGGTCGGATCGACCCTCACCACCTTCCTCGACCGGGACCGCGATGCGTGGACCGACTTCAGCAAAGGGCTGATGGAGGAGTTGCGCGCGACGACCCGGGCCGTCGCGGGAGAGCTGGAGCGGACCAAGGAGCTTCCGGCGGCGCTCTCGATCGAGATGAAGAGCGCGCACCAGACCTACCAGGAGACGGTGGAGAAGGTCGGCCGCGGGATCCTGAACGAGCTGCAGGCCGCCTCGGCCGCGGTCGCCGCCGGCCTGGAGAAGACCAAGGAGCTACCGGCCTCGCTCGCCATCGAGATGCGGTCCGCCCACCAGGCCTACCAGGAGACGATCGCCGCGGTCGCCGAGCGTATGGAGCGGCTCGGAAGCTCGTCCCAGGCCGCCCTGGGGGAGATCGCGATGCGCGACCGCGAGGCCTGGGCCGCCGTCGGCAAGCGGCTCTACGACGAACTGCACGTCGCCACCCAGCGCGTCGCCACCGAGCTCGACCGTACCAAGGAGCTGCCCGCGGCGCTGGCGATCGAGATGCGCACCGCGCACCAGGCCTACCAGGGATCGTTGGAGGGGGTCGCCGAGCGGCTCAAGGGGATCGCCAGCGAGACGCAGGTCGCCACCCGGGAGGCGCTGGAGGACTTTGCCCGAACGGTCCACCAGCCGGTCGACGAGCAGCTCAAGCAGGTGACGCTCCTGATGAAGCGTCTGGGGGAGTGGATCGCCGAGGTGAAGGCGCTCCCGTCGGAGATCTCGCGCTCGATCACCGACGGGAAGGGGGTGGAGCTGACCCACCTGACCGAGACGACGGCGCGGATCTGGCACGACTCGGTGCGGACGCTGGAGGCGGCGCGCGCGCAGCGCGAGAACGAGGCGGTCGACAACGAGATGCAGGGGTTCCGCCGGCGCATCCCCGAGCTGGCCGCCGCCATCCGCGAAGCGGCGCAAGAGACGAAGACGAGCTCGGAGGAGTTCCGGTCGCACGCCCGGAACTTCTCCGAAGAGGTCAAGAAGCTGCGCGTCCAGATCGAGCGGCTGGCCTGGCACACCAACGCTCCGACGGCGCCGCCGGTCGACACCCAGCTCCTGACGACGCTCAAGAACATCGAAGCCAGCATCCCGGCGATCGCCGAGACCGCGACGCGACCCGCGCCGGCACCCGCGGCGACCGGCGGCGGCTGGTTCCCGCAGGTCCCGAGCGCCACGCCCGAGACGGCGGGCCCGCGCCCGATCGTCCCCCCCGCGCGGGAGCCGATGCGGTTCACCCCTCCCAAGCGCAGTCTTTGGTCGAAGCTGTTCGGGAGGTAGCGGATGCACGGCCACCGGATCATCGTCTGGCTGGCGCTGACCGACTTCTTCTGCTGCCTCGGTCTGCTGATGCTCAGCCTCTACGGCCAGGTCCGAAGCGCGCTCGGCGTCGGGGTCGAGGCGGCGCAGATCGTCGAGCGCATCCACGAGCGCCTGCGCGACCACCCGGCGTGGAAGGACCGGATCGACTTCAACTCCGCCAGCTACTCGTTGCGCGTACCGGAGGCGGCGCTGTTCGACTTCAACAGCCGTGACCTGCGCCGGCCCACCGACCTTCAGCCGCTGGCCGAGGCGATCCGCGCCGAGGGGATCCGTTTCCGCGAGTTCACGCTGATCGTCACCGGGCACACCGACGACTACGGGTCCCGGCCCTACAACCTGACGCTCTCGAGGGACCGGGCGGAGACGGTCGCGATCGCGTTGCATCGCTACGGCCTCGATCCGGCCGAGTTCAGCATCGCCACGCGCGGGGTGGGGCCGAGCTACCCGGAGGTCGACAACTGCCTGCCGGCGTCGACCTTCGAGAAGCGGTTCGCCTGCCTGGAGAGGGGGCTGCCGCTCCGGCCGAAGCCGGAGTTGGAGCGGAATCGTCGCATCGAGTTGACGGTCGGGATCTTCTCGGAGGCGCTGGCGCGGTTGCGGGCGTTGAGCTCGTTGCCGACGGTGGGGGCCGGGGCGGGCGACGCCGGGGCCGGGGGCGGGGCCGCGACGGAGGCCGGATCCGGGTCCGCACCCGTTGCCGTTGCCGTTGCCGTTGCCGTGGCCGTATCCGAGACCGAACCCGTATCCGTACCGGTAGCCGAACCGAATGCCGATCGGATCCGATCCGACCCGAACGGATCCGATCCACCGGTCGTACCGAAGCCGCCGCGCGTGGCGAAGGTCGATACCGCGGCGCTCCTGTCGAAAGGGGAGGCGCTCTTCGCGCAGGGGAAGATCGTCGAGGCGGTCGAAGCGTTTTCCGCCGCGGCGTTCGCAGCGCCGGACGACGCCATAGCCCATGCCCGTCTCGGCGCGGCCTACGCCGAAGCCGGAGAGAACGAACTGGCGGAGTCGAGCCTCGCCACCGCCGTCGGGCTCGACCCGCGCCACGCAGACAGCCGGTACCTCCTCGGCCGGCTCCTCGAAAAGCGGGGCGAGAAGAGCGCCGCCGCCGAGTCCTACCGCGTCTTTCTCGAGGTCGAGCCGACCGGCGTGCGCGCCGACGACGCGCGCCGCCGCCTCGACGCGCTCGCCGCGCCGTAGCGCTACCGGACGAAGCGCACGGACTTCAACTCCTTGCCGAGCTGGTAGCGCAGGAAGGCGGCGAGCAACGCCCGAGCCTCCTCGGCCTGGGACGCGCCGAAGGGTACCTGGTCGAAGTGGGCGACGTCGGTGGTCAGCGTCGACTCCAGCAACCTCGCGGTGGAGGCGGAGACGTGCAGGCCGCGCGTTCCGCCGCAGGCGGGACACAGAACGCCCCCGCGCTCGGGGCTGAAGCGATACCGCTCGGGCTCCTGCGCGCCGCACGCGACGCAGCCATCGAGCCGCGGGCGGTAGCCGACCAGGGCGAGCAACCGGAGCTCGATCCCGGCGAGCCAGCCGTCGCGCCGCGCCGGCTCCAACGGCGGCGAAGGCTCGTCTCCCAGCGCCTCCAGCGCCCCGTCGAGCAGGTCGAAGACCTCCGGGTGCGGCTCCCGTTCTCGCGTCGACTCCGCCGCCAGCTCGCTGAGGTAGGAGGCGACGGCGATGCGGTCGAGGTCGGTGGCGATCGCCGGACGCGCCCGCCGGATCTCGGCGGCGGAGAGCGAGAGGAGATCGCCTCGCCTCTCGCGGTAACGGATCTCCAGCCGATGGAACGGCTCGAGCGAGCCCCCGAACCGCTTCCGCGAGGCGCGCGCCGATCGGGCGAAGGCGGCGACCTTCCCCAGCTCCCGCGTGAAGAGGGTGACGACCCGGTCCGCTTCGCCGTAGTCGACCGCGCGGAGGACGAGCGCGATGGCGGTCTTCTCGTTCACCTCGTGCCTCTCACCGGGCGATCCTAGCATCCGGCCCACGATCCGCTTGGGCGCCGGCGGCCGTTGCATCGACCGGCGGCCGAAGGCAGACTTCCTCCGCCTCATGGCGATCAAGCCCCGTTCCTTTCCCCACCTCCTTCCGAAAGACGGCCGGCCGCGCGTCGCCTACTTCTGCATGGAGTACGGCCTCCACGAGGAGTTTCCGATCTACGCCGGCGGCCTGGGGATCCTCGCCGGGGACTTCGTGAAGTCGGCGCACGACCTCGGGGCTCCGGTCGTCGCGATCGGGATCCTCTGGCGGCAGGGTTACACCGTGCAGACGATCGGCCCGGACGGGAACCCGACCGACGACTACCCGCCCACCCGCCCCGACTTTCTCGAGGACACCGGCGTCCGGGTGCGGATCCGGATCCTCAAGAGCGAAGTCGAGCTGCGCGTCTGGCGGGTGAGCCGCTACCGGATCGCGCCGCTGTTTCTTCTCGACACCGTCCACGCGGCCGACCACTGGATCAACCAGCGGCTCTACGATCCGCGTCCCGACTGCCGGATCGCGCAGGAGATGGTGCTCGGGATCGGCGGGGTCCGCGCGCTGCGAAAGCTCGGCATCGACGTCGACCTGCTCCACTTCAACGAGGGGCACGCCGTCTTCGCCGGCCTGGAGACGGTCGCCGAACGGATGTCCCTCGGCAATTCGTTCGAGGAGGCGTGCCGCCTGGCGCGGGCCCGGATCGTCTTCACCACCCACACGCCGGTTCCGGCCGGGAACGAAGTGCACACGCTCAAGGACCTACGGCGCCTCGGCGCATCGCAGGAGCTGGTCGACCGCGAGCTCACCGAGATCGGCGGGAGTCCCTTCAGCATGACGGTCGCCGGCCTCCGTCTGTCTCGCGCGGCCAACGCGGTGGCGCAGCTCCACGGCGTCACGGCGCGAGGGATGTGGAAGGAGGTCGCCGGCTCCGCTCCGATCGCGGCGATCACCAACGGGGTCCACGTCGGCACCTGGCAGGACGAGCGCGTCCGCAACGCGTCGGCCAAGGGGAGCGCGGCGCTCTGGCGCGCACATCGTGAGTTGAAGCGCGAGTTGATCCAGATGATCGCCGAGCGGAACGGACAGACCCTCGATCCCGAACGGCCCCTGATCGGATTCGCCCGCCGCGCCGCGCCGTACAAGCGGGCGAACCTGATCCTGCGGGATCCGGCCTGGCTCGACCGGCTGATCCGGAAGCATCGTGCACAGATCGTCTTCTCGGGGAAGGCGCACCCCGCCGACGCCACCGGGAAGAGGCTGGTGGCCGAGCTCTACCGGCACTCGCGCGACTGGCCGGATTCGATCGTCTTCCTCCAGAACTACGACATGGAGATCGGACGCCGGCTGACGCGCGGATGCGACGTGTGGCTCAACAATCCGATCCGCCCGCTCGAAGCGAGCGGAACCTCCGGGATGAAGGCGGCGATGAACGGCGTGCTCAACGTCAGCGTCCTCGACGGCTGGTGGCCGGAGGGATGCCAGCATGGCGTCAACGGGTGGGCGATCGGCGACGGCAGCGAGGGCCGACCCGACCAGGACGAACACGACCTCCGCTCCTTGCAGCGCGTCCTGGAGGAGGAGGTCCTCCCCGCCTACGCCGACCCCGACCGCTGGGGGGCGATGATGGCGGCGTCGATCCGGATGGCGACCGAGAAGTTCTCCAGCGATCGGATGGTTCGCGACTACTACGAGCGCCTCTACGCCTCCTAGCTCGCCTCTCCGCCTCGCCGCCCGCGTTCTGGGCGCGCCGCTGGAGTCACGCGGCGGCATCGGCCCCGCCGATGCCGCCGTCGTCCTCGGCTGCGCCCTTCGCGACGGCGCCCTGTCCGCCGCCGGCGAGGAACGGATCCTCGCCGGCGTCGAGCTGTGGCGGCGGGGCCTGGCGCCGCGGCTCTGCGTCACCGGCGGCGCAACCGGGTCCGGGCGCACCGAAGCCGACGCGCTCGCGGAACGGGCGCGCGCCCTCGGCGTGCCGGGCGCCGCGCTCCTGATCGAGCCGACCGCCCGAAACACGTTCGAGAACGCCCGTCGCGTCGCGGCGCTGCTCCTGCCCTTGGGGGCGCGCCGCGTGTGGGTGGTGAGCCAGCCGTTCCATCTGCGCCGCGCGGTGCTGCAGTTCCGCCGCGCCGGTTTCGATGCGCGCGGCTGGCGCATCGACGGAGGATTGCAGGACCGACATCCGGCGCTCGGGATCGCGTGGGCGCTCCGGGAGTACGCTTCCTGGGTGCGCTTCGCCTGGCGGGAACTCCGCGGTCGTGGCGAGAGCCCTACGTGAACGCCGCCACGAGCGGATAGGATCGCCCCCCATGCGTAGCCTTCCCCTCCCCCTCTGCCTCCTGGCGGGCTGCGCGCTCCCCGCCCGCGACAATCCCGGCGATCCCGCCAATCGCCCGACGGCCGTCCTGCGCGTCCACGTGCTCGGCGGCGCGTCGAACCGCGGCTTCCGGGACGACACCTTCGTCCTCGACGCCGGCGACTCGCGGAACAGCGCCGACCGGACGTCCGGTCTCCGGTTCTGGTTCGACCTGGACGAGGACGAGTCCGACTTCGAGGTCGGCGGGGAGCAGGGCCTGACCGACCCCGTGCTGGAGACGCCGCTCGAGATCCTCGACCCGGAGGCCGGGTCGGGGCCGTCGATGCGGCGCGTGCGGGTGCGCGTCGCGGAGGGGGAGAGCGTTTCGATCGCCACCGCGACGGCGATCGTCACCAATCGGGCGCCGATCCTGGAGATCGGCGAGGACCTCTTCGTGCCGCCGGCCACCGGCGGGCCGGTCCGGCTCGACGCCTGCGGCGGGCGCCGGGAGCCGTACGCCTGCGCCACGCGCGATCCCGACGGCGATCCGCTGACGATCACCTGGACGCAGCTCACCGGCAGCCCCCTCCTCGGAGGCGCGACGACGGCGACCGGGAGTCAGGTCGTCTTCGACGCCCCCATGGACGAGCAGACGCTCCTGTTCGGCGTTCGCGCGTACGACGGCCTGGCCGCCACCTCGCGCTTCCTCCGCGTGCACGTCACGACGCAGGTGTGGCTGACCACCTACTTTCCGATGCGCACCTATCGCCTCTACGCCGACCTGCGGATCGCGCACGCGCTCGACGATCCCGACGGCTATTTCGACACCGCCGAAGGGATCGACGTCGACGCCGGGAGCGGCGACGTGTGGCTCGGCGCCAGTACCCGAAGCGACGGGAACGGAAACGTGGTGGCCACGCGCGTGCGGCGGTATCGGCCCGCGGCGTCCGCGTTCGAGTCGATCGAGGAGTGGGACCTGGGATCGCTCGACTGTGCGGACGAGGAGGAGGCGGCGGGACCCGACAATCTCTGCATCGGCAGCGTCGTCTCGGTGGCCGCGCTCGGCGAGAACGGCTGCGCCGTCGTACGGCCGTTCGACTCGGTTACCTACACCGACGGCGCGTCGTTCGTCTTCCTGGAGGAGGGCGGCCTGGCGACCCCCTTCCTCTCGCCGGACGAAGGGTATCCGTTCCAGGTCCTTCCGGCCGGCGACGACGGCTGCTGGGCCTTGAGCACCCGCGCCCTCTATCGCCTCGACGCCGGCGGCCTTGTGGCCGTCGGCGACCCGATCGAGGCCGGGCACTTCCTCACCTCCGCGACGCTTTCCAGCGGCGGGTCGCTCGTCCTGGCGGTCGTTGCCGCAGGCAGCCAGGGAGACCTGGGCAACACGACGCTCTACCGGCTCGCGCCGGGCGACGAGGTTCCCCAACTACTGGCGACGATCCCGGACGTCCAGTTCGACGCGTTGACCAACGGTCCCGAAGGGATGCTATGGGCGCACGACGTCTACTCCGGACGAACGGCCGCCCTCGTGTCGGCCGACGCGGACGGCGATCTCACCTGCGCCGGAACCGAGTTGCCGGGCGTCTTGGGTCCGATCGTCGGGTGTCTCACCGGCGCGCCGGCGACGGCCTTGGCGCAGTACGACGACCTTGCCCCCGCGGTGACGAGCCCCTTCCAGCCGCGTTTCGTCGGCGATCCGCTGGAACGGGCCCTCTGGATCGTCGACCGCAACCAGGGGGCGCTGCTCCGCCTGGAATGGCTCGCCGGGGAGTTCGACCAGGTGCGAACCTTGGGCGCCAATCACCTCGGGGTGGGGACCGGCCCTTACTTCTGGAGAGCGGTGGCCCTCCATCCGATCGACCGGCGCGCCCTGGCCGCGGTGCGAGGACAGGACGCGCACGCGCTGGCATGGATCCCGCCGCATCTGACCCGAATCCGCGAGATCGCGACGTCGGCCAGCGTGCCGAAGATCTCCGCCGATCCGACCCGGGGCGATCTGTGGCTGGCCGACGGGGGGCTGGTGAACCCCGACTCCCTCCGAAAGCTCGACGCCTCGGGCCGCGCGTTGGACGCGGTCGGCGACGAGTACCCGGCGATGGACGTCTCGGTCCTGCCCGACGGGAGCCTGTGGTCCGGCGGCGGCGGCGGCGGCCCCGACGGATGGCTGATGAAGATCGGTCCGGATGGATCGGTGGTGCGGACGGTCGACCTCGGAACGACGGTCGTGGGGGTCGACGCCGACGCAGACCACGTCTGCATCCTCGCCAACGACGCGGTGAACCCGGAACGACGGGCCGCGTGGCGCCTCGACGGCAATGCGACCGAGGCCGTGCCGCTCGCGGGACTCACCGGCGAGCCGCTCACCTTCGTGGCCGATCCGCCGCTCCCGCGCGCCGGTCCCGGCGGCACCTGCTGGTTTCTCGGCGAATCGTCCGACTGCCTCGACGGCGTCGATTCGCCCGACGCGTCGATCGCGCGGGTGCCCGGAGGATCGCTGCAGGCCGATCTCTGCGCGGACGAGGATCCGGACGACGACGAGAGCCAGGGTCTGATCAACACCCCGGGCGACCTGTCGGTCGATCGCGCCACCGGGGTCGCGTACGCGACGGTTCAGCTCGACGGTGACACGATCGGCATCCTTCGGGTGTCCGGCATGACCCTCTCCAGCTCGCACGTGCTTCCCGACCTGTTCGGCGCCTTCAAGCTGGTGGAGGCGTCGCGGGTCTGCGCCGACTCCGCAGATCCGACGTGTCTCGAGCTCTGGATCACCCAGGGGGACCGCCTCGACCGCTACGATTCGGCCGGAACGTTGCTCGACCGCTACATCGTTCCCGAGATCGGCTCCGGCACGTACGACCTCGAAGTTCGACCCTAGCCCGCCGGATCCGGAGCTACTTCGGCGGGCGCTTCTTGACGCGATCGAGGAGGCTCCCCGCCAGGTTTCCGCCGGCGGGTCTCGGGGCTCCGGCGGGAGTGGCCGGACCCGCGGCCGGCGCATCGGGGTTCACCCGGGACGGCGCGCTGGGACGGATCTCCGGGCGCGCCAAGGTCGCGGGCGCCGTCGTCTCGAGCGTGGGTCCTGTGGTGGACGCGGGCACGGACGCGTCCGGCGCGGCGGCGCGCGGGCGGGCGGCGTCGCTCGCTCGGGCGGCGCGCTTGGCGGCGGCGAGCGAGCCGACGTGCGAGGTCGCCGCCGCGGGGGCCGGTGCGAATCGCGCCCGCGCCCAGGCCAGGGCCTTGTCGACCGACTCCCGGCCGACGATCACGCGCCGCACGGCGACGTCGAGCAGGAAGAGGATCGCCGCGATCCAGAAGAGCGGACCGCTCGTCTCGCGTGGTACGCGCGCGATCACCTCCGGCGGACGGAACGCCTCCGCCGGATCGTCGAGCGCGCGACCGCCGGTGCGCGACGACGCCCGCGCGAGCAGCCCGCCGTCCCCGGTCGAGACGCGGTACTCCGGGGAGTAGCCGACCGCCGCGCCGGTGAAGGCGCGGGCCGCGATCTCCACCGCCTCCTCCGCCGCGCCGCGACGGGGGGCGGTTCCGGACATCGCCGCGGTGACGAGGTAGGCGCCGACCCGCTCCGCGCGCGTCACGCCGGCGTAGCGGCCGGGACCGGTCTGGCGCAGCGGGACGGAGACGTGGCCGCGATCGGGCCCGACCACCTCCGCGAACAGTTCGCGGAAGTTCGCGAACTCCTCCCGGCCGGCGGCGGTCGCCTCCGCCTCGATGCGCATCACCCCGTCGGCGTCGACTGCGGCCGAAACCGTCAAGCCCGCCCCTTCGCGCGCGCCGAGGGAGGCGCGGACCACCTGGGTCCAGAACTTCGGAAAACCGTCCCAATCGATCCAACCCTTCGACCAACGCGGCTCGGCGTCGCCGGTGAACGCCACCGCCTTCCCCAATCCGATCCGCCACGACGCGAGGAGCGGGTCCCCCTTGTGCGTCTTCATCCAGACCGTCGCCCGCTCCTTGCGGGTCGTCCCGACGTACCCGAGGAGCGGCGGCAACTCGACCGACTCCAGTCCGCGCACCGGGCCTCCGCCGGCCTCCAGCCGCGGCGTGAACGTCTCCTCCACCACGTAGTTTCGCGCCACCAGGATCGTCTCCCGGCTGAAGATCCGGGGAATGCTCTCGGCGTCGGGGGAGAAGTAGTAGCGACCGCCCCCCGACGTGGCGAGCCGCTCCATGGTGTGCAGGTCGGCGTCCGATCCGATGGCGATGGCGGAAAGCGTCACCTTGTCGTCGCGCATCCGGCGCGCCATCCCGGCGATGTCGCCCGGCGCCGACTGGCCGTCGGAGACGAGCAGCACGTGCTTCACCGCCGCCCCCGACCGCATCGCCTCCTTGCGCCCGTCCTCGAGCGCAGGGAAGAAGTCGGTCCCGCCGCCGCCGCCGATGCCGGCGATCGCCGAGACGACCTTCCCCTTGTGGGCCAACTTCGTCGCCGGAAGCACCGTCTGCGCCGCTTCGTCGAAGGCGATCACCGCCACCGAATCGCGCGGGCTCAACAGCTCCACCGCGGCGATCGCCGCCTCCTTCGCCATCTGCATCTTGGAGACGCCGGAGGCGTCCCCGCCCTGCATCGAGCCCGATTTGTCGATGACGATCGCGAGACAGACCGCCGGGTGCTGCTCGGTCTCCTTCAACGTCATCTCGACCGGCATCGCCTCCTCGAGGGGCGTCCCGTCCCAGCCGCCGACGCCGAACGCCTGGTCGCCTCCGACGGCGATCAGCCCTCCCCCAAGGTCCCGCGCGAACGACCGCAACGACTCCATCTGGGCGCGGGAGAGGACGGTCGCCGGGACGTTCTCCAGGACGACCGCGTCGTAGCCGGCCAGCTCGGCGACGGTGCGCCCGATCGACGCGCTGTTTCCGACGACGACGTCGAATCCGCCGGCGGAGAGCGCCCCGTCCAGGTAGCGACCGCGCGAGGTCGCCTCGGACGCGATCAGCACCCGCGGCGTCCCCGCGACCCGCGTGAACCCGATCCCGGCGTTGTTCTGGGGGATGGTGTCCCTCTCCGGCTCGATCACCGCCTCGTACTGGTAGAACCCGCCGCTCTCCAGGCGTTGCGGGAAGAGGACGACCGACGGCTTCCCGGCGGCAAGCGCGACGTGGCGCTCGCCGACGAGCACGTCGTCGCGGAAGAGCCGGACGGTGGCGGTGGTCTCCTCGAACGGACGCACCACCACCTGCACGTCGAACGGCTCCCCTTCCGCCGCGCGCGCCGGCGCCTGGACCCGCTCCACCAGCACCTCGGGACCGGCGCGTCGGGGAAGCGGAAGGTGGTCGATGGTGATGCCGGTGGCCGCGGCGGCGACCGACTCGTCGTCGAGGCTCCCCTTGTTCTGCAGACCGTCGCTTACGACCACCACGCGCTTGGCGGCGTCGGCGGGGAAGACGCCGGCCGCCACGCGAAGCGCGAGGGCGAGGTCGGAGGCGGTCGGATCGACCACCGTCTCGAGCGACGCGGGTCCCTCGGCATCGGTGCGGGGAAGCGACTCGACCCGGGCGTCCCGGCCGAAGACGATCGTCCCGGAGCCGTCCTTGGGCCGCTTCCCGCGAACCGCGTCGCGGGCGAAGGCGAGCCCCGCCTCGCGCGCCGCCGCCGGAACCGAGTCGGACCCGTCGACGAGGAACAGGACCGCCAGCTCGTCCTTCTCCCGCAAGAGCGTGAGCCGGGCCAGCGCCAGCGCCAGCGCCGCGATCGCGAGCACCCGCAGGGCCAGCGCCGCCGCGCGCCGCGGACCCGAGAGCGGCGATCGGTAGACGTGCGCGATCCAGACGAAGAACGGGATCGCCAGCAGCAGGAGGAGACCGCGCGGCTCCTGGAGCTGCGCGGTGATCATCCGCCCCTCCGGTGGAAGACCCACCACTCCGCGCTCAGGAACCCGAGGGCGAGGAGCGCCGCCCACGGCGCGAGGTCGAGGAGCCGTCGGACGTCGCCCTCCTCCTCGGCGCGGACGGTCGCGGCGCCGAGCGACAACGACGGACGCGGACGAACATCGCTTTCGGCGCGGGAGAGCAGGTTCACGGCGAACGACGACCGTTCGCCGCCGGCGGTGACGCGGTAGATCCCCGCGCGGGTCGTTCCTTCGAACAACCACTCCGGCTCGGCGCCGGCGACGGTGGAGACGCGGAGCGCGTGGTCGCCTCCGCCCGGGTCTACCACCCGCACCGTCTCCGTGCCGGCCGGGGCGTCGCCCCGCGCGATCTCACCGGCCGCGACGACGCGGACTCCGGAGGCGGCGTCCGACAGGAGCCAGTCGACGGCGTTGGCGAGCAGGATCGGAAATCCGGCACGCAGCGGGAGGTCGGTATCGAACGGATCGAACGCGAGGACGACGAGGCGGCTTCCCGGCCGCTCGTACGCCCAGACGATCGGCGTGGCGCCGGCCTCGGCGAGGACCACCGCACCCGGTGGCGGAGTGGTGGCGATCGCGACTCCGACGTGCGCTTCGCCCAGCGCGGTGTGCCGCGTGATGGAGTGCTGCGGTTCCCAGTGGACCGGCCCCGGATCCTCGACTCTGGCGCCGACCGCGAAAAGCCCCCGACCGGTGACTGGCGCCACCACCAGGAACCGTCCGCGCGAATAGGAGGCCGGCTCGGTCCCGGCGAAGGCGCCGACGGTCTGCGAAGCGCTACCGGCGGCGGGCAACCCTTCCCGCACGGTGAGCCTCGGATCGGCCGCCAACGCGCGACGAAGCAAGGCCGTATCGGCCCCCGCGAGACCGACGCCGATCCGTCCGCGCGCCGGCAACGCCACGTAGACGCGGTCGTCGGAGGGGAGGATCCCGCCGGGGGTGACGGCAAGCTCGAGCAGCCCCCCCTCGTCGGGCACGGCGAACACCTCGCTCCGCTCGCCGCCGGCGGGGACGGTCAACGGCTTGACCTCCAGCAGTTCCGGCGGAAGCTCGGCTCCTTTCGCGTCGAGCGGGCGGAGGCGGATCTCCAGGTCGACGGCGACCTCCTCTCCGCCCGCGTTGGCGACAGTGGCGAACCCCTGCCGGGCGCCGCCGGAGCGGCGCCGCACGTCGACGGCGACGATCGCCACGTTGTCGCCCCGCTCGCCGACCGAGACGAAGCGGACGGGCGCATCCCCGACGCTCAGGTCCTGGAGCGGGTCGACCGCGCCGTCGGTCAGGACGACGATCTCGCGCGAGCCGCGTCCGGCCGAGGCCGACAGCGCCAGGAGGAGCGCGCCTCGCAAGTCGCCCGGTGCGTCCGCGGGCTCGAGTGCCGCAAGGGCGCGCTTGAGCGATCCGGCATCGCGGCTGAACGGCGCCACGACCCGCGGCCGCGGGCCCGCCCACACCACCATCGCCTCGTCCTCGGGACGGAGCTCCCCGACCATCCGTCCCGCGAGCGCCGCCGCGCGCGAGAAACGGTTGGGCGCGACGTCGGTCGAGGCCATCGAAGCCGAGCCGTCGAGCACCAGCACCGTCGAGCGCGCGGCGCGTCCCCGGACAGTGATAGACGGTCTGGCCAGCGCCAGCGCCAGGAACACGAGCACCGCGATCTGGAGCAGGAGGAGCAGGTTGCGCCGCAGCCGCTGGAAGGGAGCGTTGGCGCGCGAGTCGAGCAGCGCGCGCCTCCACAGCAGGCTGGAGGAGATCACCCACGGCACCCGCTTGAGCTTCAGGAAGTAGAGGAGCACCAGCGGCGGAACGAGCGCCAACGCCCACAGCCCCGAAGGCAGCAGCAACTGCATCAGCGCCCCCTCCACGCGCCGCGGCCGCCCGACCCGATCCTCATCCGCGGCCCCCCAGGACGCCCCCCTGGCGGAGGACATCGAAGACGAGGCGCTCGAACGGGACGTCGGTCGGCGCGTGCGCGTAGCTCATCTGGTATCGCGCCGCGAAGACGCGCAGCTCGTCGCAGAAGGCGGCGTAGGTCCGCCGGTACCCCTCGAGCAGGCGCGGGGTGAGCGTCACCGGCACCTTGGCGCCGCTCTCGCCGTCGACGATCTCCAGATCCCCCAGGCGCGCAGGATGGATCTCCTCCGGCGCCGCCACCTGCACCAACGCCACCTGCGACGACCCGCCGGCGATCGCCCGCAAGCCCGCCTCGTAGCCTCCGGCGCAGAGGAAGTCGCTGATCACGATCGCCGCCCCGCGACGGCCGCGCGGCAGACCGCCGCGGAACGATTCCGCGAAGTCGGTCTCGCCCGCGGGCTCGATCGACTCCAGGTGATCGAAGACGCGGAAGATCCGCGACGGCCCGCGCCCGGGCGGAAGGCCGGGATCGAGCGACCCGGCGAAGGACCACAGGGCGACGCGGTCCTGCCGCTTGAGTCCCACGTAGGCGAGCGCCGCCGCGAGCCGCCGAGCGTAGTCCCACTTCGACGGCTCGCCGAACGCCATCGACCGGCTGCGGTCGAGGTAGATCCGCACGTCGAGGTCCTCCTCCGCGACGAACAGCCGCAGGAAGAGGCTCCCCAGCCGGCCGTAGAGGTTCCAGTCGATGTGGCGGAAGTCATCGCCGGGGACGTAGTTCCGGTAGTCGGCGAACTCGACCGAGACGCCGCGGCGCTTCGACCGCCGCTCGGCGGATGCCTTCCCCACCACCGCCCGGCGCGCCACCAGCGCCAGTCGATCGAGCCGACGCAGGAAGACCGGATCGAGAAGTCGCCCCTTGGCCTCGCTCATCCCTCCTCCCGGCGCGCGAGGTGGGCTCCGGCCACGCGGAGCGAGGCGAGCGAGGCGAGGATCAGGATCCCGAGCCCCGAAAGTGCGAAGTACAGGTCCTCGTGATTCCGGTTCGGATCGCCGACGCGTCCCATCTCCTCCATCAACTCCGCCAGCATCACCGCCGGGTTGAACAGGCCGACGACCTCCGTCTCCAGGCGGGCGTTGAAGGCCACCAGCAGGAACAGCGGCGCGACGACGTAGACGATCGACGCGCCGGTCGCCGTCCCGACGGCCACCGCGGGACGCCGCGCCCAGGCGGAGAAGGCGATCCCCACCGACATGCCGGCGAAGAGGACGACCCCCGCCGCCGCCAGGGCGACCGCGATCGACAGCGGATCCTGCTGCCCGAAGAAGACGCCCGCGATCAACGCCGGCAGGAACAGCATCGGCCAGAGAAACCGTCCGAGACCGGCGAGCTTCCCGGCCAGGAGCTCGCGCTCGCGCAGCAGCGACAGCCGCAGCAGGGCCATCGAACGCCGTTCCCGCTCCTCGGCGATCGCCGCGCTCCCCACGATCAGCGCCACCAGCCCACCGGCGCCGATGATCAGGAAGAGGGTGACCCGACCCATCTCGTTGCTCGCGTAGAGTCCGTGGGCCGGCGCGATCAGGAACGGGACGCACAGGGCGCCGCATGCGACGAGGAGATAGGCCGCGCGCAGCAGTCGCGACGCCATCCCCCGGCGCGAAGTCCGCGCATCGCGCCAGGCCACGGGATTGCCCGGGATCAGCTCTCCTTCCGGCACCCGTACCGCTGGATGTTGCGCCCCGTGCCGCGTCGCCGGCGCTCCCGCGGAGGCCGGACGACCCCGCGGCGTGCCCGGCGTGGGATCGGAGTCTTTCCCGCGCGCTGGCGTGGCGCCCGCGGTTTCGCGGCGCGGGTCGGCAAAGCGGACGACCGGCAGGAGCGCGAGCGGAACGAGGGCCAGCGGCAGCGAGAGCGCGATCCAGGCGCTCGACGAGGCCATCGATCCGGTGACGGTCATCACCACCGACGCGAGCGGCACCAACAGCGCCCACAGATCGGCCGCGACGTGGCCGGTGATGTCCGCGAGCGCGAGGAGGACCGGCGGGCCGAGGAAGATCGCGCCCAACAGGACGTAGGCGGCGACGAAAGCGGCCACGCTCTGGCGGAATCCGCCCGAGGCGAGAAGTCCCACGGCGGTCGCGAGCGCCCCGGCGGCGAAGCCGTGGGCCAACACCAAGGCGATCCCTTCGGCGGCGATCCCTCCCATCAGCGTGCCGATGAAGAGGAGCGGCGCTCCGGACAGCAGGAACAACGCGATCGTCACCAGCCGCGCCGAGAACTTTCCCAGCACCACCTGCCACGGGCGCACGCCGGCGGCCGCGAGGAGCTCGAGGCCGCCCTCGGCGCGCTCCCGCGCGATCGCCCCGATCGACAGCGCCGGAGCGATCAGGACGACCGCCAGGTACTGGACGATCCCGAAGGCAACCGCGAACTCCTGGCCGGCGCGCGACGCGCTGAAGGTCATTCCCTGACTCATCCGCCGGACGTGCTGATGCAGGATCGGCAGCGTGACGATCGTGAGAAGCGCGATGTAGGCGGCGCGCACGGCGAAGGTCCGCCCGTGGCGTCCGCTCCCCAGGACCTCCTTCCGGACGATCGCCAGGATCACCCTAGCTCACGATCCCCTGGGTCAGGCGCATGAAGGCGTCCTCCAGGTCGAGGTGTTCTTCCTGGTAGAAGACCAGTCGAAGTCCGTTTCCGATCACCGCCGCCGGGATCGCCGACGGATCGGCGCCGGCGTCCAGACGGGCGCGCAGCCGGCCCGGGCGTTCCGCGTCGTCCTCGACCGCGAGCACGCCGGGGACCGCCGCCACCACCGGGCGCGCGGCGTCGATGGCGTTCCCGGTCGACCCGGCCACCTCGATCTTGACCCACCGCTCGGCCTGCGCCGTGGCGATCACGTCGTCGACGCTGCCGCAAGCGACGAGCTTCCCCTTTTCCAGGATCCCGACCTTGGTGCACATGTCGGCGAGCTCGGGAAGGATGTGGCTGGAGACGAGCACCGTCTTCCCCATCCGCCGGAGCTCCTTGACGATCTCCCGGAACTCGACGCGCGCGCGCGGATCGAGGCCGGAGGCCGGCTCGTCGAGGAGCAGCACCTGCGGATCGTGCAGCAGCACCCGCGCGAGCGACAGGCGCTGCTGCATCCCGCGCGACAGGGCGTCGATCTGGGTGTGCGATTTCTCCCCCAGGTCGACGAGCTGCAGCACGTCGGTGATCACCTTCCGTCGCGCCGCCCCCTTGATCTTGTAGGCGGCGGCGAAGAACTCGAGGTATTCGCGGACGGTGAGGTCGTCGTAGAGACCGAAGAAGTCGGGCATGTAGCCCATCGCCCTCCGGATCTCGCGCACCTTCAGGTCGACCGGATAACCGCAGACGCGCGCGATCCCGGAGGTCGGCCGCAGGAGCGTGGCGAGGATCTTGATCGTCGTCGACTTCCCGGCGCCGTTCGGACCGATGAAGCCGAAGACGTCCCCCTGGTCGATCTTCAGGTTCAGTTCGGCCAGCGCCAGCCGATCGCGGTACCGCTTGGTGAGTCCCACCGTCTCGATCACTTCAGCACCCCCTGCCGCCAGACCACGACCCCCTCCCGCGCCACGCCTTCGCCGCGCACCGCGATCGGCACCTCCCCGGCGGGCGTCACGGCGATCACCATCGGCTCTCCGCGTCGCTCGCGCGGGCGTTCCAGCCCCTCCCGCCGGCGGGTGGGGCGCACCGCCTGGTAGCTCGGCGTCTCGGCGTCGCCGTGCGGAGGGTCGGTGCCGAAGGCGATCACCTGTGCCAGCCGCCGCGGGTCCTTCAGCCGCGCCGCCTGGCCCCAGACCTGTCCACCGGCCGGCACCTCGAGCAGGGCGACCCCCGCTCCGTCCCGGCGAATCCGCACCGAACCGCCCGGCGCGAGCGGACCGCCGTCGATCAGTCGATCACCGACGAGGAGCCCGACGTAGTCGATCGCCCCGCCCGACGCGTTGGTCACGCGGAACGCGCCGTCGTTCTCGATCTCCGCCAGGATCGGCGTCGGTTCGACCGCCTGGCCCACCAGCTCCACTCCGGCCATCGACCAGACCGGGATCGGCACCGAGAGGGTCGGTCGCTTGCCGATCGTCAGCCGCGTCCCGGCTTCGGCGCCGCCGGCGCTGGAGAAGAGCCCCTGCTCGCGGAACGATCCGGCGAGCCAGTCGCCCCCCTCGATCTCCACGTCGTACGAGCCGGCGCGCGGCGAGTAGACCCCGCCGA
>CAYJRR010000060.1:0-27355 GCA_964372275.1 uncultured bacterium
AACTCGACTCGAAAGCTCGTCCTGCAGGGAGCGGACGGGATCGTCTTCGTCGCCAACTCGCTGGGGAGCGCATCGCGCGACAATCTTCGCTCGCTCGCCGAGTTGGAGGATTCGCTGCGGGGGTTGGGTCGCTCGCTGGTGAAGGTGCCGATCGTCTTCCAGTGGATGAACCAGCGAAGCATCGGCTCGATCCCGTCCGACGAGCTCTACGCCAAGCTCAACCGGGTCGGCGCCCCGAGCTTCCCCGTCACCACCGAGGATCCGTCGCCGATGCTGAAGAGCTTCGCGATGATCTCGAAGATGACGGTCAAGGCGGTGCGGGAGGAGCTCGAGGCCGGGAGGCTCTCCGAGTACGTCCCCTACGACTACCCGGCCGTCGCCCGCTCCGGCGGCGGCGCCGATCCGCTTTCCGAGCTGACCCGCGACCTGGCCCGGGAGGAGGAACGCCCCACCGCCTCGCGCAGCGTGCTCGTGGACGACGAGCTCGACGAGCTGCTCGGCGCCGGAGGTGCGGCGCGCACCACGGCGATCAAGGCGGTCCCCCCCGCGCGGCTGGGCGGCGCGAAGATCGTCGGCGGGGGACAGCCGACGCTCGCGGCGGACGGATCGCTGGAGATCCCGCTGCGGGTCCGGATGCCGTCGGGGGAAGAGCTTTCGCTCACGGTTGCCGTCCGCCTCGAGCGGTAGCCGATCGATCGGAACCGATCGGATCCGTTCGGTTCGGTTCCTTCCTTACTCGTCCTCGGCCTCGCCGCGGCTGGGTTCCTTTTTCTGCTGCACCTTCGCCATCCCCATCGCGATCTGCAGCGCCTTGCTCACCTTCTCCAGCCGGCTCTCGGAGGCGCGCAGACGTCGAAACGCCTTGACGACGCGCTCCTCCATCTTCGCCTTCTCGTCCTCCAGGCGGGCGATGGCGCGGCGCATCTCCTCGACCTCCGAGCCCCCCTTCGACCCCCTCCGCGCCTCCTCCTTGAGCGCCGCGAGCTTCGGCTCGTAGTACCCCTTTAGCGCGTCCAGCTCCTTCTGGTGCTTCTTCTCCACCGCGGCCAGCTGCGCCGCCAGCTCCTCGCGCTCCCGGTTGGCGGTCGCGGCGACCCGTTCCTGCGCCTCGATCCGTTCCTTGAGCTTCTCCATCGCCGCCCGGCGCCGTCCCATCTCGTCGTCGGACTCCTTGCCGCCGGACCCGCCGCCGGAGGCGGTGCGCGACTCGAGGGCCTGGAGGTTCTGCTTGAGCTGGGCGATCACCTTCTTTTTGGCCTCGAGCTCCCGGCGGGCCTCGTCGCGTGCGATCGTCGTCGCTTCGAGGGCCTCTTTCAGCTTCTCGGTGCCGCCCCCGCCGACCGCCCGGGCGGCGGCGAGCTCCCCCTCCATCTCGCTCACCCGCGCCGAGAGGCGATCGCGCTCCGACCGAATCTCGTTCACCTGGGCGGCGAGGCGGTCGCGTTCCCCTTGCAGCCGTTCGGACTTCGCGACCAGCTCGTCGTTCCGTTGTCCCAGCGCCTCGAACGACGCCGCGTCGATCGTCGGCTCGGCGAACCGCTCCGGCGGGAGCGAAGGAAGCCCGATCAGCTCCTCGACGTCGTCCAGCAGGTCGTCGAAGGCGAGCGGCACCTTCCGGTAGGCCTGCGCCGGAGTTTGCGTCTTGCGATCGGCGTCGAAGTCGGCTTCGGTCGACGAGGAGGAGAGGATCACCATCGGCACCCCCCGTAGGCGGTCCTCCTGGCGGAAGCTCTTGGCGGCCTTGTAGCCGTTGGCTCCGTTCAGTTCGACGCGCACCACGATCAGGTCGGGGGGGGAGCCCAACGCTTTGGCGAGGCCGTCCGCGACGTCGGCCGTCTCGGCGACGCGGTACCCGAAGTCGCGAAAGCCCTCGGCCCACTCCCGCGACAGCCTCGGGTCGGACTCGAGAAGCAGGATCTTCTTGTCGTCGGCCACGCGTCTTGGAAGGTCTACGCGGCGACGCGGGTCACCGGCGTGTAGGGGAGGCCGAGGCTTTCCGCCACCGCCGAATGGGTGACGCTGCCCTTCATCACGTTGACCCCCTTGGCCAGCGCCGGGTCGCCGGCGACCGCCTGCTTCACCCCCTGGTTGGCGATCCGCAGGGCGTAGGGGAGGGTGACGTTGGTCAAGGCGAAGGTCGAGGTCCGGCTCACCGCGCCCGGCATGTTCGCCACGCAGTAGTGGATCACCCCGTCGACGACGTAGGTGGGGTGGCTGTGGGTGGTGGGCCGCGTCGTCTCCACGCACCCCCCCTGGTCGACCGCCACGTCGACGATCACCGACCCCTCCTTCATCTCCTTCAGCATCTCCCGGGTGATCAGCTTCGGCGCCTTGGCGCCGGGCACCAGGATCGCCCCCACCACCAGGTCGGCGCCGCGGAGCTGCTGCATCAGGACGTAGCGGTTCGAGTGGAGCGTCTTGATCCGCCCGCCGAACAGGTCGTCGACGTAGCGCAGCCGGTCGAGCGACAGGTCGAGGATCGTGACGTCGGCCCCCATCCCCAGCGCCACCTTCGCGGCGTTCCGGCCCACGATCCCGCAGCCGACGATCACCACCCGTCCCTGCTCGACCCCCGGCACGCCGCCCAGTAGCACGCCGCGCCCGCCGGAACCCTTCTCCAGCGCGCGCGCCCCGCATTGGATCGACATCCGGCCTGCGATCTCGCTCATCGGCGTGAGCAACGGCAGGCTGTTGTCGGCGAGCTGGATCGTCTCGTAGGCGATGCCGCAGACCTTCCGCTCGAGCAGCCCCTTGGTCAGCTCCGGATCGGGGGCCAGGTGCAGGTAGGTGAAGAGGATCTGCCCCTCCTGCAAGAGCGGGATCTCCTCCGCCTGCGGCTCCTTGACCTTGATCACCATCTCCGCGCGGCGGAAGACGTCCTCGCGATGGGGGGCGATCTCCGCCCCGGCGGAGCGAAGCTCGTCGTCGGCGATGCCGCTGCCGAGCCCGGCGCCGGTCTCGACCAACACCCGGTGACCCGCCTCGGTCAGGGCTTTCACCCCGGACGGCACGATCCCCACCCGGTATTCGTGGTCCTTGATCTCCTTGGGCACGCCGATCAGCATGGCGCGCGGAGCATACTACGGAATCCCGCCGACCGCGGTCACGAACCAGGGTCCGGCACCCGTCGCCACGGCCGTCCCGATCGAGTCCAGTCCACCACTGACCGCATCGATGGAGAAGAGGGAAAGGGTGCTGGCGTTCAAGTTCGCGACGTAGGCGAAACGGCCCGTCGGATCGATCGCGACCGAGGCGGCACCGTCCCCCGCCGTTTCGGTGTCGACCTGCGTGGGCGCTCCGGAAAACGGGTCGATCGAGAGGATCGTCACCCGGTCGAGGTCGTAGCTGGCGACGTAGACGAACCGGCCTCCGGGGTCGACGGCCAGGCCCAGGTTCCGCTGTCCGACCGCGAGGGTGTTCCCCCGGGTCAGCGCCCCGGTCGCCGCGTCGATCGCGTAGTAGGAAACGCTGTTGCCGAAATCGTTCGCGACGTAGGCGAAGCGGCCGGACGGGTCGAGCGCGATCTGGTGCGGATTGACGCCCGACCCCACGGTGGAGATCGGCGAGAGCGCACCCGTCTCCGGATGGACGGAGTAGGCCGAGACGCTGTTCGAACCGTAGTTGGTGACGTAGGCGAACTTCCCGCTCGGGTGGACGGCCGTTCCGCAGGGGGACGATCCGGTCGCCACCGCCGTCCCGGGCGAGAGCTGGCCGGTGACGCGGTCGATCGCGTACGGCTGGACGGACGCGCCGCCGGTGTTCGGACTGAAGAGGAATCGTCCGGCCGGATCGAACGACACGAAACGCGGATTCGCCCCGGCGGCGGCGGTCGATTGCGGCGTGAGGATCCCCGAGACGCGGTCGACGGCGTAGACGGAGAGATTGGCGGAACTGTAGTTCGACGCGTAGGCGAATCGCCCGGTCGGATCGACCTGTACCGAGATCGGGTTCGAGCCGGTGGCGAAGGAGGTCACGGCCGTGAGCGCTCCGGTCGTCGCGTTCACCGCGAAGAGCGTCGCAGAATTGGAGTTGAAATTGGCGGAGTAGACGAACTTGGGCCCGATCCCCTTGAGCTCCTCCCCGCGGCCGAACGCCGTCGCGGAGGGGCCGAAGACGCCGAGGAGGTCCCGAGTCGGCGTCAGGGCACCCGCGGACGGATCGACGGCGAAGATCGACACGCGATCGTCCTCGGAGACGGGGACGTACGCCAGACGGCCGGAGGCGTCGAACGTGATGCCGGTCGGACCGGAGCCGGTGTCGATCGTTCCCGCGGCGGTCAGGCCTCCGTCGTCCGGATCGATCTGGAAGACCGAGAGATTGTCCGACCCGCCGTTCACGACGTAGGCGAATCGACCCGCGGGATCGATCGTCACGAAGATCGGCGCGGCGCCGGCGGCGACGGTGCCCCGGCGGTGGAGTCGGCCGGTCGACGGGTCGATGGCGTACGCGGTCACGTCGTTGGAGCGTTGATTCGCGACCAGCGCGAAGCGGCCCGACCGGTCGACGGCGACCGACCGGGGGCCCGAGCCGGCGGTGACGACGATCCCCGCGTCGAGCTCGCCGCTCTCGGGATCGACCGAGAACGTCGAGACGTCCTCCGAGTCGTCGTTGGTGACGTAGGCGAATCGGCCGTCCGGGGTGAAGGCGATCGACGTCGGCGCGCTGCCGGTGGCGGCGCTCCCGGCGGGAGTCAGCAGACCGGTGTCGGCGTCGACGGCGAGAACGGTGACCGTGTCGCCGCCGCGGTTCACGACGTAGGCGAAGCGGCCCGACGGATGGAGGACGAGGTGCGCCGGTCCGAGGCCGGCATTCGCCGGCAGGCCCGGGTCGAGCCGGCCGGTCTCCGCGTCGATTCCGTACACCGAGACGTCGTTCGACAGCGCATTCGCCACGTAGACGAACCGACCCGCGGAGTCGACGGCCATCGAGGCCGGGCCGGCCCCGGTCGGCGCGCGGTCGGCGATGCGGACGGCGCCGTCGGCGGGGGGGACGAGATGGGAGGTGATCGTCCCGATCTCGGCATTGACCACGAAGGCGAAGACCGACGGCTTCACGACCTCCAGAACCGCGTTCCCCGTCACCCCTTCGAAACGGGCGCCGATCGCCGCCGTCCCCCTTGCGAGCAGGGTCGCCGATCCGTCGGTTCCGACGGTCGCGATCAGCGGATCGGACGAGGTCCATTCGGCGGCGGCGGTCACGTCGACCTCGGTACCGTCGGCAAAGACCGCGATGGCCACGAACGACGGCGTTTCGCCGAGCAGGGCGATCGCGGGGGACGGCGTCACCCGGATCGACTGCACGCGGTCGAACCGTGCCTGGGTGGAGCAGCCGAGGGTCAGCGCGACGACCGCGCCGCGGCGGAGCGCTCGCCCAGGGCGCGGCACGTCAGGGCGCTCCGTTCAGGAGGACGATCCCCCAGGGACCGTCCCCGGAGGCGAATCCGCCGCTCGACGACAGCTCGCCTTCCTCCGGGTCGATCTGGAAGAGCGAGATGCTGTCCACCCCCCAGTTCGCGGCGTAGACGAAGCGGCTCGTGGGATCGACCGCGACGGAGATCGTGACGTCGCCGGCGGTGGTCGGGGCCTTGGCCGTCGGTACGCCGGTCGCCGGGTCGATCGAGTAGACCCAGACGTTGTCGGAGAGGTAGTTGGCGACGTAGGCGAAACGCGAGCCCGGGTCGAAGCCGATCGCGATCGGATACGTTCCGGCGGGAACGGCCGCACCCATCGACGTCAGGCCGCCCGTCGCCAGATTGACGGTGTAGCCGGAGATGCTGTTCCCACCGGCGTTGGCGGCGTAGAGGAAACGTCCGGACGGTTCGACGGCGACGTAGTGCGGATTGGCGCCGGTGGCCACGGTCGCCGGGTTCGCGGCGGTCAGCGCCCCGGTGGCGCGGTTCAGGTTGAAGACGCTCAGCGTGTTGGAGCAGTAGTTCGCCACGTAGGCGAACTTTCCGTTGGGGTGAACGGCGACCGAGACCGGCCACCGCTGCACCGCGACGGCCGTTCCGGCGGTCAACGCGCCGCTCGTCGGGTCGACCGAATAGACCGAAACGGTGCCGTTGGCCGCGGTTCCGCAATTGGGCGGACTGTTCGGCGTCATGTTCGGAGCGTAGACGAACCGTCCCGACGGATCGCCGGTCATGAGGCGTGGCTGGACACCGGCGGCGACCGCCGTGCCGGCCGTCAGCGCGCCGCTCGACGCGTCGATCCGAAAGACACCGACGCTGTTCGCCGACGTGTTCGCGGTGTAGAGAAAGCGCCCGGTCGGATCGACGAAGGCGGAGTTCGGATTCGCGCCGGTGGGGGTCGTATCCAGGACCGACAGCGTCCCGTTGGTGGCGTTGACGGCGAAACGTCCGAGATTGCTCACGTTGGAGTTGACGGTGTACGCGACGCGCGTGCGGAAGCGCTTCGCCGAGGGGCCGCTCGCCAGACCGAAGTCGAGCGGCGCGTAGAGCGCGAGGGTCGTGGCGACGGCGGTGAGCGACCCGGAATCGGGATCGACGGTGTAGGTCTGGACGCTCTCGGCCGCGTCCGACGTGACGAAGACGGTCGTTCCCGTCGCGTCGACGGCGATCGCCGCCGGTCCGTCAGGCGCCGGCGCCGAGCCGACCGCCGTCAGCAGCCCCGACGCGCCGTCCACGCGGAAGACCGAGACGACGTCCGTGCCGTGGTTCGCGACGAAGAGGTACCGGCCGTTGGGCTCGAGGGCGGCGGCGAACGGGGCGGTCCCGGTCACGACCGTCGCGATCGCCGTGAGCGAACCGTCGTCGTCGTCGATGGCGTAGACGGTCAGGTCGTTCGAGTCGCGGTTGGCCACGTAGGCGAACCGGCCGGTCGGATCGATCGCGATCGAGCGGGGGCCGTCCCCCGCCTGGAACGTCGTGCCGCCGGTCAGGGTCCCCAGCGCGTCGACGGCGTACACCGAGACGTTGTCGGAGGCTTCGTTGACGACGAAGGCGAACGATCCGGTCGGGTCGAGGGCCATGGCGGCGGGTCCGTCGCCGGCGCCGACCGTCGCAAGCGTTGTCAGGGTCCCGTTGCTGCCGGCGATGGCGTAGACGGTGACGTTGTCGGAGCCGTTGTTGGCGGCGTAGAGGTGCGTCCCTTCCGGATGGATCGCCAGCGCGAACGGGTTGGTGCCCGAGCCGACGGCCGTCCCCGCCGTTGGCTTGCCGGTCGCCAGATCGATCGAATAGACGGAGACGTTGTTCGAGAGCGAGTTCGCGGCATAGACGTAGCGGCCGGCCGGATCGACGGCGATCGACCGCGGGCCGGAGCCGGCGGCGACGAAGCCGCGGTAGTGCATGCGGTTGGTAGCGCTGTCGAGCAGGTACCAGGAGAGGGTGTTGTTGCTCGAGTTCGCCGCGTATCCGAAGACCGACGGGCGGATCGCCTGGATGTCGGTCGTCCCCGACACGCCCGAGAGGCTCGCGCTCACGGTGCACTGTCCAGCCGCGAAGACGACCGCGGTGCCGTCGGTACCGATCGTGGCGATCGCCGGTTCGGACGAGGACCAGACGACCGAATCGGAGACGTCGATCGACGTGCCGTCCGAATAGCGCCCGATGGCCCGGAAGCGTTTGGACCCGCCGATGGCCACCTTGGGATCGGACGGTTCGATCTCGATCGAGCGGATCCTGTCGAACGAGACGCTCGTCGAACAGGCGACGGCCAGGGCCACGACCAAAAGGGCCGCGACGAGGGGGCGTGGGAGTCCCCGAAGGAGCACGAAGCGCGGAACCTCTCGGAGCGCCGTCTTCACCCAACCTGTAAGTGTACGCCTCGGCGCTGAAAATAAGAATTCGCCGAGGTGGCCGCTCCGGTGCCGGAGTTCGGTGCGCACGCGATTCCCGCCCCTTGCGCCGGGCCGCCGGCGACGATTCGTTGCCGCCGATGCGACGGCGATCACAGACGCCACTCCTTCCGGCGGCGGTCGCCTGCCTGGCCGGGGCGCTGGTCGGCCGTGCGGGGGTCGAGGCCCCGCCGGTGGCGGCGGCGGCGATCGGCGCTGCCGCCGGGTTGGCCGCCTGGCGCGGTTCGGCCCGGTTGGCCGGGCGAGCGGCCGTCTTGGGGCTCGCCGTCGTCGCCCTGGTCCGAGCGGGGCCGGCCGGCGGTGTCGCGGGCCGCGAGCCGTCGAGGCCTCCGTCGGCGCAACCGCTCGTTGCGTTCGAAGGCTGCCTCCGCGGGCGTGGCGACGGCGGGCGCGGGAGGATCGTCGAGGTCCGGCCGGTCGACGGGGGCCCGGTCGCTCGCCTCCGGCTTCGTCACGCCGGGTTTCGGGAGTACCGGGGGGGATCCCCGGGAGGCCCGGAACGGGCGATGATCGGCGACCGGATCCGGGTCGACGGGCGCCTGCGGGCCGTGGCACCGCCGCAGAACCCCGGCGAGCGCGATCGGGCGCGTGCCGACCGGGAGGCCGGGGTCGACGGCGAGCTCGTGGCGGCGGGGCCGCCGAGGATCGTGGGGCGGTGCGGCGGTCTCGACGGCCTGCTCGCGCGCGGCCGAACGCAATTCCGGCGGCTGGTCGACCGGACCTTGCCGCCGCGCGAGGCGGGTCTCGCGGCGGCGCTGGTCACCGGCGAGGTCGACGGCGTCGACGCCGGCGATCTCGACGCGCTCCGCGCCACCGGCACGGTCCACGTCTTGTCGATCTCCGGGCTGCACCTGGCGTGGGTGGCCGCGGCGGCCTTCGGCGCGTTTCGGCGGCTTTCGCTGCGCCTGTTCCCTCGCGTCGCCGAGACGCGGGACCTGCGTCTTCCCGCGGCCGCCGCGGCGCTCGCCGCCGCGACCGCCTACGCCGCCTTCGCGGGGATGGGGATCGCCACCTCCCGTGCGCTGCTGGTCACCGCGTCGGCCGTGGCGGCGATGCACGTCGGCGGCGCCCACGGCGGATGGAACGCCTGGGCGCTCGGGTTGGCGGTGTTGACGCTCGCCGAGCCCTCGTCGATCGAGCGACCGGCCTTCGCCTTGAGTTTCCTCGCGACCGGCGGACTGCTGTCGGTGGCGGGCGGGCGGCGCGGACGGGAGTCTCCGGTGAAGGACGGCGCGACGCTCGTCCGCGCGTGGCGGCGGATGCCGGCCGCGGTGGAGCGCGGCCTGCGTGCGACCTTCGCGGCGGCGGTGGCGACGCTTCCGGCCACCGGCGCCTGGTTCGGCCGGTGGCCCGTCGTCGGTCTCGTCGCCAACGCCGCGGCGATCCCGCTGTTCGGGGCGGGGAGCCTCCTGCCGCTCCTGGCGGCCGCCCTGGCGCAACCGTTGTGCGAGCCGGTGGCGCGGGGGCTCGTCCTGTCCGCGTATCCCGCGCTGGCGGCCGGGCGTTTCGCGGTCGACGCGGGATCGCGTCTTCCGTACGCGTCGATCGAACGCCCGCTCTCCGTCGGTCAGGCCATCGCGCTGGGGACGGCGGTGGCGGCGTGGCTTCTCCTGCGAGGAGGTACGCGGCGGGTGGCGGTCGCGGCCGCGATCCTTGCGACGGTCGCGCAGGTCCGGTCGGTCGATCGCCCGCCTCGCCGCACCACCGCCGCCTTCCTCTCGGTCGGACAGGGGGACGCCGCCGTGGTGCGTTTCGCGACCGGCGAGGTGCTCGTCGTCGACACCGGCCCCCCGGGCGCGGGCGCGCGCGTCCTGGTGCCCTACCTGCGGTCGGCCGGCGTGCGCCGGATCGACGCCGTAGCGATCAGCCACGCGCATCCCGATCACACCGGCGGGTTGGAGGCGCTGGCCCGCGCCTTTCCGGTGGGCCAGCTCTGGATCGGGGGTCCGGTCGGGGCGGACCGGGCGCTCCTGGCCGGCGTGGCGCAGCTCTCGCGCCGGGGCACGCGCGCGCAGGTCGTCGGTCGCGGGGCGCCGGCGGTGCGCATCGGAGCGGCGACGATCGAGTTCGTCGGTGGCGACGCGACGCGGGGTCGGGAGGAGGCCGGCGATCGGAGCCGGCGCAACGATCGATCGCTCGTTCTGCGGGTGTCGGAGCCCGGCCTGTCGGTGTTGTTCGCGGGCGATCTCGAGCGGGCCGGCGAGGCGATCCTGGTGGAGTCGAGCCGACGCCTGCGCGCCGACGTGGTGAAGATCCCGCACCACGGATCGGGGACCGGAAGCTCCGCCGAGCTCGTCGCCCGCACCCGCCCTCGACTCGCCGTCGCATCGCTGGGGGCCGGCAATCGGTACGGCTTTCCCGACGCCGACGTGGTGGCGCGTTGGGAGCGTGCGAAGGCCGTGGTGCTGCGCACCGATCTCGTCGGGGCGATCGAGGTCCGCGGTTGCGAAGGCGAGGTCGGCGTGCCTACGATCTGCGTCCGAACGCCGGCCGGCGACGATTGACGATGTCCCCCGACAAGCTTCCAAAGATCCACGCGATCCGCGGCGTGAACGACCTGTTCGCGCCCGAGGTCTACCGCTGGCAACGGCTCGAGGAGGCGGCGCGGCGGCTGTTCACCGCCTACGGCTACGACGAGATCCGGATCCCGGTGATCGAACGGACCGAGCTGTTCGCGCGGTCGATCGGCGCCGCCACCGACGTGGTGGAGAAGGAGATGTACGCCTTCGTCGACAAGGGGGGGGACCCGATCGCCCTGCGGCCGGAAGGGACGGCCGGGGTGGTCCGGGCCTTCGTCGAACACGGCCTCGCCGTCTCCGACCCGTCCTCGCGCTTCTGGTACTGCGGCCCGATGTTCCGGCACGAGCGGCCGCAGAAGGGACGATTCCGCCAGTTCTGGCAGCTCGGCGCGGAGGCGTTCGGGGTCGCGTCCCCCCGGGTCGACGCCGAGACGTTGGCCCTGCTCCACGACTACCTGCGGGCGGCCGGAATCGACGGCGTCACGATCCGGCTGACATCGCTGGGGGACGAGGCCTGCCGTCCGCCCTACCGGCAGACGCTGACCGGATTCCTGCGCGGCGTCGAAGGGGGGTTGTGCGAGGACTGCCGCCGCCGCATCGACACCAATCCGCTCCGCGTCCTCGATTGCAAGCGCGAGGGGTGCCGGGCCGCGACGGCGGCGGCGCCGCTCCTCGTCGACCGGCTGTGCGAGCCGTGCGCCGCGCACTTCCACGAGGTGCGGCGGAACCTCGATCTGATGGAGGTGCCGTACGAGCTCGATCCGCGGATCGTGCGCGGACTCGACTACTACGTGCGCACCGCCTTCGAGCTCGTCCATCGATCGGACGCGGGTGAGGCTCTCGGAAGCCAGAACGCGATCGGAGGCGGCGGCCGCTACGACGGACTGGTCAAGGACCTGGGCGGTCCGCCCGTTCCCGGGATCGGTTTCGCCCTGGGGATGGAGCGGCTGTCGATGGTGCTCGCGGCCTCGCGCGGCGGCGGCGACGGGGCTCCGGCGTCGGTCTACCTCGCCGCGTTGGGACCGGCGGCCGGGGACCGCGCGCAGCGTCTCGCGCAGGGGCTCCGTGCGCGGGAGGTGCGCGTCGAGACCTCCTACGACGCCAAGGCCAATGCGCTGGGGAAGGAGCTGGCGCGCGCCGACAAGCGCGGGGCGAGGTTGGTGCTGATCCTGGGCGAGGCCGAGCTTGCGCGGAACGCGGTAGGGGTCAAAGATCTGCGGATCGGCGAGCAGTCGGAGCTTCCGGCGGCGGACGTGGACGCGCTCGCCGCGGAGGTCGCGCGCCGGCTTCGAGGAACGTGATGAGATTCTTGCAAGATTTCTTCGATCGGGAGAAGCGACAGCGGTCGCGGATCCAGAGTCTCACCAAGAAGGCCCAGCAGAAGTACGGGCAGACCGAGGACCGCTACGCCGCCGTCGACGGCTTGAAGGAGATCGGCGGCGAGGAGGCCTGGCGAGGCCTTCTGAAACGCTTCACCGTCACGGTCGACAACAAGCTCCACGACCAGGACGAGAAGAAGTACGTGTCCGACATCCTGGCCGAGCGAGGTCCGGAGATCGTGCCGCTCCTGAAGGAGTTCCTGGCGCGGGAGGTGGAGGTCACCTGGGCGGCTCGAACGCTGGCCCGCGTCGTCCCCAACGACGAGCGGGTCTCCGCGATCCTGGACTGTCTCCGGGGCCGCACCTCGGAGGAGACCGACCCGGAAAAGCTGGTGCAGCTCCTCACCGTCCTGCACGAGGAGAAGGATCCGCGCGCCATTCCGGTCGTCGCCGACTGCCTCAAGGACCTCGACGACACCGTCCGGATCGCCGCCGTCGAGACGTTGGCCACGATCGGCAGCGAGGAGGCGAGGGTTCCCCTCCTGGAGGCGCTGGTTCGGCCGGAGGAGGACAGCCAGCGCGTCGTCCACCGGATCGTCGAGATCTTCCGGGATCGGCAATGGGAGGTTCGGGGGTATCGGAAATCGGTGGAGGAACGATTGCCCGAGCGCAACTACCTGGATCGCTCGGGGAGGATCAAGGCGCTGGAGCCCGGGAGCGCGCGAGAGCCGGAAGACGGTAGCTGAGAGAGGACGGCGAACGGAGAATGGAAAATTGAAAATGGAAAACCGGCCAACCGAGGCCTCGGGTACGGGCCACCACCGCGGTGCCGGTGTTTCATTTTCCGGTTTTCCATTGTCCATTTTCCATTTTCCATTTTCTTCTCCGCCAGTTTGAGACGGAGCAACGGTGCCGACCCGCTCCGATAATGCGACGCCCCTGCATGCCGTGATCCTGGCGGGGGGCGGAGGGACGCGGTTGTGGCCGCTGTCCCGGCGCGCGCGTCCGAAGCAGTTCCTCGACGCGTTCGGGACGCGCCCGCTCCTCGTCGATACGTTCGCGCGTCTGTCGCCTTCGATCCCCGCCGACCGCACCTGGGTCGTCGCCGGGCGCGGGCACGCCGACGAGATCCGGCGGCTCCTGCCGGATCTACCGCCCGACCGGCTCCTGGTCGAGCCGATGGCCAAGAACACCGCCCCGGCGATCGGATTCGCCTGCGCCACGATCGCCGCGTCGGACCCCGACGCCGTGGTGGCGGTTCTTCCGTCGGACCACGTGGTGGCCCGTCCGGAGGCCTTTCGGCGGCTGATCGAGGCGGCGGCGTCGCTCGCCGCCGAGCGGCGGATGCTGGTGACCCTGGGGATCGTCCCCGACCATCCCGCCACCGGTTACGGCTACCTCGAGCGAGGCGAGGCGATCGGGCCGTTCGGCGGCGAGACCGCCTACCGCGTCGCGCGCGTGGTGGAGAAACCCGATCGCGCGCGCGCCGAACGGTTCCTCGCCTCCGGGCGATATCTCTGGAACAGCGGCGTCTTCGTCTGGCGCGCGGGCGACCTCCTCGACGAGCTCGATCGCCACCTGCCCGATCTCGGCGCCGGCCTGCGCGAGCTTTCCGCCGCTCCGGCAATCGCGCGGACGGAGGTCGCCGAACGCCTGTTCGCCGCCGCATCGTCGATCTCGATCGACTACGCGGTGATGGAGCGCAGCGATCGGGTCGCGCTCTTCCCGGCCGACGTCGGGTGGGACGACATCGGCTCCTTCCGCTCGCTCGCCCGCCGGCCCGCCGGCGAGGAGGCGGGCGTGCGCGAGCGCGTCGCCGTCGACGCCGAGCGCAATCTGGTTCACGCACCCGGCAAGGTGGTGGCGCTGGTCGGGGTCGACGACCTGATCGTGGTCGACTCCGGCGACGCGTTGCTCGTCGTCTGCCGCGATCGCGCCGAGGACGTGAAGAAGGTGGTCGAGGAGTTGACCCGGCGCGGCCGCACCGACCTGCTGTAGCCCTAGAACTCGAAGGCCATGCCGATGTCGTAGGTGAAGTCGGTGAAGTTCCGGTTCCGCAGCGTCCCTTCGCCGACGACGTTGTCGTCTTCGAACGAATCCGGATAGACCTCGACGTAATGCTCGCCCGGCAGTCCGAGTGCTACGTGTCCGCGGGCCATGGCGTGGCGCTGGAAGCGGTAGACGAACCCGAGCCGCATGTCGTATCGGAGGTACGGATCCTCCTTGACCACGTTGCCGAACCCGGTCGGTCCGCCGCCGATGCCGTCGGGTCCGTAGATGAAGCGGTTGGCGAACGTCTCGCCGCCCATCACGTACCGCCAGCCGAAGCCGACATCGCCGGCCAGCTTCAGGCCGTCGCTCTTGCGCTCGAAGGCGACCACCTCGGTGCCGAAGAAGGTCCCCCACTGGTCGCCGGGATTGAACTCCTCGACATCTTCGGCGCTGGCCGAGGCGGCGCCGCGGTTGGTGTAGAAGAAGACGAGGTAGGGGTCGAACAGCCGCACTCGCTTGCTGAACGCCGTCGCGAGCTGGATGTCGAACCCCGGCGTGCCGGCCGGCGCCTCCTTCTCCTCCGGATCGGTCGACGGATAGATCTCGTAGGAGCCCGGGATCCGGACGCTGGCTTCGACCGTCCAGCTGGAGACGTCCCCCGTCTCGCGCGCCTCCGAGAGTAGCGCGTAGCGCGCGCCGAAGGTGGTGTCGGCGATCCCCCGGCGGCGCTCCGTCTGGTAGGCGCCGCCGGTCGGGGCGCTTCCGGTGAAGTCGATCGCCTCCCATCGCACGCGGTCCCAGGCGTCGAACGACGAGCGGAGGAAGACGTCGAGCGCGTGCCAGGCCCCGAATCGCAGGTCGACGTCGATGACGTTCCGGATCTCGTCGCGCGCCCCGGTCTTGGTCAGGGTGCCGTCGGTGTCCTGCTGGACGTACACCCCTTGCAGCTTTTGCCCCCGGAACGAGATTCCGCTCTCGAAGTGCAGGAACGGAGTTACGGCGGTGGCGTCGGATGCGGCGGCCGGTCCGGCCGCGCCGATCGCGACGATCGCCGCCCACGAGGGCAACGCCGCGCGCCACCACGCCCACCGTTGCCGCCGGCGGCCGAGACGTCGGGTCCCCCCCGGAACTACCTTCCGTCGTGCCGCCGCGACATCCTCTCCTCTCAAACGATCGACCCCCGGAGCCCGTCGTGGGTGGCTACTTTCTTCAGAGTTGACGGCAATTTGCAGCGAGAGTCAAGGCGGCGGTCGGGCGTGCCGAATCACCATTCATTTCCACGCACGGATCTTGTAAGAGATTGCGACATGGGGATGTGGGGAATTCTCGCCGTCGCCGTCGTCGCGTCGATCGGCGCCGAATCGTCCGCGCGTTCGCGCTCCCGGGGGGAGTCCCCCCAAGCCCCCCTTCCGGTGACGCGCGAGCAGGCGGCGGAGGCGGCGCTTTCGCGCAAGGTCCATCCGCGGCGCAGTCACGCGGTGCCGCTCGCCGGGCGCGCGGTGCTGTCGCACGCCGTCTTCGGCTACCTCCCCGACTGGCGCGACGAGTACCTCTCCGAGATCCGTTTCGAGCAGCTCTCGCACATCGCCTACTTCACCGGCGGCTGTACGCCCGACGGCGGCTATTCGCCCGGCGGGTGGCCGTTCGACGAGCTGACCCAGCTCGCGCACGCAGCGGGGACGAAGGTGATGCTCGTCGTCCCGTGCTTCACCGAGGCCAAGATCCACGCCGTGCTGGCGACGCCGTCGTCCCGGGCGGCGTTCATCGGCGCCGTCGTCGACGCCGTCGCGAGCGGGCTGCCGATCGACGGCGTCGACCTCGACTTCGAGCAGATGGCCGGCCATCACCTCGGCGACTTTCCGGAGTTCGCGGCGGAGTTGGCGGCGGCGGTCCGCCAGGTCCTCCCGGAGGCCGAGTTCTCGGCGGCGCTGCCGCCGGTCGACTGGAGCGTCGCCTACGACTACCCGGCGCTGGCCGAGGTTCTCGACCACCTGATCATCATGGGCTACGGCTACCACTGGAGCGGCGGCAATCCCGGGCCGGTCTCGCCGCTCGACTACGAAGGGAGCCCGTGGCAGGGCTACACCTACGACCTCGACTGGTCGATCGACGACTACCTGAACGCGATCGACGATCCGTCGAAGAACGGGAAGGTGCTCCTCGGCCTCCCGTACTACGGCATCGACTGGCCCTCGACCGACTTCTCGATCCCCGGGACGAAGACGGCGAACGGCAGCTCGCGGATCTATGCGGTCTCCGCCGAGTGGACCGACGGCGGCGGCAAGGAGCTCGATTCGGCATCGCAGACCAACTACTTCTTCTACGACGAAGGCGGACCGCGCCAGCTCTGGTTCGACGATGCGTCGACGCTCGGGATGAAGTACGCCGCGGCGAAGGGGCGCGGGCTCGGCGGCGTGGCGATCTGGGCGATCACGTACGACGCCGGTCGGACCGAGCTGTGGGATGCGTTGCAGGCGTCGTTCGGTCCGTTCGAGCCCGGGGACGACGACGACGACGACGACACCGGCGGCGGCGGCGACGACGACGACTCGGTCGGTGGAGACGGCGGGGGTGACGGCCGCCGCCGCGGATGTGACGTCTCGCTGCCCGCGACGCGCTCCCCGCCGGCGATCGTGGCCGCTCTGGCGCCGTTGGCGGCCGCCGCCTGGGTTGCGCGCCGACGCCGCGCACGGTAAGAGAGCGTCGTGAGCGCCGACGAGCGCCGACAGGCGCTGCTACGCGAGCTGCCGGCCGTCCAGGACCTCCTCGCCGACGAGGGGCTGGCCGACGTGCGGTCGACCGTCCCCCGCCCCCTGTTCGTGGCGATCGTGCAGGAGGAGATCGCGAGCCTTCGCGCGCGCCTGCTCGCGGACGGATTCGGATCGGTGTCCGATACGGATACTGCTACCGCCACCGGTCCGGTCGGATCTCTCACGCTCGCGGCGGCCGTTCGGGAGGCGGTCCGTGCCCGGGCGGCCCGCGAAGCGGAGGCGTGGCCCCGCCCGGTGCTCAACGCCACCGGGGTGATCGTCCACACCAACCTCGGCCGGGCGCCGTTGGCCGACGACGCGATCGACCATCTCCGCGCGGTGGCGGTCGGCTACAGCACCCTCGAATACGACCTCGAACGCGGCGAACGCGGAAGCCGCCAGTCGGCGGTGGAGGGACTTCTCACCACGCTGCTCGACGCCGAGGCGGCGTTCGCCGTGAACAACAACGCCGCCGCGGTGCTCCTGGCGCTCGCGGCGCATGTCACGGAGACCCGGTCGGAGGTGATCGTCTCGCGCGGCGAGCTGGTGGAGATCGGCGGAAGCTTCCGCGTGCCCGACGTCCTGCGCGCCTCGGGGGCGACCCTCGTCGAGGTCGGCACCACCAACCGGACGCACCTCCACGACTATCGGAGGGCCGTCGGACCCGCGACGGCGGCGATCCTGAAGGTGCACCCGTCCAACTTCCGCGTCGTCGGCTTCACCGCCGAGGTCGACGAGGCGGCGCTCGGGACGCTCGCCGCGGAGGCTCACGTGCCGCTGATCTGCGATGCCGGAAGCGGGCTCGTCGTCGACGACGGGACGACGCCATCGCTCCGGGACGAGCCGGCGCCGCGGCGACTCGTGCGTCACGCCACGCTCGTCACCTTCTCGGGCGACAAGCTGCTGGGCGGACCGCAGGCGGGGATCCTGGCCGGGAGGGGCCCGGCGATCGCCGCGGCGAAGCGCCATCCGCTCGCGCGCGCGGTGCGGATCGACAAACTGTCGCTTGCCGCGCTGGCGTCGACGCTGCGTCTGGCGATCGACCCGGCGCGGGCGGGCGAGATCCCGGTGGTGCGCATGCTCCGCGAGCCGTTGGTCGCCGTTCGCGCCCGCGCGGAGGCGGTCGCCGCCGCGATCGGCGTCTCAGGGGGGGATTGGGGGGACTCCCCCCGGGAGCGCGAACGCGCGGACCGTCTTGCGACGATCGACGTCGTGCCGAGCGAGGCGGCGGTGGGCGGCGGATCGGTGCCCGGTCAGACGCTGCCCTCCTTCGCCGTGCGGATCGACGTGGGCGAGGCGTCGGCGGCGCGCCTGGAGAAGGTCCTTCGGCAGGGCGCCGTTCCGGTCGTCGCCCGGGTGCGGGAGGGGGCGGTCCTGCTCGACGTCCGCACGATCGCCGACCGGGAGGTCGTCGCGCTCGCTCGCGCGGCGGCGGAGGCCATCCACAGGCTATCAACAGGTAGGAACCGGACCAGACCTGAGCTAAATTAGGGAAAAGCGGAGGCGATCGGGCTTGCTCACCAGCAGCGTCTTGGTTCTCAACCGGTCGTTCATGCCCGTGCACATCACGAGCGTGAAGCGGGCCTTCGTCCTCCTTTACCAGGGGATTGCCAAAGCGGTCGACCGCCAATACGAGCTGTTCGACTACGACAGTTGGGCGGAGATCGCCTCCGACACCAACGCCGAGACGATCGGGCTGGTCGATCGGGTGATCCGCGTCCCGCGCGTCATCCTGCTGGTCGGCTACGACCGGCTTCCGAAGCGCCGCGTCCGGTTCAGCCGCCACAACATCTATCTCCGCGATCGCAATACCTGCCAGTACTGCAACCAGCCGTTCCCCAAAGCGGAGCTGAATCTCGATCACGTCGTGCCGCGCGCGCAGGGCGGTCGCACCACCTGGGAAAACGTCGTCTGTTCGTGCATCGCGTGCAACCGGCGCAAGGGGGGGCACACCCCCGAGCAGGTGCGGATGGGCCTGGTGCGGCCGCCACGGAGACCCCACTGGAGCCCGCTCTACGGATTCCAGGGACGGGCGCTCACCTACGAAGCGTGGAAACCGTTCCTGAACGTCGTCGACGCCTCTTACTGGAACGTCGAGCTGAAGGACTAGCCGTCATCAACGAGAGGGCGCATGGGTGAGGGGAAGTCCGCGGCGCCGAGACGTCAGATCTGGGCGGTCGGCGGCGGAAAAGGGGGGATCGGCAAGTCGCTGATCACCGCCAATCTGGGGATCGTGCTGGCCCAGTCGGGCAAGCGCGTCGTCCTGATCGACGCCGACCTCGGCGGCGCCAATCTCCACACCTGCATCGGGGTGAACCAGCCGCGCGCGACGCTCGGCGAGTTCATCCACCGCAAGGTGGAGGACCTGCGCGACGTCGTCAGCGACACGCCGATCCAGAACCTGGGCCTGATCAGCGGCGCCTACGACTTCCTCGGGGCCGCCAATCCGAAGCACGCGCAGAAGATCCGCCTGCTGCGGAAGATCCAATCGCTCGACTACGACGTGATCCTGATCGACCTCGGCGCCGGCACCGCCTACAACACGATCGACTTCTTCCTCACCGCCGAGCAGGGGGTGCTCGTCGTCCTGCCGGAGCCGACCTCGATCGAGAACGCCTACCGATTCATCAAGACCGCCTTCTACCGGCGGCTGAAGATGCTCGAGCCGCACTTCGGCATCCGGGAGATGATCCAGACGGCGATGGACCAGCAGGGGGCGAAGAACGTCCGCACCCCGACCGACCTGCTCGAGGAGATCCGCAAGGTCGACGACGACCGCGGCTCCCGGCTGATCCGCGAGATGGGGCGCTTCCGGCCGAAGCTGGTGGTCAACCAGGTCCGGGCCGGCGGCGATGCCGCGGTCGGACACCAGATCGCGACGGCGGTGCGGAAGTACTTCGGCATCTCGATGGAGTTCCTCGGACACCTCGAGTACGACGACGCCGTCTGGCGCAGCGTGCGGCGGCGGCGGCCGCTCCTGCTGGAGTTCCCGAACAGCAAGCTGCACCGCGCCTTCGTCCAGATCTCCGACCGGCTGCTCCAGGGGGCGACGACCGGGCCCTTGGCCGGACACGAGTCGTTCCCGGCCGACGCGCCGGTGGCCGAGTCGTCCGCGCCTCCGCGCTCCCCGGGAGAGTTCCCCCAGGCCCCCCCGTCCCCGATCGCGGTGAAGGCCGGCGGGCGCGACGAGGGGTAAGGGGTGAAGTCGATCCTCGAGCAGGACCACTACACGCTGCTGGAGGTGAGCCCCACCTCGCCGAAGAGCGAGATCGTCAAGGCCTACCACCGGCTCAAGGCGGCGTTCGATCCGGATTCGGTCGCGACCTACGCGCTGTTCTCGGTGGAGGAGGCCCGCGCGGTGGCCGTCCGGGTCGACGAGGCGTTCCGTGTGCTGATCGACGAGAGGAAAAAGGAGATCTACGACCGCTGGCTGCAGGCGCGGGCGCGCGGCGACTCGATCCCCGAGCCGGTCTTCACGCGCGACGCGACGAGCGACTTCCTGGTGGCGGCGGCGGTGGCCAGCGCCGGCACGTCCGACGTGAAGTTGTTCGAACGGCGCGCGCCGGTCCTGCGCTCGGTCGTTCCGCCGGAGCCGACGGACGCGCCGGAAGCGGAGACGGCCGCGGCGAGCGGCACGGCCGGGGCGCCCGCGGCCGCGGTCGGTGAGAAGGAGCCGATCGCCACGGTGCCGTCGGCCTTCCGGCCGGTCGCCGCGACGGGTGAGGCCGCCGCCACGCCGTCCGGCGACGAGGAGACGCTCAAGGTGTTGCTGAGCTCCGGCGGCGATCGGGACGGCGCCTTCTTCCGCGCCGTCCGCCTCGCGCGCGGCATTCAGCTCCAGTTCGTGTCCGACCGGACCAAGATCAGCCTCGCCTATCTTCGCCGGATCGAGGAGAACGACTTCGCCGCGCTGCCGGCGGCCGTCTATCTGCGCGGCTTCCTGGTGCAGATCGCCCGGCTATACCGGCTCGAAAACCCCGAGACGTTCGCCGACGCCTACATGGCGGTGGTCGAGCGGAAGAAGAGGTAGACGAGGACGTCATGCCCCCCACGCTCAAGAACACTCCGGAGGAGGCGATGCGCCTGGCGCGCGTCATCGTCTCGGACATGGCCGCCTACCATGGCGCCAAGATCGACGCGGGTGTGCGGGACGACAACCTGTTCGACGTCCTGTCCGAGGAGATCGAGGAGGGGCGCGCGACCTACAACAGCCGGGTCGATCCGTCGATCCTCCGGTCCACCAACTTCTTCGACCGGGCGATCGTCGACGTACTGATCCTCCCCCGCGCCAAGATCAAGTCGCGGATGTGGTGACCGCGACGTTCCAGGCGACCACGGCGGAGCAGGGGCGTCGCCTCGACGCCTACCTCGCGGCACGGATGAGCGAGGGCGCGACCGGTCCGTTCACGCGCGCACGCGTCCAGCGGTTGATCGAGCAGGGGCGCGTCCGCCTCGACGGTCGCACGGCGAAGGCGTCCGCGCGGATCCGCGCCGGGGCCCGGGTGGAGGTGGAGATCCCGGAACCGACGCCGACGGCGCTCCGGGCCGAGTCGATCCCGCTGGCGGTGCTGTACGAGGACGACGACCTGATCGTCGTCGACAAGCCGCCGGGGATGGCGGCGCACCCGGGCGCCGGTCGCGCCACCGGGACCCTGGCCAACGCGCTCCTGGGACGCGGCGGCCCGCTGCCGTCGATCGGCGGGGCGGTGCGGCCGGGGATCGTGCACCGTCTCGACAAGGACACCAGCGGGGTGTTGGTGGTGGCCAAGAACGACTTCGCGCACGCGCATCTGGCGCGGCAGTTCCACGACCACGTCGCGCGCCGACGCTACGAGGCGTTGGTGTGGGGCGACCCGCCGCCGGAGGCGACGATCGTCTCGAAGATCGCCCGCGATCCGCGGAACCGGACGCGGTTCGTGGCGCTCGATGCGGACGCGCTCCGAGGCAAGCGGGCGGTGACCCACCTGACGACGGTGGAGCGGTTCCCGGGGGCGGCGCGCGTCGAGTGCCGCCTGGAGACGGGGCGAACGCATCAGATCCGGGTGCACCTCGCCTCCCGGGGATGGCCGGTGGTCGGCGATCCCGTCTACGGTCACCGTGCCCGGGAGCGAAGGCGGCCGGGCGATCGTTCCGCGCGTTCGCGCTCCCCGGGGGAGTCCCCCCAATCCCCCCCTGCCGCGCGTTCGCGCTCCCGGGGGGAGCCCCCCCAATCCCCCCCTGCCGGCGGACGACAGATGCTCCACGCCGGGCTCCTGGGATTCGAGCATCCGCGGACCGGACGGTGGATCGAATTCCGAGCGCCGGTTCCCGCCGACATGCGGCAGCGGCTCGAGGCGTTCCGCGCCGCGACGAAGGGACGCCGTCGGTGAAACCGGGGATCCTCACCGCGCGCCTTCTCGACGGCGTTCCGCACGGCTTCACCACCCGGGTCGGCGGGGTCTCGGCCGGCCGGTGGGAGAGTCTGAACCTGGGGCGCCAGACCGGCGATGCGCCGGCGGCCGTGGAGCAGAACCACCGATTGGTCGCGGAGGCCGCGGGGCTTCCGCCGGAGGCGTTCGTCACCCCCGACCGGCAGGTGCACGGCGGCGTGGTGAAGCCGGTCGGCGCAGGAGAGGGTGGTGGGACTCCCCCCGGAAGCCGTGACAGGCGACTCTTCGCCCCCAGCGAAGGCTCACGGCGCCCCGAAGGGACGAATGCGCGGGTCGGTACCGGCGAGTGCGACGGTCTCTTCACCACCGCGCCCGGGGTCGCCGTCGGCGTGCGCGCCGCCGACTGCGTGCCGCTGCTCCTGTGGGACCCGGCGGCGAACGCGGTGGCGGCGGTGCACGCGGGATGGCGCGGCATCGCGGCGGAGATCCCGCGCATCGCCGTCCAACGGCTGGTCGCGGACGCCGGCGCAACGGCCGTATCACTGCGCGCCGCGATCGGTCCGGCGATCGGAATCTGCTGTTACGAAGTCGACGACGAGACCGCGGCGCGGATCGATGCGGTGTCGCCGGGCGCGCCCCGCCGGGCGACCCGGCCGGGGCACGCCACGATCGACCTGCGCGAAGCCGTCGCGCGTCAGCTCCGCTCGGCGGGACTCGCCCCGGGCGCGATCGAGAGGGTCGGCGGATGCACCTCGTGTGAGCGCGATCGGTTCTTCTCGCACCGTCGGGATCGCGGCTCCACCGGCCGCCACCTCGCCTTCATCGCCTGCCCGGTGCCGGCGGCAGGCCCGGTGCCGGCGGCGGGCCCGAGGCGACCGTGACGCGACGATTCCTGATCGTCACGGTGTGCGGCGCGGCGCTCGTCTTCGCGCTGTCGATCGCGATCGGCATCGGCGTCGCCGCGCGCCTCCGGGCCAACCGTCGCGATTCTGCCGAGGTCGACCGGCTCCTGACCCGGGCGCTCGACCGTCTCGACGCGGGGGACGTGGCGGCCAGCCGTTCACTGACCGAGCGGGTGCTTGCGGTCGCGCCGCGGACGCCGATCGCGCGCGCCAACCTGGGGCGGCTCCACAAGCGGCAGGGGGACTACGCCGCCGCGTTGGCGGAGCACAAGCTGGCACTGGCGGAGGCGCCGGACCTTCCGGATCTCTACTACAACATCGCCTGTTACTACGCCCTGCTGAAGCGGAAGGAGGACGCGATCGCCTGGCTCGCAGCGGCGCTCGACCACGGCTTCGGTCGACTCGACGTCCTCCGGCAGGACCCCGACCTCCAATCGCTCCGGGGCGACCCGCGATTCGATCTCCTGGTCCGGACCGGCCGCCTCGCGACCGGACGTGCCAGGCTCCACGTCGATCTCTCCACCCGGCGCGCGCGGGTCGACCAGCCGTTCGAGCTGTCGGCGGTGGTGGAGCGCGAGGCCGCCGGCGCATCGGGGAGCGACGCGCTCGTTCCGGTCGAGGTGCGGTGGTCGCCGGAGCCGCCCGTCGTCCGCCTGCGCGAGTTCCGCGAGACGGCGGTCGATCGCGGCGACGGCGTCACGATCCAGCGCGTGACCGTCCGGTGGGTGTTGCGCGCCGGGACGGCGGGGATCTTCTCCCTCCCGCCGGTGATGGCGGAGGTCGGCGACCACACGGTGGAGGGGCGGGGACTGGTCGTCGAGGTGACCTCCGCTCCCGGAAGCGACGCCGGCGATGGCGGCGGGGAGTAACGCGCCATGACGGTTTCGGTGGGCTACGACTTCGACGAGCGCCACGTGGAGGTGGACGGCGTCGACATCGCCTACGTCGACCTCGCTCCCGACGGCGGCGCGCGCGAGCCGCCGCTCCTCCTGGTGCACGGCCTCGGCGCGACGCTCGACCACTGGTCGATGGTGTTGCCCCTGCTTTCGCGGCGGCGACGCGTCCTCGCCCTCGACCTTCCGGGGTTCGGGCGGTCGTCGAAACCGGAGTTGGCCTACACGCCGACCGTGTACGTCTCGCTCCTCGCCGCGTTCGCGTCGCGCGTGGGCCTGGAGACCTTCGACCTGGGTGGCCATTCGATGGGAGGGGCGATCTGCGCCGAGTACGTGCTCACCCATCCGGAGCGGGTCCGGCGCCTGATCCTGACCGACGCCGCCGGAATGACGCCGATGCCGAAGCGGCTGTTGACGTACCTGGCCCATCGATTCGAGACGAGGGTCGATCCCTCGCGGATCGTCCTCCCGCCGCGACTGGTCCGCTTCATGGTCGGACTCGTGATGCCGGACGACCTTCCCTTCGCGCAGAAGAGCGTCGATCGTATCCTTGCCTCGATGGGCGAAACCGACTGGCCGCAGCGCGTCCGTTCGTTCGTCCGCTCGATCTCCGGACTCTCCGAAGCGCGGGTGCGCTCGCGCCTGGCGGAGTTCGGGACGCCGACGCTGATCGTGTGGGGGGCGCGCGACCGACTTCTGCCTCTGCGCCATGGCCAACGGCTCCACCGCGGGATCCGCGGCAGCCAACTCGTCGTTTTTCCCGAGACGGGCCACTGTCCGATGATCGAGCGCCCGGACCTCTACGCCGACGAGGTCGAGCGCTTCCTGGCCGAAGGGGCGCCGTGACGCACGGTGTGACCTGTCCGTCGTGCGCGGCGCAGATCGAGATCGGTGCCAGCGTCCTGTTCGTGACCTGCCCGGTGTGCCGGACGCGCTTCGCCCCGTCGGACGCGATCGACGGACCGATCCTCGAGATCGGGGAGATCCCGGAGGATCTCGCGATCGACGAGGAGGGGGCGGAGCCGGGGTTCGAGGCGATGCCGCTGGAGGGGGACGGCGAGGCCGCCGAGGAGGCGGACGACGCCGAAACCGGTGCCGAGTCGGCCGCCGTACCGGTTGCCGACTCCGGTGCCGAATCCGCATCCGCGACGGAGACCGCGTCCGAGGCGGATCCCGAATCGGTCGGCGCAGTCGCGCCCGCCGCCGCGGCTCCGCCCGCCCCCGCCTCGCGGTCCGACGCGGTCGCCGTGCCGGTGACCGTTGCGCCGTCGGCCGAGCCGCCGTGGGCGACCTCGTCGACCTGGAACTCGCCTGCCGCCCCCGCGCGCACGCCGAGAACCCCGCGCAAATCGCATCCCCGAGCCCGCATCGACGACCGCCCGTGGATCTCGGTCCGCGCGCGGATCGTGCTCGCGCTGGGACTGCTGATCGCCCTCGGGGGGGGCGCGACCGGCTGGGTCCTGTGGACGCGCGCCCACCGGCTCCGGAGCGCCCCCGACGATCCGACCACGATCGCGCCGATGCCGGACGGGACGGCCGCGGTCGTCGCCACCGCCGGCACGGCGATCGCCGGGAGCGACGGCTCCGCGGCGTTCGCCGGCACCGCGGGAACGGCGACGATCGGAACGGGCGCGGACGCCTCGATGGGCGAGGGCGCGGCGGCGATCCTCTCGACGGCGGGCGAGCCCGTGCTGGAATTGCCTCCGACGTCGACCCCCAGGCCGACGCCGAAGCCGAAGCTGCCGAAAAAGGCAACGCCACGCGGAACGCCACGGCGCCGCTGATCGCTTCCTGATACCTTCCGGTCACGACTCCGGCTCCGACTCCCTTCCCGGGTCTTCTCGCGGATGGGCGCATGCGCTACCGTCGCCCCACCATGATCCGCGTCGCCGACGTGCAGAAGCGCCTCGGGATCGTCGGGCGCGCCGAGGAGCTCGGGTCCCTGCTCGCCTGCGCGGAGGCGGGGCGGCACGTGTTGCTCGAAGGGCCGGTCGGCGTGGGCAAGACGGCGCTGGCGCGGGCGGTGGCGTCGGCGTTGGGACGGCCGATCGTGCGCGTCGACGGAGATGGGCGGTACACCGAGCAGAAGCTCACCGGCTGGTTCGATCCTCCGGCGGTGATGCGCGGCGGATATTCGGCCGACGCCTTCCTGGCCGGTCCATTGGTGGAGGCGATGCGCGGCGGCGGCGTCCTGTTCGTGAACGAGCTGAACCGCATGCCGGAAGGGGTCCAGAACGTGCTCCTTCCGGTGCTGGACGAAGGGGAGGTCCAGGTTCCGAAGCTCGGAGCGGTGAAGGCGGCGCCCGGATTCTGGACGATCGCCACCCAGAACCCGCGCGAGTTCGTGGCGACGAGCCATCTCTCGGAGGCGCTGCTCGACCGTTTCGAGCTGGTCGTGTTGCGGCATCCGCCGGCCGCCGACGAAACCGAGATCTGCCGGCGCGAGGTTCTGTCGGCGCTGGGGACCGCTTCCGCTCCGGTCGACTCGATCGTCGCGTCGGCGGTCGCACTGGTCCGGGCGACGCGGAACGACGCTCGTCTCCGCCGCGGGGCGTCGGTCCGCGCGGCGATCTCCGTGGCGCTGCTCGCCCTCCGATTCGCCGATTCCGGCGAGTCGGCCTCCGCGGCGCTCGCGCGCGCGGCGCTCCTCGCGCTTCCCACCCGCGTGGAGCCGGCCGACGACGCGACGCTGCCGCTCGACGAGATCCTGACGGAGTTGGCGGCGGCGGCCGCCACCGTCTCAAAAAAAAAAGCCTGACCGGTGAGCGGTCGCTCGTGCCGGGGATGTCGGCGATCCCGGGACGTTCGGGCGCCGACGCCGGCGACGCGGAGGACGACGAGCCGCTGTTCGTCGCCCCGGAGACCGCCGCACGACTCGGTGGCGGCGATCCCGATCTCGTCGACGACTGGCAGCTCGCCGTGCAGTTCGCCACCTGGAAACGGCTCCTGAACGCCCATCCGCGCCGCCTGGGACGGGCGCGCCGCCGCGCCGTCGCCGCGGTGGTTCGGCGGGCGCGCGAGATCCTGCAGCGCCAATCGCGTCCGACCGAAGTGGTGCTCGCCGACTGGACCCCCGGCTCGCCCGGCGAGCTCGACGTCGACGAGACGCTCGACCGCGCGTCCGGTCGTCCGAATCCGGGTCCGGAGGACCTGGTCGTCGCCGATCGCCGGGAGAAGCGCGCCGACCTGGCGTTGGCGCTCGACGTCTCGCTCTCCATGGCGGGGGAGAACCTGGCGCTGGTGGCGGTCGCCGCGGCCGTGCTGGCGCTGCGCGCCGATCCGCGCGACCTTTCCGTCGTCGCCTTCGAGACGCACGCCCAGCTCCTCACCGCCCGAGGCGACGCGACCACGGCGGAGGAGGTGGTGCGCCGGATCCTCGAGATTCCGGCCGGCGGATTCACCAACATCGAGGCCGGGCTCGACGAAGCCGCCAAGGCGCTGCGCGCGAGCCGAAGTCCGCGCCGCGCGGTGATCCTCGTCTCCGACGGAAAGTCGACGGAGGGAGGGGATCCGCGCGAGGCGGCACGACGGGCCCCTCGGCTTCACGTCGTCCACATCGGAAAGGATCCGCACGGCCGGCGGCTGTCCCGGCGGCTGGCCACGGTCGGCGAAGGGGCGTTCGAGTCGGCGCCCGGCTACCGACAGCTGCCGGCGGCGATGGACCGGCTTTCCCGTCGAATTTTTCGCTAAATTTTCAAACAATTGGAACTTTCCGCCGCGCGGGCGTGGGCCGGCGGAGCGCTTGACAGGGGCCCCTATAACAAGGCATCATTTTGACCATAATTTACCCTCA
>CAYJRR010000061.1:0-24996 GCA_964372275.1 uncultured bacterium
CCCAAACCCCCGGCGCGCGAGGGGCCCGGCCCACCTCGACCGTCCCCGCACCCACCCCTTCTCCGCGCGCGCCCCGGGGGGGGCGGCCGCGCCGACCGCCGGGCTCCACTTCACCGACGGGCTGCTGGCCGCGCTCGCGGAAGAGGGGTTCGCAACCGCCCGCGTGACGCTGCACGTCGGCGCCGGAACCTTCCTCCCCGTTCGCGCCGACGACACCGCCGATCACCGGATGCACGTCGAGCGCTACGAGATCCCCGCCGCGACCGCGCGCGCCGTGGCGCGGGCGAAGGCGGAGGGACGCGCGGTGGTCGCGGTGGGGACGACGTCGCTGCGCGCCCTGGAGGCCGCCGCGCACGACCCGGCGCCCGGCGCCGACGGCGGCATCCCCGTCCTGCGGGCGGGGCCCGGTTCGACCGATCTGTTCATCACCCCCGGATTCCGCTTCCGCGTCGTCGACGCGCTCCTCACCAACTTCCACGCCCCGCGCTCCACCCTTCTGATGCTGGTCGCCGCCTTCGCCGGGCTGGAATCGATCCGCGCCGCCTACGCCGAGGCGTTGGAGCGGGGGTACCGTTTCCTCTCCTACGGCGATGCCATGCTCCTCCGCGGTGCGTAGCCGGTCATGCCGCGCGCCGGACGCGGCCGCCGAGCGCTTCGAGGCCGCGGCGCCCGACGCTGGCCCCCGGCCCGGCGCATGCGCTACAACGCGCGCGATGTTCGGCCTGCACCTGACCGCCACCGACGGCCGCGCCCGCACCGGGGTCTATCGCACCCCGCGGGGAGAGATCCGGACGCCGGCCTTCATGCCGGTCGGTACGGCGGCGACGGTGAAGGCGATGACGCCGGAGGAGGTGCGTGGGCTCGGGGCCGACGTGATCCTCTGCAACACCTATCACCTGATGCTGCGGCCCGGCGCGGAGCGGCTCCGCGCGCTCGGCGGCCTGCACCGCTTCATGAACTGGCCGGGGCCGATCCTCACCGACAGCGGCGGGTTCCAGGTCTTCTCCCTCGCCGGGCGGCGGACGGTCACCGACGACGGGGTGACCTTCCGCTCGCACCTGGACGGATCGGAGCGGTTCCTCGGACCGCGCGAGGCGCTGTCGCTCCAGGCGGCGTTCGGCTCGGACATCGCCATGGTCCTCGACGAGTGCCCCCCCTTCCCCGCCGACAAGGGGGACGTCGACGCGGCGACGCGGCGCACGCTCGCGTGGGCGCGGATCCAGCGGGAGATCGGCCCGGCGCCGGAGCAGGCGCTGTTCGCGATCGTGCAGGGGGGCGTCCACCTCGACCTGCGCCGGCGGTGCGCCGAGGAGCTGGTCGCGATGGGGTTCGACGGCTACGCCATCGGGGGGCTGTCGGTGGGCGAGTCGAACGAGGCGATGTACGACGTGGTCGCGGCGGTCGCCCCCTCGCTCCCCGCCGACCGGCCGCGCTACCTGATGGGGGTCGGGACGCCGCAGGACCTGCTCGCCTGCATCGCCCGCGGCGTCGACCTGTTCGACTGCGTGCTGCCGACGCGCACCGCCCGCAACGGTCTCCTCTTCACCCGCGATGGGCGGCTGGTGCTGAAGAACGCCGCGCACGCCGACGATCCGTCGCCGCCCGACCCGGGCTGTTCCTGCTACACCTGCCGGCACTACTCCCGTGCCTACCTGCGCCACCTGTTCCAGGCCGGCGAGATCCTGGGGAGCCGGCTCAACACGATCCACAACCTCCACCACTTCCTGGAGCTGATGAACGAGGCGCGCGCCGCGATCGCGGAGCGGCGCTTCGACGCGTTTCACCGCGAGCGGCTGGCCCGGATGGGGCCGATCGCGCACCCGCACCCGAAGGAGACCGACGAATGATTTCGTTGCTCGGCATGGCCCCACCCCCCTCCGGCGACGGAACGGCGCCCCCGGCGTCGAGCCCGTTCGAGCTTCTGATCTTCGGCGGCCTGACGTTCGCCATCATCTGGTTCCTGGTGCTCCGTCCGCAGAACAAGCGGGTCTCCGATCACCGCAAGCTGGTCGAGGGCCTGAAGAAGGGGGACCACGTGCTGACCAACGCCGGCTTCTTCGGCCGGGTGGTCGACGTCGAGAAGCGTACGGCGACGCTGGAGATCGCCCCCAACGTCCGGCTGAAGGTGGTGAAGGACGCGATCGCGTCGCTCGACCGGCCAGACGCCGACGCCGGCTGACGGCCGACGGCCGCTTTCCAAAGCGGCGGCGGCGCTTTACAAGCTCTCGCGGCGCGTGCTATCGAGCGACGTCGGCCGGGGCGTTCGCCCACTCGCTCGAACGAACTCGGCGACGCCTCTTTTCACGTAGGTCCTTCGACTCCCATGCCCAAATCCTGGTACCAACGGCTCTGGCTGGTGCTCGCGGTCGTCCTCGGTTCGCTCTACGTGCTTCTGCCGACGTTCCTCTGGAGACCGGCCGGCGAAGGAACGACGGTCGGGGTCGAGGAGGCGGCTCCGGCCGGGACGCCGCGCGCCGACGAGACGGCGATCCGGTCTCCCACCGATCCGGCGGAGATGGCGGCGGCGGGCACCACCACCGGGCGCGCGATCGCCGGCGCCGACGGCGACGCCGCCGCGGAGGCGGCCGAGGAGATGCCCGGCTACATGGCCTTCTTCCCCAAGAAGCGGCTTCGGTTGGGGCTCGACCTGGTCGGCGGCAGCCACCTCGCGCTCGGCGTCGACACCGACGAGGCGCTCCGGACGTTGATCGGCGGCCACCGGCGCGAAGTGAAGGACCGTCTGACCAAGGAAGGGATCCCGTTCGAGTCGGTGTCGCAGCCGCTCGGAACCACCGAGCTGGAGGTGGCGCTCAAAGCCGCCGAGGACCGTGACGACCTGCGCGACCTGATGGAAAAGCACGTCGACAGCCGCCTCGAGGAGAAGCGGTTCGGGGAGAAGGACGGCGCCTTCGTCGCCGCCTACGGGTTCGAGTCGGCATGGATCGACGAGCTCGAGAACCAGTCGGTGACGCAGGTGCTCGAGCTGCTGCGGACGCGCGTCAACGAGTTCGGCGTCGCCGAGCCGATCATCTTCCGGGAGAAGACCGACCGGATCGTGGTCGAGCTTCCGGGCCTGAAGAACCCCGAGGAGGCGATCCAGAACATCAAGCGCACGGCGCTCCTCGAGTTCCACATCGTCGACGAGGACTGGTATCGCGACCAGGGCGGCGACGGAGCCGGCACGGCGCTCCTGCGGCAGTGGGTCGACGAGGCGCTGGCCGGTCTCGGGGCCCAGGCGACCGACGCCCAGATCAACCAGACGCTGGTGGGCAAGGTCCCGGAGGACAGCGGCGTCTGGTTCATGAAGACGCTCGACCCCAAGACCAAGCAGCTGGCGCGCACCCAGCCGATGCTGCTCAAGCGGGAGATCGCGCTCACCGGAGACCGGCTGCAGGACGCGAACCCGAACACCGACCGGTTCAACAAGTGGCAGGTGCAGATCCGGTTCGACGAGGAGGGCGGGGACAAGTTCGCCAAGGTCACCGGCGAGAACGTCGGCAAACGGATGGCGGTCGTCCTCGAAGGGGCGATCCAGACCGCCCCCCAGATCCAGGACAAGATCGAAGGCGGAGACGCGGTGATCACCCTCGGTTCCGGACGGGACCCGCAGGCCCAGGCGAACGAGGCGGCGAACATCGCGCGCGTCCTCAAGACCGGAGCGCTGCCGGCGCCGGTGCGGATCGAGCAGAACCGCACCGTCGGCCCGTCGCTCGGAGCGGACTCGATCGAGAAGGGGGTGCGGGCCGGCCTGCTCGGCACGCTGCTCGTCTTCGCGTTCGCGATCTACTGGTACCGCGCGTCGGGGGTGATCGCGGTGACGACGCTGATCGCCAACGCCATCGTGCTGTTGGGGGCGATGACCTTCTTCGACGCGACGCTCACCCTCCCCGGCATCGCCGGCGTGGTGCTCACCATCGGCATGGCGGTCGACTCGAACGTGCTGATCTACGAGCGCATCCGCGAGGAGCTGCGAATCGGGAAGACGATCAAGGCGGCGGTCGACGCCGGCTTCGACAAGGCGTTCACCTCGATCGTCGACGGAAACCTCACCACCGCGGCGGCAGGGGTGGTGCTCTATCTCTACGGAACCGACCAGATCAAGGGGTTCGCCGTCACGCTCCTGATCGGCATCGCGACGACCCTGTTCACGGCGCTGGTGATCACGCGCCTGCTGTTCGACTACTGGACGATCAAGCTCAAGCCGCAGACGCTCTCGATCTAGAAAGGGCAACCGCTTTGGGTCCACAGCTCCTGGTCAACGCCAACTTCGACTTCGTCGGGAAGCGGAACCTCTTCCTCGGGGCTTCGGCGGTCCTCGTCGGGGTCTCGCTCGTCTCCCTCGCCACCCGGGGCTTGAACTACGGCGTCGAGTTCACCGGCGGCGCCCAGCTGGAGGTCGACTTCACCGGCTCGGCCGAGATCGACGCCGTCCGCGGCGCGGTCCAGGAGGCGGGGATCGAGGGGGCTCTGGTCACGACCATCGGGTCCGCGGAGGACCACGCCTTCCTGATCCGGGTCCAGTCCTCGAGCCGCGGCGGCGAGGACCTCGGGTCGAAGATGAAGCAGGCGCTGGTGGCGAAGTACGGCGAGGACAAGGTCACCTACTTCGCGTTCGACGCCGAGGCCCGCGACTCCGCCACGGCGCGCGTCGAGCAGACGGTTTCGGCCGAGGAGGTGAAGGCCGTCTTCAACCAGCCCGACATCCTCGGCGGCGTCCGCGTCGACGAGGTGCGCATCGATCCGGAGAGCGGGATCCTGACGATCACGCTCGAGAACGCCGCGCGCGACGTGCTGGCCGCGCTCGACAAGCGGTTCGGCAAGGGGAGCTACGAGGCGTCGATCGACGCCATCGGCGCCGCCGTCTCCCGCGACCTGAAGCGCAAGGCGTTCCTCTCGATCGCCGCCGCCTGCGTGCTGATCGCCGTCTACATCTGGCTCCGGTTCGAGGCCAATTTCGCCCCGGGAGTGATCCTGGCGCTGATCCACGACGCGGTGGTGGTGCTCGGGATCTGGTCGCTGTTCCGGGAGTCGTTCGAGTTCAACCTCACGATCGTGGCGGCGATCCTGGCGATCATCGGCTACTCGGTGAACGACACCGTCGTCATCTACGACCGAATCCGGGAGAACCTGCTCAAGCACCAGAGCAAGGACTTCTACTGGGTGCTGAACCGGTCGGTGAACGAGACGCTGTCGCGCACCTTCCTCACCTCCGGAGCGACGCTTTTGACCGTGCTCTCCATCGCGCTGATCGGCGGCGAGTCGATCGCCGGCTTCGGCTGGGCGATGACCTTCGGCCTGGTCAGCGGCACCTGGTCGACGATCGCCGTGGCGATGCCGGCCACCGCGCTGGTCCACGAGCTGCAGGAGCGCCGGGGCGTCGGCACCCCCTCGGCGGCGCGGCAACACGGGTAAACGGCGAGACCTCGTGGCGAGCCACACCTTCCCGCCGTCCGACGCAGCCGGCGCCCCGAAGGAACCGCGCGGCGGGCGCGCCAACCGATCCGAATCGGAGCGGATGGCCCGGCCCCGGCGATGGCGGCTGGTCCGTGGCGCCTCCGACGAGACGGTCGACGTCCTGGCGCGGACGCTCCGGCTGACCCGGGCCACCGCCGCCGTCCTCGCCAACCGCGGATTGGCCGACCCGGACCAGGCGCGGCGTTTCCTTCGGCCGTCGTTCGACGAACTCCCCGATCCCGGCCGGCTGAAGCAGATGGACCGGGCGATCGAGGTGGTGGTGCGGGCGGTGAAGGAGCGGCGCCGGATCGTCGTGCACGGCGACTACGACGTCGACGGCGTCTCCGGTTCCGCGGTCCTGACCGAGTTTCTGCGCGCGGTCGAGGGGGACGTCGTCCCGTTCATCCCCGACCGCATGAACCACGGCTACGGCTTCTCGCGGGCCTCGCTCGCCGAGTGCCAGCGGCTGGGGGCGCGGGTGGTGATCACCTGCGACTGCGGAACGGCGTCGGTCGACGAGGTGGCGGAGGCGCAAGGTGCGGGGATCGAGGTGGTGATCACCGACCACCACGAGCCCGGTCCGGTCCTCCCCAAGGCGGCCGCGCTCCTCAATCCGAAGCAGGCCGGGGAGACGTTCCCCGACCGGAACCTGTGCGGCACCGGGATGGCGTTCCTGCTGGTGATCGGACTGCGCCGCGCGCTCCGCGAGGCGGGCTGGTTCGCCGACCGGCCCGAGCCCAACCTGAAGCTGATGCTCGACATCGTGGCGATCGCGACGATCGGCGACATGGTGCCGCTGACCGGGATCAACCGGGTGCTGGTGCGCGAAGGGATGCCGCTGCTCGACGCCGGCCGCCGGCCGGGAATCGCCGCGCTCAAGGAGCTGGCCGGCGTGCGCGACCGGTTCCGCGAATCGCACGTCTCGTTCGGGATCGTGCCGCGCATCAACGCCGCCGGGAGGCTGGGATCGGCGCGCGTCGCGCTCGACCTGTTGCTGTCGCGCAATCCGGACGAGGCCCGGGAGCTCGCCGCCCGGCTCGACGAGGCGAACCGCCGGCGTCAGGAGATCGAGGCCGGGATCTTCGAGGAGGCGCTGGCGAAGGTGGCGGCCGACCCGGCCCTGTCGGACGGTCCGGCGATCGTGCTCGCCTCCGAGGCGTGGCACGCCGGGGTGGTCGGGATCATCGCCGCACGCCTGGTCGACCGTTTCCACAAGCCGGCGATCGTGCTCGCCGTCTCGGAGGAGAACGGCCAGCGCGTGGCGCGCGGCTCGGCGCGGTCGTTGCGGCGCTTGAACCTGTTCGAGGCGTTGAGCGCCTGCTCCGAGCACCTGCTGCGTTTCGGCGGCCACGCCGGCGCCGCGGGGATGACCGTCGCCGAAGCGGAGGTCCCACGGCTGCGCGACGCCTTCACCCGCGAAGCGGGGAAGCGGCTCTCGACCGCCGACCTCGTGCCGGAGCTCGACATCGACGCCGAGCTCCTCGGCGACCAGATCGACGAGACGTTGGTGATCGAGCTGTCGAACCTGGGCCCGCACGGTGTCGAGAATCCGGAGCCGATCCTGAAACTGCGCGGACTCCCGGTGGTCGGCTCGCGGATCGTGGGGAACAACCATCTCCGTCTCGATCTCGGCGGCGGCTGGGGCCGGCTGGAGGCGATCGGATTCGGCTACGGCGAGTGCCTGCCGAAGATCCCGGCCAAGCTCGACCTGGCCGTCGTCCCCTACCGTCGCGAATGGCGCGGCCGCATGCAGAACGAGTTCCGCATCAAGGACCTCGGCCTCGGTCCCGTGGAGCAGGTCGCCCCGCTCCACCCGAGCGAGTAGAACCGCGGGACACCGGAGTAGAATCGTCGCGAACCCTTGGCGCGCCGAGTCCGCAACGAGAAGCCTTCCAATCCGATCCTGGCGCGGCCGCTGCCCGACCTTCGGCGCGAGTGGTGGTGGCCGGCGGCGGTGTTCGTCCTGCTCCTGGCGGTCTACGCCTGGAGCATGCCGCGGACGGTGACGCTCGAGGACTCGGGGCTGTTCCTGATGTCCTGCCACACCGCCGGCGTGTCGCACCCGCCCGGATATCCGCTGCACAGTCTGATCGGGAAGCTCTTCACCCTCCTGCCGATCGGGAGCGTCGCGGTGAGGGTGCATCTGGTGAGCGCCGTCTTCGGCGCCCTCACCGCGGCGGTGGTGTGGTGGATCGCCCGCGTGCTCACCGGAAACGTCGCGGCGGCGATCGCGGCGGGACTGACGCTGGGTCTGTCCCGCGAGTTCTGGGGGCAGAGCATCATCGCCGAGGTCTACAGCCTCAACACCTTCTTCTTCTTCCTCCTCTTCGCGGTCGCCCTCGCCTACCGCGTCGACGGCCGGGAGCGGTGGTTGACGTGGCTCGGGCCTCTCTACGGACTCTCTCTCGCCAACCACTGGCCGCTGATCGTGCTCTCCACGCCGGCGCTCGCCCTCCTGCTCTGGCCGCGCCGGCAGCGCGTCGTCTCGGCGTGGAAGACGTGGGCGCCCGCGGCGGCGGTGGCGGCGGCCCTCCCTTACGCCTACCTGGTGGTCCGGTCGCTCACCGACCCGGCGATCAGCTTCATCGGCCCCCTCGATTCGTTCGACCGGGCGCTCTACTTCGTGCTGCGGAAGGCCTATTCGGAGTCGGACGCCAATCCGATGGCCGGGTCGATCGACAAGCTCCTCTTCCTCGAGTTCTTCGGCCGGCAGATGCTGGCGCAGCTCACGCCGCTTTGGGCCCTGGCCGCCGCCGCGGGTCTGATCTCCTCGTGGCGCCGCTGGCCGCGGGAGATCTTCGCCGCCGCGCTCGCCGCCTTCGTCGCCAACGGCCTCCTCCTGATCCTGCTGCTGAAGCGCGACTTCACCCTCCTCGAAAGCGCCGTCTTCAAGGTCTATCCGTTGATCTCCTACGGGGTGATGGCGCTGTGGATCGCCGCCGCGCTGGGTTCGCTGGCGGAACGGCTTGCCGGGCGGTCGGCCGGCTGGCGCTTCGCGGCCCCGGCCGCCGGGCTGGCGCTCACCGCCGCCGGACTGGTCGCGAACGCGCCGGTGAACGACCGGCACCGATACGTCTGGGCGCGCGACTACGCGCAGACGGTCCTCGAGTCGCTGGCGCCGAACGCCGTCCTACTCACGCACGGAGACGCCGACACCGGGGCGATCGGATACCTGCACCACGTGGAAGGGATGCGTCCCGACGTCACCCTCTACAACGACCAGGGGTTGATCTTCGGCGATCGACTCTTCCGGCCGCCGACCAGCGCCAAGGCGCGCGCGCAGGCGGTGATCGACTTCGTGAAAAAGTCCGACCGCCCGGTCTACTACTTCGACGACCTCGACTTGCCGTGGGGGAAGGAGAAGACGGCGCTTTTCCACCGGGTCGACAAGGCCTCTCCGAAAGGGGCCGAGCGAACGGCGATCGATCCGCGGCAGCGCGACTACTGCCGCCGGATCGCCGCCCAGACCGACACCACCGACCTGTGGACCGTCGATCACCGTTCGGCGCTCGTCGGCAACTGCGGACGGGTCCTGACCAAGGCGCTCGGGGCTGCGCGGGATCCCGCGACGGTGGAGGCGCTGTCGGCCGTGACCCGGACCTTTGCGGGGAAGGTCGGCCACGTCGACGTGCTCGCCGAAAACGGCGACGCGCGCGCACTCAAGGCGGTGCTCGACGACGCGTCGGCCCAGATCGACGGTTTGATTCCCGACGCGCTGCTGGCGCGCTTTCACTACCTGCGCGGGTTCCTGCGCTACAAGCTCGGGGAGAAGGACGAGGCGCTCGCCGACTTCCTCCGCTCGATCGAGCTGCACCCCTCGCGCGACAACAGCGCCGTCCTGAACGCGCTGCAGATCCACGCCATGCGCGGCGAGCGGAAGACTTATCGCGAGACGCGCCTCCGCTACTACGGCCGCGACGCGTCCCCGGAACTCGCCGACGCCGATCGGATGGCGGGCTTCTAGGGTGAGCCGGCACCGGAAGCGCGCGCCCGACGGCCGGCGCCAGACCGAGTCATCACCGACGGCCCTGCTGGCGCGGCCGCTGCCCGACCTCCGCCGCGAGTGGGCGGCGCCGCTCACCTCGTTCCTGCTCGTCTTCGCGGTCTTCGTCTGGAGCGCCCCGCGGACGGTGACCCTGGAGGATTCGGGCCTGTTCATCATGTCCTGCCACACCGCCGGGATCTCCCACGCCCCCGGCTATCCGCTCCACAGCCTGCTGGGAAAGCTGTTCACGCTGCTGCCGATCGGCTCGATCGCCTTCCGCATCCACCTCCTGAGCGCGCTGTTCGGCGCGGCGACGACGGCAGTGTTGTGGTGGATCGCGCGGGTGCTGACCGGCGACGTCGTCCTCGCCCTCGCCGCGTCGATCGGCTACGGCGTGTCGCGCGAGTTCTGGGCGCAGAGCATCATTGCCGAGGTCTACAGCCTCAACACCTTCCTCTTCCTGCTCCTGTTCGCGGTCGCCCTGGCCTATCGGATCGACGGCGACGCGCGCCGGCTGCCGGTCGCCGGCCTGTTGCTCGGTCTGGGATTGAGCCACCACTGGCCGCTGGTGGCGCTCTCGCTGCCGGCGGTCGTGTGCCTCCTTTGGCCGCGGAGGCGCGCCCTCCTTCCGCATCTGCCCCGGTGCGCGGCCTTCGCCGCCGCCGGGTTGGTGCCGTTCGTGTGGATGGTCCTCCGCTCGTGGAGCGATCCGCCGATCAGCTTCATCGGTCCGCTCGATTCGCCGTCGCGCGTCCTCTACTTCATCCTGCGCAAGGGGTACGAGGAGGTCGACGTCAGCGCCACCGCCGGGTGGAGCGACCGCGCCCGCTTCCTGGGCTACTTCGCCGGACAGGTCGCCGCGCAGCAGACGGTGGTCGGCCTGGCGTTCGCCGCACTCGGGTTCGCCGCGCAGTGGCGGCGGTGGCCGAGGGAGATCGGTCTGGCGCTCACGCTCCTGTTCCTCGGGAGCAGCGTCCTGGTGGTCCTCCTGCTCCGGCGCGACTTCACCTTCTACGAGCGCGCCGTCTTCAAGGTCTACCCGCTCCTTTCCTACGCCGCGCTGTCGATCTGGATCGCCGCCGGCATCGACGCCGTGCGCGACGCCCGGATGCGCCGCGCGGTCCACCCGTCGGGCATCCAGGGGGAGCGCCCCCTGCGCGGATTCGCGCCGGTGGCCGCGCTCTCGGTCGTCGGGCTGGCGGTGCTGTTCAACGCGCCGCTCAATGTCCGGCGCGACGACCGGTGGGGCCGCGACTTCGCCGAGACGGTCCTTGCATCGCTCGAGCCGAACGCCGTCTTCTTCACCCACGGCGACGTCGACACCGGAACGCTGGGATACCTGAACCGCGTCGAAGGGGTCCGGCCGGACGTGACGATCTACAACTCGCGCGGGCTGGTGTTCTCCAATCGCCTCTTCCGAATCCCTCCGACGCCGGCGGTCCGCGCGCGGGCGCTGCGGGAGTTCGTGGAGCGGACCGATCGGCCGGTCTACTACAACGGCGATCTCGAAGGGCCGTGGGGGGTCGAGCTTCATCCGCTCTTCCGCCGCGTCGTCAAGTCGCTTCCGCCGGGAACCCAGCGCACGGTGGCGCACCCGGACATCGTCGACTACTGCCGCCGGATCGCCGCCGACACCGGCGAGAGGGAGATCTGGACGGTGGGCCACCGCTCGGCGATGGTCTCCAACTGCGGCCGCGCGCTCGCAACGATCGTCCGGGAGTCGAACGACGTGGGCACGACCGAGGCGATGGAGGTCGTCTCGGGCGCGTTCTCCGGAAAGGTCGGCCTCCTGGACCGGATGGCCCACGACGGCGACCTCGCGCTCGTCTCGCGGTGGGTGGACGAAGCCGATCGCCAACTCGTGGGCGACCTGCCGGAGACCCATCTCGCCCGTTACTTCTACCTGCGCTCGCTCGTCCGGGCGCGGCAAGGGGACACCCGCCGGGCGCGCGACGACCTGAACCGCTCGATCGCCCTCCATCCCTGGCCCGACGCGGTCGAGGAACGGGACCGCCGGCGCGCCAAGTAGGCGCCCCGACTCGTTATAACGCGTCGCGTTAATTTCCCTTGACGCACATGACGCGGCGCATTAACTTGAGACTCGAAAGATCGAACATCCGAGGAGGCAACGCATCATGGCACCACGCAAGACCACCCCGCGATCCAAAGCCACCGCCCCGGCGAACGACCTGCGGGCCCGCTTCGAGCAGCGGTTGGAGGACGTCCGCGCCCGGTTCAAGGGCTACGAGAAGGACTGGTCGAAGACGGTCGACCGCCTCGTCGCGCGCGGCCGGACGGCGGAGCGGGACCTGCGCTCCCGTCTCGACAAGGTCAGCCGCGACCTGAACAAGAGCCCGCTCCTCGAAAGGGTGCGCAAGAACCCGACCTTCCGCCGCTTCACGAGCGTGAACCTGTTCGAGCGGGTAAAGGAGCTCGACTACGAGAAGGCGGTGAACGAGATCCGCCGCGACGTGAAGGGGCTGCAGAACGACGTCGTCGACTTCTTCCAGTCGAGCAAGGACCGCCTCAAGCAGGTGATCGACCTTCCGACGCGCACCGACTTCGAGCGGCTCAACAAGAAGATCGACCAGCTCTCGACCCAGGTTCGCTCGATCGAGCGCCGCAAGCGCGCCTGATCGGCATCGAGGTCGGAACCCGGCGCTCCCTCCCGACTCGCCGGTTCCGATGCAGCAGCGAAAGCCCGGCCTCTCCCGAGCCGGGCTTTCGTCTGTACTGGGGGCCCGTGCGCGCGGCCCTTCGGGCCGTGCTCCGATGCCCCCAGACCCCGCGGCCTCAGTCGGCCGTCGGCCTCCTTCGGCCTTGACCAAGGAAGATTCGCCCCTGCGGCGTCGCCCGTGCGCGCATTGGCCGTCGATTCTCGAACCTAGCCCCAATAACTCGACGTCCCTGGCGTTACTCGGTCAGAACGTGAACCGTTTCCCTTGAGATGACCCGAAACCTCGAGTGGCCCGTTTCCGTCCTCTTGGCTCTCGAAGCGGTTATTGGCCTAGGCCGTTCGGGGTCGAGCACGTTCCCGCGGTCCGGGAGCGTTATTTGAAACAGTTTCGCCGGTTTCCTCGCTGATCGATCGCGGCCGCCGTTGAACGGATCTGGAGGGTCCCATGGTTACTCGGCCGTCGATCTGCACGTTCTCCATTTGGAGGACGCCTCTCATTCGATCGGCGTTCTTGGGCGTTCTGATCGCGTTCCTGGGCTGCACCGAACGGCAGGAACCGAAGGCCGCGGCGGAGCCCGAGAGGATTTCCGTGATGCTCGCGGGAGCGAACGATGTCGCGGCGATCTGTTCCAAGCATGCGGGCGAATCCGTTGGGGGCCGCGAATCCGTCCTCGGCGCGCTGACCGCCAACAACCCCGATCTCAACACGATCTTCGGCGCGGGTACCTTGGCCTCGGAAAACACTCCGCTCCCGTTTCGGGAAGGAGTGCCACCCGACGTCGACGTGAGGCAGCTCGCGCTCGACTACCTTCGGGTCTCGACGTCCAGTTATTGGCCTTCGGAGATAGAGCTGGTCCGAGGGCGGTGGGGATCCGGATCCTTTCTCCTTTCACGGATTCTCCGTGTCGGGAGCGCCCATCTTCGTATCGAAAGGACGTCAGTGGAGAGCCGCCACGCCGAATCAATCCTTCGACGGCTCGTACGGGCGAGTGTCGTCGAAGTTGACGAAAAGCCCGGGTCCAACGAAGGCTCCCGGGAGGTAATAGACATCGAACCGATCCTCGATCTCTCGCTGCGCTCCGCCGACGGTGCGTTCGCATTCGTCGATGCCCGCTCCTCCGGATACTCGACGCTACAGAGCCTCCGCACACGCTGCGTCGAAACGATCCTCGGCCGAGCGCTGAACGAACCTGCTTGGACCGAGACGCCGGTGGGCGAGATCGAGCGCGCCTGGGTTCTCAAGCTTGCAATTGCCGAGAGGAAAAGGAGCGGGACCGTGCCCTACGCCGTGATTGGTCTGATCGACTCGATCGGCGATAGGCGGTTCGAGCCGTTCTTACGCGAGTTGATCGAGAGACCGGTGGAATCGCAGTCTCTCGGATCGTTCGCTCGCACCATCGACTCCTATGCGAAGATCACCCGCCTCGACCTCCGGACTCGACCGTTCAAGGAAGCCGACGTGCCGGAGGTACGAGCGCGCTATGTCCGGCGATTCCAGCGAGAGTGACCGCCTATTTCGACAGCCAGCGATGTCGAAAGAAGGTCGAGGAGATTTTCGGCTGGATGAAGACGGTCGGCGGCTTCCGGAAGACACGCTACCGGGGAATCGCTCGGACAGGTCTCTGGGCCTGCTTCGTGGGGGCCGCCTACAACCTGCTCCGGATCGCGAAGCTTGCGATACCGATGCCTGCCGGTGCTGTTGGACGCTGACCAAGGCTGCTGGGCAACCCCAGCCGACAGCCTTTGCAAGGGCGGTGAAGAGGGGGCGGCGGAGCGGTTGCCGAGTCCGCGAGGTTTAGCGGAGCCGGCCCCTCTTCACCGCCCTTGCCCGGGCTTCTCCCTGGGGTTGTTCAGCGGCCTGCTAGAGCTAGAGCTTCCACTGCAGCATCACCCGGTCGCGGGCTTCGTCGATGTCGTAGAGGGGGACGGTGAGGTTCTCCCGCTCGCGGCGTTCGGTCAGCTGGCGGATGATGTCGTTGTCCATGTCGCGCAGGCGCATGGCGACGACCGAAGCGAGGTAGGCGGTCATCTTCAGCGCCGCGAGGTCGTCGCGCGCCAGGCGCTCGCGAAACGAATCGCGCGCGATCTTCATCAGCGAGGCGCGGGTCCGCGCCCGGGCCGCGGCGCTGCGCGTCTCCTCCGTGAGCAGGCTCATCTCCCCGAACACCGATCGGGTGTCGAGCACCGCCAGGATGCGGCTTTCGCCGGTGGGAAGCGCCTTCACGATCTCCACCTCGCCGCTCACGACCACGTACATCGCGTCCCCGGAGTCCTGCTCGGAGAAGACGAGATCCCCCGCCTCGACGTGGACGATCGACGTCTGCGCGACGACGTCCCGGATCTCGTCGGGCGAAAGGACGGCGAACAGCGGGACCTTCTTGAGGACGGAGAGCGGGTCCGACGGGGCCATTCCACCCCGACGCTATCACGGGTCGAAGGGCGGCGGAGGATCGAGGTACGGCACCTCGAACCCGTCGACGAGCGCCGCCACGTGGGTGGCTCGGCCGTTCCAGACGATCCCGCCGGCGTGGAATCCGGGGAGGTCGATCGCGACCCGCGCACCCCCTCCGGACCACTCGACGAAGCGCGCATCGCTTGCGCGGAGTGCCTGCAACGCCCACATCGCCGCGCCACGGCCGTCGTCGCCGCCGTAGACCGACACCTGCATCGCGTAGGAGCGGACGAGCTTCGGCCACAGCTCACGCATCAGGCGGGAGTCGTCGAACAGTTCGACGCCGAGCACGCGACCGGCGGAGGTGAAGACGGCGCCGACCGCGCGGCCACGCCAGGCCGACGGCGGCGCGCACCGGGAGACGATCTCGTCGAGGCGACGCGTGACGGCGGGGGACTCGACGTAGGAGCGGTAGGCCCCCGTGGCGCTCGAGACGCCAGCTTCGGCGCTCTTTCGCTCCACGTGCGACCAGATGTCCTCCTGGCTCCGCCCCGCCGCGGCGCGCGACCGGAGGGCGCCGTCGGCGACCACGCTGGGCGCGGAGTCGAACGCCGCGCCGCGCGACGCGCGCGCGTCCCAACGACCCTTCTCCACACAGTAGACCGAGACCTCGATCGTGGCGTGCGGAGGCACCACCACGTCCTGCCGCAGAACGCGATCCTGCTTCCCTCCGAGCAGGATCTCGCCCGCGAGGAGGAAGACCGGCCGGCGGCCGTGGTTCACCACCAACAGACTCGGGACGCTTCCGGCCCCGACCTCGGTGACGCGGAGCGAGCCGCGCCGCACCGCTTCGTCGAGCGTGAGCATCTCCTCTCCGCGTGGCGGGCGCGATCCGACGAGGATCGGATGGACGGTCAGACCGGAGTGTCCGTAGGGGCCGCCGAGCCAGGCCTCGGCCAGGAGGCGACGAACCGCATCGGCGTACGGGTCGTAGCTCGGGGGAGGAGGGGGTGGTGGCGGCGGCGGGGGTTCGTACGGCGGAGGTGGAAGCCAGGGGGTCGGCGGCGGCGGTGCGGCGGTCCCCGAGCCGGGACCGACCTCCACCCAGGCGGCCGGGACCGGGTCGGCAACCAGCCAGGCGAGCAGACCCATCCCTCGGACGGCGGCCGCCAGGCCCCGTCGGAACGCGCTCTTCCGGTTCATGGAGAGACGGACAACCGGTCCCCCGGCCAGGTTCCAGCCGGCCGTCGCAGGACCCCGCCGGCGGTCAGCGGCGAGTGACGGTGATCCGGACGCGGACCCGACCGTCGACGGCCGAGCCCCTGCGCTCGACCGTCCCCAGCGCGCGGAGGCGAGCCAACAGATCGTCCACGTGATCGCCGTCGATCTCGGCCACCACCGTCGTCGAACTCCCCACCTTCGAAAGGGAGGGAACGTTGCCGACCGGCGCCACCACCGTCCCGCCCGCTGCCCGGACCGCCTCGATCGCCTCGGCGGGGGCGATCGCCGACGCGCGCCGGAAGGTGATCTGCACGGCAGCCGCCTCCTCCTTCGACGATTCGCGGTCCACCGTCGAGGCCGCGCCGCCGCCACTCGGCGCGGACCCGGTCTGAGACCAGTCCCCACCGGCTTCCGACGCGGGCCCGCCTCCCCCCCATTCGTCGGAGGCCGCCGCGGCGCGCCCTCGACGCGAGCCGCCGGCGTCCTTCTTCTTCTCGGCGCGCACGTCCTTGGCGGCCGGCGCCGGAGCCGCGGGGGGCGGCTCCAACGAGGGCTCGGCGGAATACGACGCGTCACTGCCGATCGAGTCGAGCGACGGCGCCATCTCCGCTTCCAACGAGGACTCCTCCACGAAGGTACTGGCCGGTGGCGGCGCGAAGTTCACAATGGGCTCCGGGGGCGGTGGGGCGCGCGGCGCAGCGGCTCTCCGCGGCACGCCGTCCGGCTCGTCCGACGCCTTCCCGAAGGCGGGTTCCGCGACGACGACCGACGAAGGCGGAGGAGAAGCCCTGGCGCTCCGCTCGGGAATCGCCACGATTTGCGGGCGCGCCTTGGCCACGGGCGGGGGTCGATTCGCTTTGTCGCGCTCCTCGTCGGCTGGACCGCTCTCGAAGCGTGCCTCGCGTTCCGTCGTGGCGCCGAGCCCCCCCGCACCGCCGAACACCCGATCTGCCGCGGTTGCTTCGGGCTCGGCCGGGGGCGCAAGCGCGGAGGGCGGCGGAGGCGGCTCCTCCACCACCGTGCTCGCCTGCGCGCCGGCGTCGAGCGAATCCTCGATGATGACATCGGCCGTGCGGCGCCCGGGCGCGCCGTCCAGCGCGAACAGGTCGGCGCGATCGTTGCGATACATCCAGACGCCGGCGATCAGCACCGTCGAGGCGAAGACGACCCCGGCCGCCACCGGCCTCGGGATCCGCGTCGCCGCGACGAGCCCCTCCTGCAGCCACTGGAGCCAGCTCCGCCGCTCGGCCTTCTCGCGCACCCGCGCCAGCAGATCGACCGGGGCGCGGTGGACCGGCAGGGCGCGGAGCATCCCCCGAACCGCCCGGAGGGCCTCCAACTCCCTCGCGCATTCGCGGCAACCGTCGATGTGGCGGGTCAGTTCCGCACGGCGGACCGGATCGACCGCCTCGTCGAGGAGCTCGCTCAGGGAATTTCGTGCCATGAAGCAGGTCATCGGGATCGCTCGTCCGTGTTAGACAGCCGGGCGCGAAGCTCGTTCCGTGCCCGGTGAAGGCGTGACTTGACCGTCCCCTCGGCCAACCCGAGCGCCTCGCCGATCTCCTCGTACGAGAGATCCTCCACGTCGCGCAGCAGGACGATCAACCGGTGGTCCTCGTCGAGGGCGCTGATCGCGTCCTGGATGCGGGCGTTCAGACGGCGGCGGGCCGACAACTCCTCGGGGGACTCCCCTTCCGCCGGCAGCTCGCGACGGAGCTCGCCGTCCTCCGTCTCGGCGCCTGAGTCGATCGATTCCTGCTGGTGGTGTTTTCGCCGACGCAGGTACTTCGCTTTGTTGTGACACTGATTGGCGACGATGCGGAACAGCCAGGTGGAGAACTTGGAGCTCTTCTGGAAGCCCTGGACGTGCTGGAAGACCGACACGAAGACGTCCTGCGCGACCTCTTCCGCGATTGCCCGATCCCGCAGGAATCGGAAGGCCAGGCTGAACACGCGATCCTGGTAACGCCGCACGAGCGCCTCGAACGCCCCCGGCTGCTTTCGCTGGCACCGCTCGACCAGGTCGAGGTCGGGATCGATCCGCGGGTTCGCCGCGTCGGCGCTACCGGCGATCGGCGCCGGCTCGACGTCCGGCCTCCCTCCCGCGCCGCGCTCAACCACCGGTGCCTCCCAGTCTCGCCAGGTTCGCGCGCGCGCGCTCGTACGCCGGATTCACCGCCAACGCCCGCCGGAACTGTGCCTCCGCCTTGGACCGCTCCCCCGCCGCGAGCAGGAGCTCGCCGAGGAGGTTCTGCACGTCGGCGTAGGCCGGATGCCGCTCGGCGAACGGTCGAAGACGGGCGAGCCCTTCCTCGACGCGACCCATGCGCAGCAGCGTGCGCGCCAGACCGATGCCCGACGGTAGGTAGGAGGGATCGATCTCCAGCGCCGCCTGGTCCTGCGCCAGCGCGTCCTCGAATCGCGAGAGCGCCAGGTAGGTTTCGGCCAACGTCCGGCGGATCTCGACCAGCGGCGGAGCCTTTGGCGCCTCGCCCGCCGCGGTCGCGCGAGCCGCGGGGGCGCGGTCGGGGATCGAGGCGGTGGTCGCCACCTCCCCACGCGAGGCGCCGCGCCCGGTTTGGGCCGCCGCGGCCGGTGGCACGCCGACGGAAACGGAGGGGGCGGCGGCGGCAGGTGCGGAGACCGGCGCGTTCGCCGGCGGGTCCGCGGCTGGGCGCGCGGACGCCGCGCGCTCCGTCGCGACGCGCGCCTCGGCCTCCGGCAACTCGGCCTCCAGCAGCGCCGCCTGCATCGAAAGCTCCTCCTCGAGGGCGGCGAGCGTCGGCGACTCGGGTGGGATCGGGAACGGCCGGACCTTCTGCCGCCTCCGCGGCAACACGATCGCCGCCGACAGGCCGGCCGCGATCAGGGCGAGGGCAAACCAGAACTTTCCGCCGACGCTCCACGTCTTCGCCATCCGCGGCGGCTCGAAGCCCGGCAGGTGCTTGGCGACCGGCACCTCGGGACCGTCGCCGCGCCGGTAGCGGAGCAGCTTCCGGCTATACTCCCCCTCCGAGACCTCCAGCGGACCGACGCCACGCGCGTACCAGATGTGTCCGGCGAAGATCGGCTCGGGAAGGCTGGTGAAGTCGACGCGGATCCCGTCGGTCAGGCTTCCGTCGGGAGCGGTGATGCTCCGCCGCTCGGTGACGCGGAACTCCACCCGGCCGGTCGGCGTCCACGACTCCCATCGCGCGCCCAGATGCAACGGAAACCGGAGGACCCACGTCGTACGCTCCGGCGACGGCATCGTCGACGGCGGTTCGTGGACGCGCGCCACCCCCTTCTCCGTGCGGATCAACCAGACGTCGGCGCCGTCCGCGCCGGCGACCGCCGCCGCCTGCGCAAGCACGTGGCCGGCGGAGTCCCGGATCTCCTGCACCGAGCGCACGGTGTCGGCCGACTCCCGCCCATCGCTCGCCAGGAAGCTCCACCGCGACCCGACGACCAGTGGCAAGTAGTCGGCGTCGGCGACCTTCGCCTGAGCGGCGCCGCCCGCCGCCCCTCCAGCGAGCGCCGAGGCCATCACCAAGGCGCGAACTCCAGCTGCCTGTTTCATCGGGCCCGAATCGCTCCTCCGGGACCGATCCTCGTGCCCCGATCGTTCGCGCTGGCCCGCCACGTCCCGCTGCGACCGCCGCTCTTCTCGATCAGGCGGATCCGCTCCACCCGGATCCCGCGGTCGACCGCCTTCAACATGTCGTAGATCGCGAGCGACGCGGCGGCGACGGCGGTCAACGCCTCCATCTCGACGCCGGTCCTCCCCACACACCGGACCGAGGAGGTGACGCTCACGCGCGAACGGCCGGCGTCGAGCGCGAAGTCGACCGCCACCGAGCTCAAGGCGATCGGGTGGCAGAGCGGGATCCACTCCGACGTGCGCTTCGCCGCCTGGATCCCGGCGATGCGCGCCACCGCCAGCGCGTCCCCCTTCTTCGCCCGGCCGGACGCGAACTGCCGGAACGCCTCGCGCGACAGGCGGACCTCGCCGCGCGCGACGGCCCGCCGCTCGGTCTCGGGCTTCCCCCCGACGTCGACCATCCGGGCCCGGCCCTTGGCGTCCAGGTGGGTGAGGGTGGGGACGCGGAGGGAGGATTGGGGGGAGTCCCCCCGGGAGCGCGGACGCGCGGACATTGTCGTTGGAGTATAGTCCCCCTCCCTTCAGGAGGTAGTTCGCATGTCGACGGCTCGGGAAGCGCGGGAGGTGGTGATCATCGGCTCCGGACCCGCCGGATTCACCGCCGCGCTCTACACCGCGCGCGCGAAGCTCCGGCCCCTCCAGTACGAGGGCCTGGCCGCGGGCGGCGTCGGAGGCCTTCCGGGCGGTCAGCTGATGCTGACCACCGAGGTGGAGAACTATCCCGGGTTCGAGCACGGGATCGACGGGCCGAAGCTGATGGAGGTGATGCGCAAGCAAGCGCTCCGATTCGGCACCGAGATCCGGTCGCTCGACGTGACCAAGGTCGACTTCACGCGCCGTCCGTTCCGCATCGAGGCGGGCGAGGAGACGGTCGAAGCCAAGGCGGTGATCATCGCCACCGGCGCGAAGGCCAAGCTGCTGGGTCTCCCGGAGGAACGGACGGTCGAGCAGGGGGGCCTGATGGGCCGCGGCGTCTCGACCTGCGCCACCTGTGACGGCGCCTTCTTCCGCGACGCCGATCTGGCGGTGGTGGGCGGCGGCGACAGCGCGATGGAGGAGGCGAACTTCCTCACCCGTTTCGCGAAGACGGTGACGATCGTCCACCGGCGACAGGAGTTCCGCGCCTCCAAGATCATGGTCGACCGCGCCAAGGCCAATCCCAAGATCCGGTTCCTGCTCGATTCGTCGATCGACAAGATCCACGACGTGGCGAAGGGGACGGTCACCGGGGTGCGCATCGTGCACCTGCCGACCGGCGAGCGCCGCGATCTGCCGGTGGAGGGGGTCTTCGTCGCCATCGGCCACACCCCGAACACCGCCCTGTTCCAGGGTCAGATCGAGCTCGACGCGAACGGCTATGTCGTCACCAAGAAGGGGACCTCGACCAGCGTCCCCGGTATCTTCGCCTGCGGCGACGTCGCCGACCACGTCTACCGCCAGGCGATCACCGCCGCCGGCACGGGCTGCCAGTCGGCGCTGGACGCGGAGCGATGGCTCGCCCACGGCAACCACCTCGTCGACGCCGCCGCCAACGACGCGCGCTCCGTTCACGCGTAGTCTCGACCCGCTATCGAATCGTGGCGGAAAAACGGCCCCGCACCGCGGAGCCGAGCTCGGTGCCCGCCTTCTCGATCGTGACGGTGCCCCCCACGCCTTCCGCCTCGCGCTCGATCTCGACCGGAATCCCGTTGGCGTCGAACGTGATCTCGGCGACGAGCAGCGCGGCGCGGTCGTCCTCGGGAGGGGACGGCACGATCGCGGCCGATCCGCCGTCGATCCACGCTTCCGGCGCGATCTGGATCTCCACCACTTCGAGCCGCGTCTCGGAGACGAACTGGTGGATCTGCACCGCGTAGAAGGAGACCTCGTCCGGGTCGAACGTCTGTTGCCCGTTCGCGTCGATGGCGAACGCCGAGGCCCCTTGCGCAATCGTCCGTGAACCGCCGGCCCGCGTGATCACCACCGCGCCGTCTCCGACGTTCGGCGGATCGGAGCCGGGCACGTAGATCTCGCAATCGAAGGAACCGGTCGCGGTGCCACCGGCCGGATCGCCGCCGCCCTCGGCGCCGCAACCGGTCAGTGCCAACAGGGCCGAAGCGAGCGACGCCGCGCCCGCCCGGCCACTACCGGAGCGCCGACGCCGCACGGTCACCCGCCATCCGGATGCGTTGCTCGCGCGTCGCCGGCGCGAACGACGATCCGGCGTCGTAGCAGAGGGCGTAGGAGACGTCGGCGCCGAGCGTCAGCGTCGATCCGAGGTAGAGGATCTCGATCGTCCCCTGCCCCTCCTCGACGTCGGGCGAGGCAGGATCGGTCCAGACTCCGTCGAAGCTGCCGGTACCCGACTCCCCCTGCGACGTGGAGAGGTTGCCGGCGGTGTCGATCAGGAAGTACTCCTGCGCCTGGGCGTCCGCGAACGCGACCTCCCCTCCGATGGCGAGCGGGCCGTCCTCGTTGACCGTGAGCACGAAGCTGCCGGACGTGGCGAGGATCGAGGCAGCCCCGACGTGGGAGGCGAGGTCGTAGTCGTCGACGAACGCCCCGACCACGTTGGTGAACCCCTCCGGATCGCCGACGAAGTAGCCGGCGGTACCCGTCACCCACCTCGCCGCCGGGGCGTCGAGGACGTAGTAGTCGATCACCTGCGTCTGATCCGGGGGATCGCGGGTGACCCAGACGATCTGACAGCCGACCGGTTCGAACTCCGTCGGCTCCGGCGTCGGATCCGTGCCATCGTCGTCGTCGCCATCGCCGGAGCAGGCGCCCGCCGCCACGGCGAGCGCCAGCGTGATCGGCAGCGCGGCGCGGAGTCCCCGGCGGAGCATCGAATCGACGGCCCTCTACTTCCGCGTTCGAGGAAGCCGGATGCGGACCCCCGAATGGATCTCGTCGCCCGTTTCCGCCACCGGCTGGCACTGCGCGTAGCGCGTGTAGGTGCCGATCGTCAGGCTCGAGCCGTGGTAGACGAATTCGACCAGTCCCGAACCCGGCGTCGGGATGTCGGCGTTGTTCGCCGACCAGACGCCGTCGAAATCGGCCTCCCCCCCGGACCCGATCACCGGACCGTTGACTTGGTCCAGGCTGTTGACGTCGAAGTAGACCTTGCCGCCGGTGTCGAGCAGCGAGACGGCGCTGCCGACCGCCAAGCTGCCGCTCGAGACGGTGACCGTCAGCGTCCCGTTGGTCGCCATCGCCCGGGCGACGTACTCCCCGGAGTCGGGCTCGTACTCGTCGTAGAAGAGCGCGAACCGCCCCTGCGTCCGGTCGAGGGCCTTGGTTCCGGAGGTCCAGTCGTGGTCGAACATCGCCACGACGTAGAGATCGAACCGTCCGACGTTTGCACCGTGCGCCGACCAGAGGATCTGACAGGACGGGGTCGTCTGCTCGCTCGCCTCGTAGTCCTCGTTCTTCTCCTTCTCGCACGCGAGCAACCCGACGAGGCTCGCGAGCGCGAGCGTGGTCAGCAGCAGTCCCGTTCGCCGGCCGTTGGCTGCCATCGTCCTCTCCTCCCGTCCGTCCGCTCCGCCCTTCGGGCGGACCGGAGAGCTCCCCGAAACTCCAGCAAGCATAGCGCGATCGGCGCTCACTCGTCCTCTTCGTCCTGTGCGCAGGTGGCGTAGGTGAGATCCTCCCCGAGGACGGTCGCCGTCCCCAGGATCACGATCCGGAACGAGCCGTCTCCGGGGACCACGTCGGAGGAGTACGGATCGCTCCAGACGCCGGTGAAGGTGCCGGTTCCGGAGGTGCCCGAAGGGACCGACGGCGAACCGGCGGTGTCGAGGAGATAGACCGGCTGCGCGCTGGAGTCGGCGAACGCGATCGAGGCCCCCGCGGTGACGGCCGGAACGGTGAGCGCGAACGTCCCGCTGGTGACGACGGCCTGCAGGTCGAACGTGCCGTCGTCGAGGTCGTAGCCGCGCACGTAGGTCCCGACGAAGCCATCCTCCGCCGAGAGCGCGTATCCGTGGGAGGAGCCGGTGACCCACGCCGCGACCGCACCCGAGAGGCGGAAGAAGTCGATCCGCTCCCCTTCCGCCGAGTTGATCCAGAGGATCTCGCACCGGTCGGCCGGGAACGGCTCGGTCGGCGACGGCGTCGGCTCCGTTCCGCCGTTCTCCTCCTCGCCGGCGCACGCCCCCACGGCGATCCCGACGGCGATCGTCCAACCCAGGATTCGACTCCGGCGTGGCGTCCTCATTCGGCGGTCTGGCTCCGGTCGTAGCAGATTCCGAACAACGTGTGGGTTCCGATCGTCAGCGACGTCCCGTGGTAGACGAGGATCACCTGGCCGTCCCCGGGCGTCGGCAGCACGTCGGGATCGGGATCGGACCACACCCCCTCGAAGCTCGCGGCGCCTCCGCTGCCGACCTGGGCGCCGATCACGTTGTCGCCGTCCATCTCGAAGAAGACCTGCCCCCCGGAGTCGGTCAGCGCCACCGCGGACCCTTCGGCCGTCGAATCGGTCGTGACGCTGAACGTCCCGCCGGTGGTGACGGCGCGCGCGACGTACTCGTCGGAGTCGACGTCGTACTCGTCGAAGAAATAGGCGAGCCGCTCCTTCCCCGTCGGGGTGAGACCATAGCCCTTCTCACCCGAGGTCCAGTTCTCGATCGGCATGTCGAGGATGTAGATGTCGTACCGGCCGGCGTTGCTCCCGGTGCTGGCCCAGAAGATCTGGCAGTCGGTCACCTCGTCGCCGTTGTCTCCGCCGCCGTCGTCGTCGCCGCCGCGACAACCCGCGATCGACGCCGCGAGGGCGCATCCCCACAGGGCCGCCTGCCATCGAACGAGATCTCGCCGCGTCACCGGTCCCCCCCTCGAGGCGCTTCGCTTGGAAGCTCGTAACAGATTCCGAAGGTCAGAAGCGATCCGAGCGAGCCCAAGTCGGATCCGTTCACCAGGTTCGGGAACGCGACCTCCCCTTCGCCCGCGGACACATCGCTCGAGTCGAGCGCATCCGGGTCGGACCACACCCCGGAGAACGATCCGATCCCGCCGGACCCCAGCGATGCCCCGAGGGTCCCTTCGTCGACGTCGTAGGCGAAGTATTGGGTCTTCGCCGGCTGCTGAAAGCCGACCGCGTCCCCTTCCGAGGTCCCCTCCGACGTCACCTGGAAGGTGCCGTTGGTGGCGATTCCGACGGCCACGGCGTCCTCGAGTTCGCCGCCCGCCTCGACCCCGTAGAAGAACAGGCCCAGGTTGCCGCCGGCGCCGTCGACTTCGAAGCCGTAACTTCCGTCGGCCCAGTTCTCGACCGGAAGGTCGACGACGTAGACGTTGTAGACGTCGCTTCCCGCCGAGTTCGGACCGTACCACTCGATCAGGCAGCCGTCGGGCTGGAACGCACCGTCGGAGCCGGACGATTCGTCGTCACCGGCATCCCCGCCGCCGCCGCACGCGATCGCCGACAGCATCGCCAGACACACCGCCGCCGGATGCGCGCGTCGGAAGGAACGTCGTTTGGGCAGGTCTTTCCACATGACGAGGCACGGAAGAACGCCCGATTCGCGGGGCCAGGCCCGGGCGGGCGCCCCGCCCTGGCGCCCGCGCGCGGTCGGGAGGCGACATAGTGCCGGTCTTTGGCGTAGCGAAACACATCCCTGGCCAGCATTTTCTGTAGCTGATCT
>CAYJRR010000061.1:25006-26743 GCA_964372275.1 uncultured bacterium
TCCCACCTGACGCGGCACGGAAGACCGCCCGATCCGCGCGGCACGGCCGGCGCGCCCGCCCGGCCTTGCCGCGCTCACTCGATCGGAAGGCTACTTCTTCCGGATCTTGGCCTTCGCGAAACGACCGATCCGGTTGGCCGGCGTGCTCGAGGCAAAGCCGCTCTCCTCGTAGCAGGCGCCGAGCGCACCGTCGGTGCCGATCGCCCCGAGGTTCGAGCCGTTGACCAGGTTGGAGAAGGTGACGGTGCCGTCGCCGAAGGTGGCCTCGGCGTCGTCGTCCTCGAAGATGTCCGGATCCGACCAGACGCCGTCGAAATCACCGACGCCGCCGGAACCGAGCGAGGCGCCGATCGTCTCGTCCTCGAAGTCGAAGTCGTAGTACTTCGTCTTGGCCGACTGCTCCCAGGTCACCGCGTCGTCCTGCTGGTCGCCTTCGCTCGTGACGGTGAAGGTGCCGTTGGTGGCAATCCCGGCCTTTTCCGCGTCGGTCAGGAGGGCCGTTTCGAGCGGGATCTTGTAGAAGACCGCGCCCAGGTTGGCCGAGTCGGAGTAGTCGCCGGTGCCGTCGGCCCAGTTCTCGACCGGCATGTCGATGCGGTAGGCGTGGAAGTTCTCCTCGTCCGCCGTGAGGGAGTACCAGTCGATGAGGCAGCGATCGGGCTCGAAGGGCGGAGGGGTGGTTCCGTCGTCGTCGTCGTCGTCACCGCCGGCGCAGGCACTGACACCCAGGGCCATTGCGCTGCCCGCCGCCAGAAGCAGCGAAAGGGAAAGGTTCTTCTTCGAAATCATCTCGGCCATCCTCCTGATCAGATTGGGTCGGCGGTCCCGTGCCCCCTCACCCGCGTTTTGCGGGGGGCACTTAAGGCTTTTTCACGGACGACTGTCAAGGTTTCTGGGAATCGTGCAAGGAGCCGGCCACCAAGGCGTTCGCGCATCTCCCCGATTTCCGGGAGGGGCGCCGCAGACGAAGCGTCCGCGCGCCGGGCGCGGGCCGAAAACCGGGCGCCGATGTCATAGCCCTCCAGAAGGACGTGGCGTTCGTTTCAGCCTTTTCGGTTAAGATCCCGGAAGATATGGGCGACCGCGACGTCATCCCGCAGGAAGTCACCAACGACTCCCCCACGCAGGTCAAATACGTCGACGGAAAGGCGGCCTCGCTCTCACTGATCAAGAGCCGTCTCGTCGTGATCGACGGGCCGGACCGCGGCAAGGAGATGGTCGTCGGCAAGGACGTCATCAAGATCGGCACCTTCAAGGGCTGCGATTTCGTCCTCACCGACAAGACGATCTCCCGGACCCATTGCGAGATCCGGACGATGGAGGACGGCTTCATCCTCCGCGACGAGTCGTCGACCAACGGCACCGTCCTCGACGGATACAAGGTGCGCGAGATCTACCTGAAGCCGGGGACGATCTTCCACGCCGGCAAGACGGCGATCCGCTTCCAGCCGCTCTCGGAACGGGTCGAGATCCCGCTCTCGAAGGAGACCCGCTTCGGCCACGTCATCGGCGGCTCGGTCAAGATGCGCGAGATGTTCGGGGTGCTGGAGAAGATCGCACCGACCGATCTCACGGTGTTGATCGAGGGGGAGACCGGGACCGGCAAGGAGGTGGTGGCCCGGGCGATCCACCAGGGCTCGGCCCGGAAGAACAAGGCGTTCATCGTCGTCGACTGCGGCGCCATCCCGCGCAACCTGATCGAGAGCGAGCTGTTCGGGCACGTGCGCGGCGCCTTCA
>CAYJRR010000062.1:0-26490 GCA_964372275.1 uncultured bacterium
TGCTCGGGCCGCTTCGCCAGCGCCTTGAGGATGATCGCCTCGAGCGCCTCGGGGCACTCCGGTCGGACCTCGCGCAGCCTCGGCGGCGCCTCCTGCGCGTGGAGCATCGCCAGACGCACCAGGCTGTCGGCGCGGAACGGAAGCTTGCCGGTGAACAGCTCGAACAGCACCACCCCGAGCGAATAGATATCGCTGACCGCCGTCACCTCGCGGCCGTCGGCGAGCTCGGGGCTCATGTACTGCGGCGTTCCGCTGAAGCCGACCGTCTGGCTCGTCGCCGCCGACAGCCGGGCGAGTCCGAAGTCGACGAGTTTGGGCACGCCGTCGGAATCGAACAGCACGTTGTGCGGCTTCAGGTCGCGGTGGATGATCCCCTTCTCGTGCGCGGCGGTGAGACCGTCGCAGACGCCGATCGCGATTCGCAGCGCCTCGTCGAGCGGGATCGGTCCCTTCGCCAGCCGCTCGGCGAGCGAGCCGCCGGCGAGGATCTCCATCGAGATGAACCCCTCGCCGTCCGCCAGACCGAAGTCGTGGATGCGGATGACGTTGGGATGGGTGATCCGCCGCGCGGTGATGATCTCGCGCTTCAGCCGCTCGACGTCGCCGGAGTCCTGGGTGTAGGGGGTTTGCAGGACCTTGATCGCGATCTCCTCGCCGATCTCACGGTCGAGCGCGCGGTAGACGAGCCCCATCCCCCCCTTGCCGAGCATCGCGAGCAGGTCGTAGCGGCCGGCGATCCGATTCCCGGGCTGCGGCGCCGCGACCGGCTGCGCGATCCCGGGACCGGAGGTCACCACCGAGACCGGCGCCTGTGACGGGCGCGAGGCCGAAAGCGATGCCGCCGACGGGGACGGGGCGTGCGACGGGGCGATGGTGGGCAGCGAGCCGCAGGAGAGACATTGCGCCGCGTCGTCGGGATTGGCATGCGAGCAGACGGGACAGATCACGTGGCGTCACCTCGAGATCGGGACCTGGCCGGTGCCGGAGGAGGAGGAGACCCACCACGAACGGACCGCCTGCGCCCGGTTCTTCACCTGGCGTTCGCCCGCCGGCTCGCACTCGAACAGGTCCTTCACCAGCTCGTAGGTCGCCTCGCCGATCTGGATCTTCCCCGCCTCGCCCGTCGTCTCCAGCCGGCTGGCGACGTTCACCGCGTCGCCGAGCACCGTGTACTCGAGCCGGCGCTTCGAGCCGATCATCCCCGAAACGACCTTGCCGGTGTTGACCCCGATGCGGATGGCGAGCTTTTCGTAGGCTGGATCCTCCGCGCGCAGGCGCTGGACGGTGTCCCGCATCTCGACCGCGGCGGTGACCGCCCGGACGGCGTCGATCTTGGTGCCGCGGCTGTAGGGGGCGCCGAACAGCGCCATGATCGCGTCGCCGATGTACTTGTCGAGCGTCCCGCCGTTCTTCTCCACCAGGATCTCGGTCATGCGGTCGAGGTAGCTGTCGAGGAACCGCTTCACCTCGACCGGCGCCATCCGCTCCGAGAGCGCGGTGAACCCCTGGATGTCGGCGAACAGGATCGTCGCGTCCTGCTCCTGCGCCGACGCGGTCGGATCGAGCTTGCCGAGCTTCGCCTGCTCGTCGATGTGGTGGATGACGTCGGCGGAGAGGAACCGCGCCAGGTTCTTGCGCCGCTCCTCGACCGCTTGCATCCGCTCCATCATCTGGAGGCGACCGATCTCGGAGGCGGCGTGGTAGCCGATCGCCGAGATCAGCTCGATGTGGTCCTCGCGAAACCGCGCCGCTTCCGAGGTGGTGTCGAGGTAGAGGTATCCGAGGATCTCGGATCCCGTCCACAGTGGGGCGCACAGCACCGAGCGGATGCCGTACATCGCCACGCTCTTCGCCTGCGCCAGCGCCTTGTCCTTGCGGGTGTCGACCGCCACCAGACCGACGCGTTTGGTCATCACCGTGTCGACGACCGTCCGGCTGACGCGCACCCCGGTGGCCGGCGTGTTCCCGGCGCCGGCGGTGATCTGGGCAATCTTGGTCTCGACCCCACGGCCGTCGCGCAGCGCCAGCACGCCGTTGCTCGCACCGGTGGAGCGCATCGCCAGCTGCACGGCGATCGTCCCGACCGCGCCGACGTCGGTGCAGACCCGCATCTCGTCGGCGATCCGCACCAGCTTCAGCAGGTGCCCGGCGACGACCGAGGCGTCGGCCGCCTCCGCCTCCTTGGACCCCGCATCTCCGGTGGAGGCGTCGGGGGAGGGGGGCTTCTCCGCGGCTAGGCGGGTCAGCGATTGCCGGGTGTCGCTGGCGAGCTTCGAGACGTCGAGGTTCCGCGCGCCGAGCATCGTGCGCAACAGCCCCCCGCTCTCCACCGGCCGCTCGGCGAGGATCGACGACTCGATCTCGCTGTCGTCCCGCAGCGTCGGCGCCTCGTTCCCCGCCCCCTTGATGCCGGGCGCGTTCCCCTCGGCGTAGGTGACCGACTCATCGCCGAACAGGAGACGGTCGCCGTCCTCGAGCGTCTTCTCGGTGATCTTCAGCCGGTTGACGAACGTCCCGTGTGACGACCCCAGGTCGGTGAGGATCCACGCTCCGTTGCGGCGGGTGAGGCGCGCGTGCCGGCGCGAGACGAGCCGTCGCGCGAAGACCAGGTCGCAGTCCGGTTGACGGCCGATCAGGATCTCCCGATCGCCGAGCTCCATGAAGACGGTGTCACCGGCTTCGTTGCGAAAGGTCAGGTAGGGCATCGGACCGAAGAGCCCTACGTTACACCCGATCCGCCGATCAGAGGAGGTCGCTACTCTCCCAGAGGAGATAGATCGCCGGGAAGGCGAGGAGCAGTCCGGCGAGCACCACGGGGGGCATCGGCATCCTCGCCGTCAGGCCGCCACGAGCGGTTCGAAGTGGATCGCCACGTACCGGTCGCCGCGGGCCGGTCGGGAGGCGAACGGTCCGGCGTGGGGACCGGTGTTGCTCCGCGGAACGGGGATCGGCAGGCAGTCGGCCGAGCCCGGATCGTCATCGCCGTAGGTCTTCTCGATCGCGCGGCGGATCTCCTCGCGTGTGGCGAAGACCGGCTCGATGTCGAGCTCGAGCAGGAAACGCAGGGCGTCGATCACGCGCAGGTCGCCCGGGTCGGTCATCGCCACCACCAACGTCGGCACGTCGAGCGCATCCTTGGCCGGGCGGAGCGCCAGGGGATAGACGAGGAATCGGCGCGCCACGTGACCCGGCATCGCCTTCACGGTTGACGGGTCGGCGTTTCGACCGGCGATCCGGATGAAGGGGAGTCCGTGCTGGAAGGCGAGCGTCTCGAACAGCTGCTCCTCCGAGAGGAACCGCCGCTCGATCATCACCTCGCCCAGGCGCTGCCCCGGCTTGCGGGAGCCCATGGCGGCGAGGAACTGCCATTCGGCGACGACGCCGCGCTGGACGAGGAGCTGTCCGAGCTTCGTATGCTGGGGCCTGCGATCCATTCACGCTCTCCCGTCCGGGCTTCGACCAGCGCGAGGGCCAGCAGAATCCATGCCCACCCCCCCCGTTGTCAATTGGTTTTCGAAAGCAGGGGGTTGGATCGGTTCCGAGCCCGGCCGTTCCCGTGCGAGAGGTGAAAATTACGCGCTGCGGCGGAGATTCCTACACCGGTCGATCCGGGATACCGTCGGGCCGTCACCGTGACGGCCGGCGCGCACACGCTTCCATCGGGGCTTCCACAGCGGGTCGCGCTGTTCGGGGGGTCGTTCAACCCACCCCACGTCGGTCACGTGCTGATCGTCGCGTGGCTCCTGTCGACGGGCAAGGCCGAGGAGGTCTGGATGATCCCCACCGCGCGGCACCCGTTCGGCAAGGCGCTGGCGCCGTTCGACGATCGGATGCGGATGACGGAGGCTGCCTGCGCCCTCTTCGGCGCGAAGGCCAAGGTGCTCTCGATCGAAGCGGAGCGCGAAGGACCGTCGTACTCGATCGACACCGTCGAAGCGCTTCGCGCGAGGCATCCCGACGTCCGGTTCTCGTGGGTGGTCGGGACCGACGTGGAGCGCGAAGGGCCGGGATGGCGGTCGTTCGATCGGCTACGAACCCTGGTCGAGTTGGTGGTCGTGCGCCGCGCCGGCGTCGACGGGAGCGAGCGCGAGGTGGACGCGCGGTCGCCGACGCCGCTCTTCCCGGCGATCGCGTCCTCCGAGGTGCGCGCCCGGATCGCCGCCGGCGAATCGATCGAGGGACTGGTTCCGGCCGGCGTACGCGCCTACATCGAGTCGCGCGGACTCTACCGATGAGGCGCCACTCGCCTTGCAAACGGCGAACGTGCTGGGGAAAATAGGCGGCGTGAAGGTCCACCGAGCGGTCCTCCTCCTTCTTGCCGCCGTCCCCTCCATCACCGTCGCTCCGTTCGGGTCGGCGAACGCCGCTTCGGCGCGGGAGGTTCCGAGCCTCGGCTGGTCCGACGGTTCCGCGCCGTTCGTGGTCCACTTCTGGCCCGATCCGGTCAACGTCAAGAACGCCAACTTCTTCCTCCCGAACAAGGACATCTCCTTCCCGGCGGCCGGATTCCCGCTGGAGATCGAGCGGTCCTACAACAGCCGGTCGACGGCCGACGGACCGCTCGGCTTCGGTTGGTCGTTCAACTACGACATCTACGTGCGCATCGGTGAGGACGGGATGCCGGAGGTGGTCGACGCCGACGGCTTCGTCTGCAAGTTCACGCCGCAAGGGGCCGGCCCCAATGGCGCCAACGAGATGGCCGCGGCGCAGGTGGTGAAGGCGAAGAAGGAGATGGACGAGCGCGCCGGCACAGGCCGCGACCCGTCCTACTACGCCACCCTCCAGACGCGTCTGGCGTCCGACGCGCGGCTGATCGAGCAGATGCGCAAGGAGCTCCAGATCAAGACGCTGGACCTCCCGGAGGGGACCTACGTCTCGACGACCCGCGGGGTGCAGCAGCTGGTGGTGAAGAAGGACGGGTACACCCGCACCTTCACCACCGGGATCACCCACCAGTTCTACAAGTCCGGGAAGCTGCGCCAGATGATCGACTCCGCCGGCAACTCCCTCTTCATGACCTACAGCAAGGGGGGCTCCGGGGACCTGACGGCCGTCTCGCACTCCTCGGGGGCGAAGCTCGAGTTCCAGACCGGCAAGTTCGGGAAGATCACCGTCGCGCGCGATCCGTCGGGGAAGGCGGTCTACTACCAGTACAACGACCAGGGGGACCTGATCGCGGTCAAGGACGTCGGCGGGAAGATCACCCGCTACGAATACGACCAGTGGCACAACATGACCAAGATCGTCTTCCCCAACGGGGACACGATCCTGAACCGCTACAACCCGGAGAAGGACTGGATCCTCGGCCAGAAGGGGCCGGGTGACAGCGTCACCAGCTACGAATACGGGACCGACCTCGCGGACGAGACGCACTACTGGACGATCGTCGACGAGAACGGCGTCAAGACTCGCTACGACTACTACGACCGCCAGAACCGGGTGATCACCACCGACGCCCAGGGGCAGAAGACCGACCGCACCTTCAGCGAATGCTGCGGCAAGCCGCTCAAGGTGATCGAGCCCGACGGGCGGCAGGTGAACTACGAATACGACAAGCGCGGCAACGCCACCAGGATCTGGGACAACCGCGGGCAGAACGTCCGCTACGAGTACCACCCCAAGTGGTCGAAGGTCTCCAAGGTGATCCTCCCGTCGACGACGTTGGTCTACGAATACGACGCGCAGGGGAACCTCGCCGCCGGCACCGACGCCGGCGTGGGGGCGAAGGTGCTGCTGCAATACACCCCCGACGGCCGGGTGAAGGTGGTCCACGACGGCAAGGGGAAGCAGTTCAACTTCAAGTACAACGCCGCCGGAAAGCCCGAGCAGATCATGCAGAGTGGCGTGAACGGCGCGGTGGTGATCGAGTACGGCGCCGACGGCGCCGTCAGCTCGGTCAAGACCCTGGGGCAGGCCGACCAACGGCAGATCCTCGGCGACCTGCAGCAGCTGATCCAGATCGTCGAGCCCGCCTACAAGTTCGAACTCTGAACGGCCGCGAGGCGTCCCGCCGCGACGTCAGAACCAGCCTTCCCGGGCGTAGAACGTGACGTACTCGCCGGTCTCGCGATTCATCAGCAGATAGGTCGTCGCCCGCCGCAGCGGAACAATGTTCGAGGGGCTGTCGATCAGGACGAAGCCGTCGGCGCCGACGCGCCGGGCGATCGACCCGAACGCGTCGGCGGTTACGGGGTGCACCGTGACGCGAGGCTCGTGCGGGAGGATCCGGTCGCTCGAGATCCATTCGCCGTGCCGATCGCGCGCGAACGCCGCGAGCCTCTCAGTCCGCGCGGACGTAGGCGCGGTGGTCCGGTTCCATGCGCGCGGCTCGCCAATCCTCGAGCGAGGCGTACCGCTCGGCATGGGGCCACGTCGGATCGCCCTCCGGAGCCGGGCGGCGCCACGTGAGATGCACGACCACGTAGGCGGTGCCGTCGCCGGGCGCGACGCGGAACAGGACGTCGTCGTCGTCGTCCCGCCGTGCGATCGCGCTCGCGTGCCGTCGATGGAGCCAATGCGACCCCGACAGCTCGCGTCGAAGCTCTCCTTCGAGCCCCTCCGCCTCCGCGCCGCTCACGGGGCGCCACGGCGCGAGGCATTCCAGATCGAAAACGCGTTCCGGCACGTCTGTCGTCGCCACCTGCGCCGTTCGAGGCGGCGCTCGACGGCAGCCTACCACTCGGTCGGTCGGGTAGCATCGGGCCGATGGTGAAGGTTGCGCTCGTCACCGGCGGGAACCGCGGGCTCGGGCAGGAGACGGCGAGCCGGCTGGTTGCGCTCGGATGGAAGGTCCTGATCACGTCGCGCGAGCGCCAGGCCGGACTCGACGCCGCGAAGCGGATCGGCCACGGCACCTGGGCGATCGAGCTCGACGTGCGGCGGCCGGAAGGGATCGCCGCGACCGTGCGCGCGCGGACCGGTTCGCTGGACGCGCTGGTGAACAACGCGGGCCTCTACGGGCGCGGGTCCGACCGGCGCGCGGTGCTGGAGACGAACCTCTTCGGACCGATGCGCCTCACCGAGGAGCTGCTCCCGCTCCTCGCCGACGGCGCCCGCGTGGTGAACGTCTCCAGTGGGCTCGGTGAACTCGCCGTCTTCTCACGCGAGAAGCGCGCGCTCGTTTCCGACCCTGCGCTCGACCGCGCGGGCGTCGTCCGACTCGCGGAGTCCTACCTGGCGAATCCGAAGGGCTGGCCCGACGCCTACGCCGTCTCCAAGGCGATGCTCAACGCGCTCACCCGGATCGACGCCCGCGGACACCCGCGCCTGCGGGTCAACGCCGTCTGCCCCGGCTGGGTCCGCACCCGCATGGGCGGCCGCGACGCTCCGCGGAGCGTGGAGGAGGGGGCCGCCGGCATCGTCTGGGCCGCGGCCGAGTGCGACCGCACCGGCGGCTTCTTCCGCGACGGACGGCCGATCCCGTGGTGACCGAAACGCTTCCGGAGCGGGATCTATTCTCGGTCGAGCCGTTTCAAGGCTTCGCGGGCTCCAAAGGAATCGCAGCCGGCAGAATCGACCTCGAGCGCCTGTCGATAGTACCGGGCGGCGCGTTCGACGGCGCCGAACTGCTCGGCGAGCCCCCCTGCCTTGACGAGCACGACGACATTCTCGCCGCACGCGGTACGAATCCCAGCCGAGAGCGCCGGCTCGAATGACGACCGACCGTCGAACAGGACCCGTCGGTTCCGAGATGATGAATGTCAGTCGATCGGCATCTTGGCGCGATTGGACCGAATCGCGGAACGCGCGTACCTCGCCATGATGGCCACGCGGCATCCTGATCGTTCCATCCAACCGTTACGCCGGCTTTCGCGGAAGAGCTCGTCTCCTCGCATGAGGCGCGACCGTCTGCCGGTTCAAGAGATGCAACGAGGAGGCTGGCAATCGATGCCAGGAGGCGCTTTATGTCCTGAGCAGCCTACCATTTCCAGCGCTGCAGGGACTGTCGAGCTCGATCGGCCCGACCACGGGTGTTCTTGGCGGCCGTATGCGCCGAAAGAGTGGCGACCGTGGTCGATTGTGCTACGTTGTATACAAATGAGGCGAAGAGTTTCGGGCAGAAGGCGCGCGCCTTCGACAACGACCATCACCGTGCGGATCGAGACGCGCACGGGGAAACGGCTCGATCGACTCGCACGGGCAACGGCGAGATCACGTTCGTATCTCGCGGCGGAAGCGGTCCGCCGGTTCGTCGATCAGAACGAATGGCAAATTCGCGCAATCCGTGAAGGCGTCGACGCGGCCGACCGCGGGCGCCTCGTGCCGCACGATCGGGTCGATGCGTGGCTCGCGGGTTGGGGCACGGACGACGAGCGCGGTCGGCCCTGAAGAGTGAACGTCGTCTGGACCGAGACTGCCGTCGGCGATCTCCGTCATCTACGCGCCTACATCGGCCGGAGGAAACGAAGCGCGGCGCGCCGGATCGCGGGGCGCATCCGCGCCGCCGTTCGGCTGCTCCATCAACAGCCGGGGATCGGTCGCCCCGGCCGGGTCCCCGGAACCCGCGAGTTGGTCATCACCGGGACTCCGTACCTCGCCGCCTATCGCGTGCGTGCGGGGACCGTCGAAATCCTCCGGGTCCTCCACGGCGCCCAGGAATGGCCCGGTCGATTCCCGCGAGGGTGAGACGTCACGCGCGGCGGCGGCGGATCGCGATCCCCACCGCCACGGCTGCGAGGAGCGACGCGGCGGCGCCGAGCGATGCGGGCGGAGTGGGGCGGGCCTGGTCGAGGCTGCAGCCGCATCCCCATCCGCCCATCTCGTAGTCGGCCCCTTCGGCGGCGACGCGGAAGGTGGTGCGCGCCGGCGTCGGGTCGACGTTCTGCCAGCGGTCGCGGGCCCGGACCTCGAACTCGTGGTCGCCGTTCGGGAGCGCCGTCAGCTCGGCGGTCGTCGCATCGCTCCAGGTCGACCAGCCGCCGCCGTCGATCTGCCAGGAGAAGACCAGCTTCCCGGGCTCGTCGTCGGTCCCGGAGAAGTCGATGGAGACGCGGGTCCTCTTGACCGTACCGTCGATCTCGGACACGCGGGTGTTCGGGGCGACGTGGTTCACCGCCGGGTCGTCGGCCGCGTAGAGCGTCGCCCCCGCGACGGCGTAGCCGTGGCGGAAGTTCACGCGGTCGAGCATCACCAGGTAGTCCTGCGCGGGGAAGATCGAGTTGGTCACGGCGTGATTCTGGAACTTGTTCTCCATGCGCGGCAGGACGTAGCCGGAGATGAACGCCTTGAGGTCCTCCTCCGCCTTCTCCGCGTCGCTGAACAGTACCTCCGACTCGATGGCGTCGAACCGCACGTTCGTCGAGTCGAGCGACAGGAGCACGCGGTTGGTCTCGACCTCGACCTCGAGCAGGATTCCGACCGACAGGTCGGCGTCGGCGCGGAGCAGAAGCTTCTGTTCGCCGTCGGCGCCGATCGTCCACGCCTCGACGTTGAAATCCCGGAGCTTGGCGGAGAGCGATCCCTCTTCGAACAGGATCTCGGGCGACTTCCCGATCACCAGGTGGTACTTCAGCAGGTCGCCCGCCTCGGGGTTGATCCCCTCCAACACCTGTTCGAACGCCTCCAGGGGCTTCGATTCGCTGTCGAAGCACATCGCGCCCGACTTCCACGCCGCCCACAGCACCTCGTTGAGCGCGCCGTCGGCGACGGAGAGCTCCGCCATCGAGTCGTCGCCGTATTCGCCGAGACCCGGCGTTCCGCGCGCCTCGAACGACGGCGTGTCGGACAGCCCCGCCATGCACGGCGGCGTCGATCCGGAGTGGTCGACCTCCATGTCGACCAGCGTCGTGGCGCCACCGTCGTCGATCTCGATCGAGGCCAACCCCACGGCGTAGTCGAGCGGTCCGGCGCTTCCGCGGAACATCGCTTCGAACAGCGCGTCCTGCACCATCGAGGGGACCTTCTCCGAGAGCATCGCGTTCAGCTTCTGCTCCAGGAACCCCTGGATGAAGTCGATCGAGAGGACGAGGTCGATCACGTAGTCGGCCCAGCCGTCGACGTCGACGAAGATCTCCTCGTATTCGAGTTGCGGCGGCTCGTTGAACGCGACGAAGACGTTGTACTGGTCGTCGACGTAGGGCCGGATGTTGGCGGTGAAGGTCACCTGCTGGAGGAAGAGCTCCTGGATCGTCACCGAGAACGACGGACAGAGGTCCCAGAAGTCGTCGTCGGCGCCGAAGATCTGTCCCGCGAAGTCGACGAAATCGATTCGCGCGGTCAGGTCGAGCCCCTCCGGGGATCCCTCCCAGTCGAGCACCGTCGAATCGAGGAACGAATCGACGACGAGGTTGTTGATGCCAACCTGATCGAAGCACTTCACGTCGACCTGCGAGATCGACGGCTTCTGGAACTGGAGCGGCAGTTGCGCGGTGCGGTCTTCGAGGAAACCGAGGCCCTGTTCGGTGATCCGCAAGCCGACGGCGTCGTAGACGACGGGGGCCGCGGACGACGATGCAGCGGCCATCAGGAGCACCCCGGAGAGAACGCCAACTGAACGTGAATTCATCGTTTCCAACCCTCGCGCGCCGGCGTTAGCAGCAGGAAACATGCCTTCCGGCCAGCGGAATTTTCTTCGGGTTTTCCGCACGGCGCCGGGTGTCTGCGGAACGCGGTTGGGACCTGCGTGTCTCGTCGGCGGGGTGGCCGGGTTCCCAATCGCTCGCGCCCCGATCGGCGTCCCGATCGTCGTTCGCGTGCGAAAGTCGAGGATTATCCGCGCCGCGGATCTCGCCGCACGCGGCCGGTTCGGCGGCACGCGCATTGCTCGCCCGGCGCGGCGTGTATCGCCGATCGCAACGTCGATCGATCTCGGAACGCCTTCATGGGCGTCGCGCGCTCGCCGCCCTGGCGTTCGCGGGTGGCGCGCTGTTCGTCGCGTCCTGGCTCGGCGCGCCGCCGTTCACGCCGGCGGCGTCCGCCGACACCTCGGAGACCTGCATTCCGGTCGGCGACGAGCTCGGACCGTTCCTTCGCTCGCTCGAAGAGGTGGCCGCGACGCGATCCGACGCCGCCCTGGCTGCGCTTGCGCTGCTCGCCGACCGCGACTTGGCGGCGCGGCGAGGGTGCGAGGACCGCGATCGCCGTTCGGCCGCCGCCGCCGTCTTGGCGAAGCTGGCGTCGACCGGCCCGGCGGCGGAGCGCCGCGCCGCCGTCCGCCGGCTTCGCGACGCCGCCGCCGCCGAGACCGATCCCTCGCTCCGCGCGCAGATGATCCGCGACCTCGACCGCCACGCAGCGGGGGCGGATCGGTCGGACCTTCCCACGATCGCGCGCCTGCGCGAGGAGATCCTTCCGACCTCGCCGCCGTACGACGCCATCTTCGGGCCGGAGGCGGAGGCCACCGCTCCCGGGAGCGACGATCCCCTGCGGGTCGCGGTGCGGATCCACTCGGCGAAGGAGGTCTTGCGGCAAGGGGGCTATTTCCGGCTGTTCCGCTCCCTCGGAGCCACGGTCGTCCGGCCGAACGCCGGCGAGGCGAGGTTCGAGTACACCGTCGTCCCCGACGACCCGACCGGACGGTTGAAGCCGGTCGTCTACGAGATCCGCCTCACCGACGACTGGCAGGACGACTACGACAACCTCGACGTTTTCGGCGAGATGGGGCGGAAGACCCCGCAGATCGAGATGTACGACTTCCACGCCCAGTACGGCGGCGCCTTCGACCGCAGCTTCGAGATCGCGACCGCGAACAGGGACGCGCGCAAGCTCTACCTGCTCAATTCGTGCAAGTCGAAGGTCTTCGGCCGGCAGGCGAAGGCGCTGTACCCGGCGACGCACTTCGTGCTCACCCGCGACGGCGAATACATGGTCGACACCGCGCCGATGCTGGCGCGCACCCTCCAGGCGCTGGCCGAGCGCCAGACCTACGCGCAACTGCGCCGGAGCCTGGCCCGCGAGGAGCTCACCAACTACCAGTTTCCGGACGACCGCGCCCAGCTCCTCTACGCCGACGCCGACGACGACGGAGTCCCCGACGGCCGCGACGATCGACTCGACTGCGGACGCATCGAGCCTCCCTCGCGCAACACGCTTCGACCGGAGGCGCCGTCACAGCCCCCGGAGACCCTTGGCGGCGGACGGGTGCTCGACGCCGTCCTCGTCGCCAACGGTCTGCTCGGCTATCACCCGACGTTCGGATCACGGTGGGAGGACCGCTTCGTCTCGGGCGGTTTCGGCCCCGCCGATCCCGACGGTCCGATCGTCACCGTCTCGAAGATTCCCGGCGGACGCGGACGGCCGACCCACGTGGTGACGGTCAACGGCGCCTACAGCCACCTGAGCAAGCTTGCGCTCTCGGCGGCGCTGTGCCGCGAGCTGACGCTCTTCGCCGTCACCGGCGGCGGACGCCGGAAGGCGACGCTCGACGACCGGATCCTGGCGTACGAGGTCGGCGTCGACCTGCTCTCCGCCTGGGGCGACGACGGGCCGCTCTACCAGGAGTACCAGGCGCGATTCGGTTTCGACCGGCCGCTTCCCTGGTCGGTGGCGACGCGCGCGATCGACCACCACGACGGGGCCACCGACGAGACGGTCGCCAAGATCCGCCGCTACCTCGAGCGGAACAACGGATAGGAAAAAAGGGGCCCCTCCTCTCCCGTCGAGGGGCCCCTCGCGGCGAGGGGCTCGGGGCGGCCCCGGGGAAGCCCGAAGGGCGAACCGTTCAGTTGGCGGTGCGCAGGAAGGCGCCGCCGGGCAGCCCGGGGGCCTCGATCGTCACTTCGATGGCGTCGCTCACCGACGCGACCACCATCCGCGACGCCGGGACGTACCGCGGCGCCGGGCTGCCGAGCGTCATCCACCAGACGCCGTAGTACTGGCCGAGGATGACGGCGAGGGTGAGAAACCAGGGCTCCGTCCAGAACGACGCACGGCGCGGGGCGAGGTGCATCGGTAGCGACCTCCACCGGTTGGTCGGCGCGACCCGGGGGTCGCGACGGATCTGGAAGTGATGGTACGCCCGACGGATTGGCGCGTCAATCGACCCGTTACCTTTTGTCGCGGTGTTGGCGAACGATGTCCAGGACCTCGGTCTCGGTCAGAACCCGGTTCGACCGCTTGGCCCTCTCGACGATCCCCGCGACGAGCGCTGCGTCCGGCGCGATGTGTCGCCGCTCCAGCCAGAAGGTAACGTTCGCCTGGCCGCTCATGAAGCCGATCTCGATCTCCTGCTCCTTCCCGAACTCGCTGGCCGGCACCCCGCTGTAGACGCGGTCGGCCAGCCAGACGTCCCCCTTTCGCGCCGCCTTCAGGATCGCCGCCGCGTGGACACCGGTCGCGGTGCGGAACGCGTCCTTCCCGGCCACGGGATAATTTCGCGGGATTTCGTAGCCGCAGCTGCGCGACGCGAGCTCGCAATAGAGGAGTAGCTTGGACAGATCCTGGCTCGGGAGCATCCCCAAGAGCTTCAGGTTCATCAGCAGCTGGTCCATCGAGCAGTTGCCGACTCGCTCCCCGATCCCCAGCGCCGTGCCGTGGATCCGGTCGGCGCCGGCCTCGATCGCCCACAACGCGTTGGCCACCGCCATCCCGCGATCGTTGTGCCCGTGCCAGTCGATCTGCACCGCCGCGCCCGTTCCCTTGATCAGATCTCGCGTCCAGCGGATGAGACTTCGGATCCCGTCGGGGGTGGCGTGTCCGACGGTGTCGCAGAGGCACAATCCGTGGGCCCCTTCGGCGATCGCCATCCGGAACAGCCGGTCGAGCGTGTCGGGCCGGCTGCGGATCGTGTCTTCGGTGACGTAGGTGCACGGCAGCCCGTTCTTCACCGCGAACGAGATCGCCTCCGCCGACTGGCGCGCGATGAAGTCGACGTTCCACTCCTCGGCGTACTGGCGGATCGGCGAGGAGCCGATGAACGCCATCACCTCGATCGCCACGCCGGTCTTCTGCGAGATCTCCACGACCGGCTCGATGTCGCGCACCATCGTCCGGCAGGCGCAGCAGACCTGGAGTCGGAGCTTCGCGTCGCGGACCTCCGTCACCATCCGGAGCACGTCGTCGTACTGTCTCCGCCCGGCGCCGGGCAGTCCGACGTCGACGTGGTGGATCCCGAGCTGATCCATCAGGTGCAGGAGCTCGAGCTTGTCCTCGATCGCCGGATCGATCGCCGACGGGGACTGGATGCCGTCCCGGAGCGTCTCGTCCATGAAGCGGATCGGCTTGGAGGTGATCGGCCCGCGGGCCTCCACCGTGTTCCAGTCGTAGATCACGTCGTCGCGGCTCATCGTCGTCAGGCGCTCCGGTCGAGTCGGAACAGTTCACGCAGCCGGCCCAGGATGCGCGTCGGTTCTCTCGCGGTGAGCGTCCGCGCCGCCTGCGCCGCCGCCACGTTCTCCTGCTCGCGACGCGCCAGGATCTCGGCGAGCGTTCCTGCGACCTCGGGGTGCGCGAGCAGCGCGTCGCGGAACGTCTCGCGGCCCAAGGTCAGCAGCAGGCAGTCGCTCGTCGCCACGACCGTCGCCGCCCGGGGATCGCCGGTGAGCAGGCTCATCTCGCCGAAATGGGCCCCGGCCTGGAGCGTCACCGGCGGCGCGTCGGCCCCCGTCGGAAGCCGCCGCCGGACCTCCACCTCCCCATGGGCGAGCAGGAAGAAGGTCTCGCCGGGGTCCCCCTGCCGCACGATCGTCTCGCCGGCGCCGAACTGCACGGCCCGCATGCGGTGCGCGAGTCGGTTGCGCGTGGCGTCGTCCAGCGCCCGGAGGAAATCGACCTCCGCCAGGAACCGCTCGGCCTCGACCGCCACCGAGGACGGGGCATCGCCGGTGTCGGCCTTCAGGATCGAATGCACCGTCCGGATCGGGAAGGGGATCGTCAGTCCCGCGCGGCGCAGCGCGTACCACAGCGCCGCGTGGACGGCGGAATCGATCTCCAGCGCGTCCTGGAAACGGTCGATGAAGAACCGGACTTGGTAGATCACGGCCGAATCGCCGAACGAGGTGACGCGCACGATCGGCGGCGGTTCGCGCAGCACCCCGGGGATCCCCGATTCGAGCGATGCCAGGAGCGCGGTCCGCGCGGCGGACGGAGGGGTCTCGTAAGTGAGACCCACCTCCACCTTGCGCGCCGTCACCGGCGAGGGCCGGGAGTAGTTCACGAACTCGAGCTTGGTCAGGACGCTGTTCGGGACGAAGACCAGGTCCTCGTCGCGGGTGACCAGCGTCGTCGCGCGCCAGCCGAGCTCCTCGATCCGGCCGGTCGTCCCGCCGATCGAGACCCAGTCCCCCTTCTTGAACGGCCGCTCCACCTGGATGGCGAGGCCGGAGAAGACGTTCCCAAGGGTGTCCTGCAGCGCGAGTCCGATCACCACCGAGAGGAGTCCGGCGGTGGCGAACATCGACGCCAGGTCGACGTGGATCGTGAGGCGCAGCACCGCCGCGAAGGCGACCAGGTAGAGCCACGCCGCGATCACATCGCGGACGATCTTCGGCGTCTCGTGGTGCAGACGCATGCGCAGGAAGACGTCGACGATCAGGATGGCGGCGATCCGCACCAGCGCGAAGGCGAAGAACAGGAGGCCCGTGATGCGAAGTCCTTCGCGCACCACGGACGACTCCGGCAGGTCGACGAGCCGGGCCGCGGCCTTCGTCGCGAGGAACAGGGCGAGCGCGAAGACCGGCCCCACGAGACGCTTGGCGATCGCCCGGTTCTCGAGCAGGAGGATCGCCGTCAACGCGATCAGGAGGAGCACCAGGGCGCCGACGGTGCTCGCGAACTGTACGAGGAACTGGTCGATGGTCATCGCGGACGGGTTCGAGGTAGAAGGATCCCCGATGCGCCTCGCTTTGCCAATCGGTCTCGCCGCGTGGGTCCTTTCCGCCGCGTGCGCGCCGAGACCGCGCGGCGAGACCCAGAGCCACCGTCCGCCGGCCCCCGGAATCGTCCGTTCGAGGCCCGTCGTCTCGTCGCGGATCGCCTGGCCGGACGGGACGCCGGCGGGGGCGCTGCTCGGGATCTCCGCGATCGGGCCCGGGCGGGCTCTGGCCGTCGGAAGCCCCGGTGCGGCGTGGATCGACGGAGGGTCGGTCCGCGTCGAGAACCGCGCGGGGTTCGTCCCCACCGCCGTCTGGGCCGAAGGGGCGCGGTTCGCGCTCGCCGTCGGCTACGGCGGCACGTCGGAGATGTGGGACGGCCGACGATGGGAGAAGGTCGTCACCGGCACCACCGCCGATCTGCTCGCGCTCTGGGGTCGCCGCGGTCCGGGTCGCCGCCTGGTCTACGCCGCCGGCACGCGGGGCGCGATCCTTCACTGGTCCGGCGGCCGGTGGCAGTCGGTCCCCGCGCCCGAGTGGATGACGGTGACCGCGCTCGCCGGCGACGCCGACGTCCGGTGGGCGGTCGGCTTTCGCGCCGGCTCCGGGGAGCCGCCCGACGGCGCGATTCTCACGCGCCACGAGGGGCGCTGGATCGACGCCTGTCCCGCGCTCGCCTGCGGGGCGGCGATCTACGCCGCCTGGACGCCCGGCGGCGACGAGCTGTGGACCGCCGGCTCGCGCGGCGAGCTGGTGCGCTACGTCGGTTCCCGATCGGAGGTGATCCGCACCGGCACCGGCGAGGACCTGCTCGCGATCTGGGGCACCGGCTCGAACGACCTGTTCGTCGCGGGGGCATCGGGGGTGCTGCTGCACGGCAACGGAACGGCTTGGGAGCGGATCGACGCCGGCGAGGTCGACCTTCGGGCCGTCGACGGGCTTCCGACCGGCGAGGGGTGGGTCGCCGGCGAGGACGGCACGATCACCCACCTCGCGCCGTAGGCTCCGCGCGGCGGAACGCGTACCCGGCGCCGGCCTACCAGGCGATCGAGCGGCCGACGATCAGGCCACCGGCACCGACGACCAGTCCCGCCGTCGCGGCGCTCCGGGCCGCGGGCCGGTCGTCACGGACCAGAACGCCGACCGAGAGCGCGCCGACGAGGATCCCGCCCGCGGCGATGCGCCAGCCGGTCCGCCGCCGGGCGCTCGACCGATCCCGAGGGACGACCGGCGACGGCACGGGGATCGAGGGGTCGGTCGGCGGTCGCAGGTCGAAGGTGAGAACGCGGTGGCCGTCGTGCGCCACGTCGACCACCGTGCGCCGCGCGCCGTCGTCGGCGCGGACGTCGACCACGTGTCGACCCGGCGACACCGACCACCGCGTCACGGGCGTGGCGCCGATGCGCTCGCCGTCGACGATCACCAGCGCTCCGGCGGGCTCGGTCTCGACCGAGAGGAATCCGCGCGATTCCGGGTGCTCGAGCCGCACGCACGACTCCTCGGCCGGTCGAACGTCGACCTGGGTCCGCGTCTCGCGCGTCCCCGGTTTCCGTCCGACCACGACGTGACTCCCCGCGGCGAGGTCGAGCGTCACCGGCGTGCGTCCGACGGCCAGCGAATCGACGAACACCTCGACCGAGTCGCCGGTCACCGCCAGCGTCCCCCGGGGGCGCGCGACGAGCGCCAGACGCACGGCCGACCGTTGCAGCACGACGATCGACGTCGACGTCTCGACCTCCTCGGCGACGACGCGTATCCGGTGCGGTCCGGCGCCGACGAGCGCCTCCGCTCGAGGCGCGCGTCCGATCTCCACGCCGTCGATCTCGATGCGCGCTCCGTCGGGCTTGGCGTCGACGACCACCGACGCCTTCGGGAAGACCGACGCGTGCCGGACCAGGAACCGCTTCACCGCGCGCGACGAAAGGCTCCAGTTCAGCGACTGCGCCGCCGGGTCCCCCTGCGCGACGACCCCGACCAGACGGCCGCTCCGGTCGAGGAGCGGGCCGCCCGAGTTCCCGGGATTGAGCGGCAACTGCGTCTGGATCATCGAGGCCGAGAAGAGGTTCGACACGATCCCCTCGTTCATGCTCCAGCCGAACCCCTTCGGGTGACCGATCGCCACGACGCGCTCGCCGACGGCGAGAGGTCCGCCGATCTCGATCCAGGGAACGGGCTCGGCGACGTCGACCTTCACGATCGCAAGATCGAGGACCGGGTCGGCGGCGAGCAGACGACCTTCGTGGTGGGCGCCCGACTGGGTCGTCACCTGCACCCGCTGCGCGTCGCCGACGACGTGGGCGCAGGTGACGATGAAGCCGTCGGGCCGGATGAAGGTGCCGCTCCCCTGGCCGTCGGGCACGGCGATCGCCACCACCGCCGCCGCGCGACCCCGGTAGATCGCCCCGGGATCGGCTCCGTCGACGGGCGTCGGCGTCGGGCTCCCGTCGGGCTCCCGCGTCGATAGCAGGTCGTCGTGAAACGCCGACGGCAGCCCCCCCAGAAGCCCCGCCAGCATGATCCAGCCGATCGGCATGCCGGATTCGACCCCCCTTCCGGTGCTGTGACGGCCCGGACAGGGGCCCCCGACCCGGACGGTGGTGTCGCGCTCTAAGCTCGTCAAATTCCAATGCAAACCGCTGTGACCGGGGGTTACAATTAGAGCGGGGGAACGTTGCCTACGCCCGGGAGCCGGTTCGGGAACTACCTCCTGCACGAGAAGCTCGCCGTCGGTGGGATGGGGGAGCTTTACCTCGCGACGGCGGTGGGGGCGGCACCGGGGACACCGCCGTGCGTCCTCAAGATCCTGCTCGAGGAGTACCTGACCGATCCCAGCTTCGTCTCGATGTTCCACGACGAGGCCCGCATCGGAATGCAACTGGCGCACGCCAACATCGTCGGCGTCCAGGACGTGGGACGCGTCGGCGAGATCCCGTACTTCGTCCTCGAATACGTCCACGGGGAGAACCTGCGCCGCGTGTTGCGCGAGCTCTCGGAGCGCGGCGAGCGCCTTCCGATCGAGCTCGCGATCCGGCTGACGATCGAGGTGCTGCACGCCCTCGACCACGCCCATCGCGCGCGCGATGCGAAGGGGCGCGACCTGCACCTGGTCCACCGCGACCTGTCCCCCGACAACGTGATGATCTCGTTCGACGGCGACGTGAAGGTGCTCGACTTCGGGATCGCCAAGGCCGACGGACGCGAGACGAAGACGCAGTTCGGAATCCTCAAGGGGAAGGCGCAGTACATGTCGCCGGAGCAGGCGCTGGGGCAGGAGGTCGACGCGCGCACCGACCTCTACGCGGTCGGGCTCGTGCTGCTGGAGATGATCACCGGCGAGCGGCGATTCGCGATCGACGCCGAGCCGGTGCAGATGATCCGCGACGCGCGCACCTGGGTGCCGAAGGGGCCTTCGGAGAGCGATCCGCGCCTTCCGGTCGAGCTCGACGCGATCGTCCTGAAGGCTCTGCTGCCGGAGCCGGAGCGGCGCTGGCAGACGGCGGACGAGTTCGCCAGCGTCCTCACCCGTCTGCTGCGCGAGAACAAGCTCCCGCGGGCGAACGAAAATCTGCCGAAGCTCCTGCGCCGGCTCTTCCCGGATCGCGCCGAGCCGTTCCTGATGGTCGATCGAGGGGACGCCTCGGAGACGCAACCGGCGGTCGAAGCACGGCCGCGGCGAGAGCCCGCGGAGTCGAACGCCGCGATGCTCAACGCCGAGGAGACGCTCGACGACGGTCCCGAATCGACACAGACGTCACAGGCCTTCCGGCCCTCCGAGGTCTCCGAAACCGCCGACGCGATCGGCGACGCACCGGCCGAAGCGACGATGGAACGATCGACCACGTCGCGCGCGATCCAGGTTCCCGGGCCGCCGCCGGACCGGCGATCGCGCATTGCCGAAGCGATGGAGATTCCGGCTCCGGAGTCGACGGTGGTGGTGCCGAAGAAGAGCGAGGCCCGAGCAAACGGCGACGCCCCACGGGTGGCGGGCCGCGCCACCGCGCCGCGCGCGCCCCGCCCGACCGGCGTCGTCGGCCGCGATCGCGGGCCGTCGCGGGTGGTCGAGGAGCCGCCCGACGAGCCGACGTTCGGCGGTCGCAAGTCGCTCGCCTCGACGGTGCGCGAGGCGGAGGAGCGCGAGCACACGCACGCGCGGATCCAGATGCTCCCCGCCGACCCGCCGACCCGCCGACCCCGCCGCACCCCGGCCACGGTGCCGGTTCGGAAGAAGAAGGGGGGCGCTCTCTTCAAGGTCTTCTTCGTCCTGGTGATGGTCGGGGTGACGTTCGGCGGGGCGACGATGGCCGGAGGGGTTCCGCCCGCGCTCCTCGACCGGTTGCCGCCGTCGTTGCGGGCCCTCCTCGCGCCGAAGACCCGCGGAGCGGCGCGTGGGACCGTCCCCGCTCCCGGAGCGACCAACGGAACGGGATCCGACGCGTCGACGGCGCCGGCCGGCGGCTCCACCGCCGCAGGCCCGACCGCGGCGGAGGCCGAGAAGGGGCCCTCGGCGGCCGGTACGGCCGCCAATCCGTTCGCGCTGGCCACCAGCGTCCCGTCGCCGACGCCGGCGCCGCCGAAATTTGCCGCGAAGCCACCCGTCGGGCCGACGGCGGCACGCACCCCCGCCGTGCGAAAGGGAGGGGCCGAAGCCGCCGATCCGACGAAGGTGAGCGTGCGGATCCTGTCGACCCCACCCGGGCTGGAGGTCTTGGTCGACGGAAAAGGGACCGGCCGCAAGACCCCGACCACGGTTCAGTTCGACGCCGGTCCACGGGTCCTCTCGATCGAAGCCGCCGGCTACCGCCCCTGGACCTTCGAGGAGACGTTCGCCCCCGGCATGACCCTGATGCTACGCGCCGACCTCCAAAAAGGTCCGTAGCAACGGCGAGGGGGCGCGTCGGGGGTCGGAAACGATCGTTGGCGTGACCGGTTCCATCGCCACGCGTTGCGAAAACAGCCCCTTCGGCGGTATCTTGGAGCGGGCTGTGGATGAGTCGGGATCCGCTGGCCTCGTGGCGCAACGGGAGGCTGTCTGTGCGACCGATCCGCATTCGCAACGGGCTTTTGGCCGCGCTCGTCGCGGCCGGTGCAACCCTGCTTCAGGCCGACGTTTTCGCCAATGAGACCGAGCCCGCCGTCGCCCTGGCCCCGAGCTTGACCGGCGACACGGGCGTCCTTCGCGCCGTCTCCGCGCGTACCGGCAACGTCGGCTTTTGGGACATCGGCGCCCACGGGATGTACTTCCAGCAACGGGGATTCATTGCCGAGGACGACTACGACGAGTTTACCGGCGCCTTCGGATCGATCTCCTGGGCCCCCCTCCGATGGCTCGAGCTCTACAGCTCGAGCACCCTTCGGGAGAACTTCAACTCCACCGCCGACCCGAACCTCGACCACGCCAACGGCGCGATCCAGCTCGGACTGAAGTTGTCGGCGCCGATCACCGGCTGGCGCGGTCCGGTCTGGCTCGCGCTGCGCGCCGGCACCCGATCGCCGCCGAACGTCGACAAGATCCAGTTCCGCGGCGACACCTTCGGCGCGGAGGTGACCGGAATCTTCACCTTCGACATGACCGAGCGGCTGCTGCCCGGCACCAGCATGTACTTCCCGCTGCGGATCCACGGAAACTTTGGCTACATCTACGACCGCTCCGGGATCCTGCGCGTGCCCGAGGAGAATCCGGCGCGCACCTTCGCCCTCGATCTCCACGACCGCAACCGGACCATCTACGCGGCGGCGATCGAGTTCCCGTTCCGCTACGCGACGCCTTTCTTCGAGATCAGCGGCGCGAATCCGAACGGCGTTCCGCCGGAGGCGCGCCCGTCGATCCTGACGCCGGGGGTCCGCATCACGCCGATCCGCGGGCTGGCCCTCGACCTGGCGGTCGACATCGGCCGCACCACCGAGCGCGTCGACGGCCTGCCGATGACGCCGAAGACCCAGTTCACGGTCGGCGCCTCGTACGCCTTCGCCTCGCAGCAGGTCTACCGCGAGCGGTTCGAGGAGTCGGGAGAGTTGACCGCCGAGGCCAAGCGGCAGATCGCGGCGCTCAAAGCCGAGGTCGAGGCGGAGAAGGTCAAGACGGCCGAGATCGAGCGGAAGATGCAGCGCGCGATGTTGCCGGCGGAGGATGCGTGGCTCCTGATCGACCGCCTGGAGGGGACGATCAAGGAGGCGGCGACGCAGCTCAAGCAGCTCGACAACATGGACGGCGTCAGCGCGGGCGATGCGGCGCTGCGCGCGCTCGCCGCCGCCCGCCGGGCGCAGGAGGCGACCCGCAAGGGCTCGATCGAAGAGGCGATGGCGGCGGCGGCCGAAGCCGAGGCCGCGGCCAAGGAGGCGGAGGCGGCGGCGCTGCGCGCGAAGGCGAGCGGCGATCCGGAGGTGATCCGGCGAGCCGACCAGGCGGCGATGGCGGCGCGTCGCATCGCGGAGCTGACCCGCCAGGGGGTCACCAGCGCCAGCGTGGCGATGCGCGACCCGCAGGTGATGGAGCTGTGGCAGATCGCGCGCGAAGAGGCGATCAAGGCCGACAACTTCCGCAAGCGACTAGGGGACACCGAACCGGTGATGCCGGTCTCGGGCCCGACCGCCAACGCGGCGGCGGCGGTGCTCAAGGCGGTCGAGGCGGGGGAGAAGGGGAACCTGGCCGAAGCGGAGCTTTCGGTGGTGCAGGCCGAGAAGGAGGCCGCGAAGGCCGTTTCGGGGGCGCAGGCGATCAAGAAGGATCCCTCGGCCGAGATGCAGAAGCTCAGCCGTCCGGCGGAGGTCACCTCCGGCTCGGCGAAGAAGGCGGCGGTGGCGGCGCGAAACGCCCTCGACAACAGCCGCCGCGTCGTCGGGGCGATGGCGAGCAAGTCGGGCGGCCGCTTCTCGGACGCGGCGTTCCGGGGGGTGGTGCTCGATTCGCGGAACTTCGCTCCGATCGGCGACGCGATCGTGTCGTTCCCCGACACCAACCTCTCGCGGATCCTCGCCGACGCCAACAGCGGCTTCTTCCGCTCCTACACCTTCCCGCCCGGCCTCGTGAACGTGGCGGTGACCAAGACCGGCTACGAAACGCTTCTCCAACCGGTGACGATCAAGTCGGACGGCGACCCGGTGGTGAAGTTCCTCCTCAAGAAGGAGGGGAAGTCGAGCACCATCTCCGAGGACACCCCGGGCATCTTCAAGGGGAACATCGTCGACGACAAGGGGCAGGCGGTGGCAGCGACGCTTTCCTTCCCCGACGCGCCGTTCACGCAGGACGAGATCCCGACGACCGGGGCCTTCTCGTTGAAGCTTCCGCCCGGTCTCTACCAGGTCGACGCCAAGGCGCCCGGCTTCCTGTTGCAGGGCCGCCGGATCTCGGTCGGTCCGGGCGAGACGGTGGTCTACGACTTCGTGCTGCGGCCGATCCCGAAGGACCGACGCGCCGAGTCGGAGGGGAACCGGATCGCGCTCAAGGACGTCATCAACTTCGCCACCAACAGGGACGTGATCCAGGCCGACTCTTTCTCGATCCTGGACGAGGTCACCGACATCATCCTCTCCAATCCGGACTACAAGCTGGTGCGGGTGGAGGGGCACACCGACGACGTCGGTGGGGCCGCCTACAACCTGGCCCTTTCCGACCGGCGCGCGAAGGCGGTGGTGAACTACCTCGTCAACAAGGGGGTCCCGCCGGAGCGGGTGCAGGCCGTCGGCTGGGGAAAGGCCAAGCCGATGAGCGAGGGGACCGACGAGACGGCGCGGGCGCTCAACCGGCGCGTCGAGTTCAACATCCTGAAGAATTGAACGCGCGCCGAAGGCGGCCTACGCTACCGGTCGATTGCATTCGATCCGACCGTCGGGGATCGCGAGGCTGACGCGACTGCGGGCGTGGCTCGCGATCGCGCTCGCCCTGGCCGCGGTCTACGCCGGCAGCGCCTGCGATCGCCCGAAGGAACGCCGATACCTCGCCGGCGGCGGCACGAAGCTCGTCTTCGACCTCCGCTATCCGCCGCTCGTTTCGTCCACCGCGGGGGACGCGCCGACGGTCACCTGCGGCGGAACCCGGTCGTGGCTCCTGCGCCTCGACGCCGAAGCCGACGGCGTCTGGGAACGGACGCTCCTCTTCAACTCCGCGCGCAACGCCATCTACGGCTGCGGGGACCCTCGCGAGCGGTGCGACGACTTCCAGCTCCGGTTCGACATCGGCCCGGTGCAGCGGGCGATACTGGAGGGGCTCGACGTCGAGCCCGAGGATTTCGCCGACGGCGGCGTGAACGTCGTCTGCCGGGGGATCGCCGACGGCCCCGTCCGTGGGGAGGACCTGCGGGAGTCGCCGCTTCCGACGCCGACCCCGGCCTCGGGCTCGGCGCCGTCGAACCTCCCGACGCGGGAGATCGCCGTGACGTTGCGCATGCTGCGCGTCGGAGAGTCGAACGCCCTCCCGTTCGAGGGCCCGTCCCCCCCCAACGTCCGCTACGGCGCGGCCGCCAGCTACTCCAGCCGTCGCTTCGGCATCGGCATGGGCACCGCCGAGACCGACCCGCGAGGCGCCGTCCTGTTCGCCGGCGGCGTGATCTCCAGCGGCGGCACCGCCACCATCCCGGACGAGGTCTGGCTGTTCCGACCACAGACCCTGACGTGGTCGACCGCGGGCCTCTCGTTGCCGAACGCCGGCGCGACGATGACGGCCACGCTCTACCCGGACCAGGGGGCGGAACCGGCGGTCCTGCTCCTGGGCGGAGCGCGGAGCGCCTCGATCCTTCAGAGCGCCACCGCGAGTGCGTTCCGCTACAACGGAGGCGACCTCGAGCCGCCGATCGTTTCGATTCCGACGCCCGTCCTCGCGCAGGCCTATCACACCGCTCACCTCGTTCCGCGCGCGCCGGCGGACGGGGGCCCGATCGTCGTGCTGTTCGGCGGCATCGACTTCAACCCCGTCAACCAGGATCCGCAGCTGGGGAACTTCCGGGACGCCTTCCAGGTCTTCGTCCCGCCGGGCTCCTCCTATCCCCCCTGCACCGTATCCGGTCCCTTCTTCTGCTCCTCGCTGACCGGCACCCAGACCTGCCTGCTCAACGCCGATCGATGCCTCCTGCCGGCTCGTGGCTCCCATGTGGGGATCTACTACGAGCCCACGGCGGGCCTCTCGGCCGTGCTGGTATCGGGGGGGCGCGTGCAGGGCGGAACGAGCTACAGCGCGCAGGTGAGCCACTATTCGGGCGAGGACTACTTCGGGGCGAATTCCACTCAGCCCGACGAATTGAGCGAATCGATGGCGGCTGTCGTCACAACCAGTGGAGATAGCACGATCGACCGGCGCCCCATCGTGATGGGCGGCCGCACCTCGAACGCGGTTTCGAGCGCCTACTACTTCGCCGCCGACCTGACGATCCAGCCGCTGCCGCCGCTGCGGGTGGCGCGAAGCACCGGCTCGGCCGTCGCGCTTCGGGACCGGACGATCCTGGTTCTGGGCGGTCGAAGCGGGTTCCCCTCGACCTCGAGCTTCGACTCCGTCGAGCGGTTCGTCCCCCTTCCGGGGGCGCCACACGGCCGGTTCGAGTTCCTGTCGACGCTGCGCTCCACCTCCTGCACGACCGCCGGCAGCGATCCCGGCGACTGCGCGCGACTGATCGCCCGTCGCCATGGCCAACAGAGCGTGGCGCTCGAGGGGACGCAGACCTGGCTCGATGGGGCGGTGCTCGTCATCGGCGGCGCCGAACCGCAGACGACTTCGCTCCCGTCGACCGAGCTGTTCGTCCCCGCCTACGACTGCATCGGCACCGAGCCGGCGAGCCCGGGAACGAACGAAGACGCGGAAGCGTCTTCCAACGTCACGCTTCCCGCCCTTTGCGATCGCGGGCGCGCCGCCGAGCCGCTCACCGATCCCGAGACCGGCCGCATCTCCGGCGAATAGGACGTCAGGCGGTGACGGCGTGTGGCTTCTCGCGCGGGGTGCCGTCGTCGAGCTCGGCGCGGACCACTTCGTAGATCGCCTTCTTGGTGAGGAGATCGCGGTGCGAGATCTCCCCTTCGACCAGCACGTTCTTGACGTTCGGGGCGTCGACCTCGAGCAGGCAGCAGGGATAGGGACATATGCGGTCGGTCTTCGAATAGACGCTCACGATCCGAGACTCGGGCGGGAAGGGCCCCTTCTTGAGCCGGCGGATGAACAGGCTCATCGGCGCGATCTGCCAGATGGCGCGGCTGAACAGGCCGACGGTCAGCATCCCGGCGAGCGCGATCGGCGTCCCGTGGTGCGGGGTGCCGAGGGTGATCAGGTTCCGCACGTATCGCGCCCCGCCGAGCCGCTTCACGTAGTAGCGCGCGACAAGACCCCCCATCGAATGCGCCACGATGTCGATCTTCGGGAGGTCGTGGCGCGAGACCAGGCGCTCCACCTTCTCGGCGATCAGTTTGGCCAGGTCCTCGAGCCCGCCGGTGTTGAAGGTGTCGAACAGCCCACCCTGGTTGATCGACCAGACGCAGAATCCGTCACGGCGAAGCCGGTTCTCGATCACGCCCAGGACCCGCCGGGTCTGCGCGAATCCGTAGATCAGGAGGACCGGCCGCTCGCAGCGCGAGAAGTCGGTCCGCCGTTCGATCCGGTTCCCGCGCGCCAGCGACGACCGCACGTACGACGCGAGATCCCCCAGATCCCGCCGCAGCCGCCTGAGCCAGGGACGGAGGCGATTCAAGAATCACCGTCCAATCTGTTCGCCCTTCGGGCGACATCGGGGATTCCCCGAACCCCTCCATTCTATCGCAGCCCCCGCCC
>CAYJRR010000063.1:0-26425 GCA_964372275.1 uncultured bacterium
TTGTCCTCGGGGTCGCCCAACCCGTAGAGGCACGACACGCTCGAGACGACGATCGCGTCGCGGCGCGACACGACGGCGCTCGTGGCCGAGAGGCGCAGGCGGTCGAGGTCGTTGTTGATCGAGGCGTCCTTCTCGATGTAGATGTCGCGCTGCGGGATGTACGCCTCGGGCTGGTAGTAGTCGTAGTAGCTGACGAAGTACTCGACGGCGTTCTCCGGGAAGAGCGCCTTGAACTCGCCGTAGAGCTGCGCGGCGAGCGTCTTGTTCGGCGCGATCACCAGCGCCGGCCGGTCGACCGCCGCGATCACGTGCGCCATCGTCATCGTCTTCCCGGAACCGGTCACCCCCAAGAGCGTCTGGTGCTTCGCCCCGGCGAGGATCCCGTCGGCGAGCGCCCGGATCGCCGCCGGCTGGTCCCCTTTCGGCGTGAGGTCGCCGGCGATGCGGAAGGACGACATCCTATGGCCTCTTCTCTAGCGCGGTTTCGGGGCGCGCACAAAGCGCGCGGTTGCCGCGTGCGTCCGGGTGAGCAGGTGGGCGCCGGACGAGGCGGACGCGCGGGAGGGTCGATGGCGAAGAACCGACGGATCGTACGACGCAAGGTGCGGGGAGACCGGAGCCGGGACGGGAGGCGGAAGGGGACGCGCACGAGAGTCCGGCGTCGAGACGCGGTGCCCCCCCCCGCGACGGCGCCATCACGCGGTGGACGGATCGTGCGGCGCGTCGAGCGGACGGCAGGCGGGCGGCCGGTGACGCTGCGGCGCGTGGCGGACGTGGTGCTCGGGGCGGCGGGAACCGCCTACGACGCCTGGTTCCGCCGCCGCTCATAATTCCGGGGACCCCTCCCGGGCCGCGGTAGTATCGGGCCGATGGCGACGCGCGACACCCGAGTCGACGCGATGATTCCGGTTCGATTCGCCGACGCGGCGGAGTTCCTCGTCGAGTTCAGCGCGAACATCAGCAAAGGCGGGATCTTCGTCCGCACCTCGTCCCCGCTTCCGCTCGGAACGAAGGTGCGTCTGACCCTCGAGCTGCCGGGGACGAAGCAGTCGGTGCCGGTTCTCGGCCAGGTCGCCTTTCTGCTCACCCCCGAGCTCGCCGCGCGCCAGGGCAAGGTTCCCGGGATCGGGGTCCGCTTCACCGAGATGGAGACCGACGCGCAGCGCACCCTGGCCGCCTTCGTCGACGAGGCGACGAGAGTCTCGCGAGGCCGGGTGCTGGTGGTCGACGACGACGTGATCGAGCTGCAGGCGGCGGCGACGATCTTCCGCCGCCATTCGTTCAACGTGGTCACGGCATCGAGCGCGGTGCAGGCGCTGGAGGTGGTCCGCTACGGCGAGATCGACCTGATCGTCAGCGATCTCCACATGCCGCGCATGGACGGCTTCGAGCTGCGCGACAACGTGCGCCGGATCCCGCACGTCGCCGAGGTCCCGTTCGTCTTCGCCTCGCTCACCGACGACCCGAACGACCGCGCCGTCGCCGCCGAGCTCGGCGTGACCCGCTTCCTCAAGAAGCCGCTCAAGGAGGAGGCGGTGCTCACGCTGCTGAACGACCTCGCGACGCCTACGACGGCCCCCGCCACGACGGCCGCCACCGCTTCGCCGCTGGTCGCCCCCGTGGCGGCGGACTGGCCGGCGAGCCGACCGCCCGCGTCGGTCGGGGCGCCGATGGAGGAGCTCGCGTCCTTTCCGGCCGCGGCGATGCCCGACGCGGAGTCGTTCGCGCAGCTCGAGCCGTCGGTGCCACCGGAAATGGAGGACGCGCGCCGCTGGACGGCGGAGAACCTCCTCCCGTCGACCGAGACGACGGTCACCGACGGAAGCGCCCTCTGGAGCGACAAGGGGGAGGCGCCCGCCGGCGTCGCGGTCGGCGTCGACGCGTTCGAGCCGACCGCGCCGGCCGCGCCGCTCCCGAAAGGGGACGGGACGCCGATGGTCTGCACGCTGTGCGGCGGGAGCTACACCATCGGCGACGAAGTCACCGACGAGCGAATGCTCCTCGCCTGCCCCGCCTGCATCGAAGGACGCTGACCTAGTAGGCTCGGAGCATGCGACGGCTCCTTCCGGTCCTGCTGTTCATGGTCGCCTCGGCCGGGTCCGCCCGTGCCGAGGAGCGGTGGTCGATTCACGCCTCCTCGTCCGCCGGCGTCCGGATCGGGGAGTCGTCGGCCGCCGGGGCGGTCGGCCATCTCGGAGGGCGCTGGCGTGTCGGTTCGCGGTCGTGGCTCGAAGCCGAGGTCGGCGAGGGCTGGTTCGACGCGCGCGGCTCGGAGCTGACGGCGCCGATCACCTTCGGCGTGCGCCTCGAGACGCCGCGCGACGGATGGCGCGTCGGCTTGGCACTGGGCTTCTAGGAGACTCGCCAGGTCGTGCCGGAGGGGGAGTCCTCGAGCGTGATGCCGCGCTCGGCGAGCCAGGCGCGGACTTCGTCGGCCTTCTTGAACTCCTTCCGTTCGCGCGCCTGCCGGCGCTCGGCGATCTTGGCCTCGATCGCGGCGGCGTCGAGACCGGTCTTCGCCACCCCGGCGGCGCGGAGGCGCTCCAGCATGTGCGCCGATTCGTCGGACAGCAGGCCGAGGCTCCGGCCCCAGCGCAGGAGCCCGCCGCGCAGGCGCTCCGCCAGCTCCCGGTCGGCGGCCGACCAGCCCGCGCGCGCCGTGAGCCGATTCAGGCCCCGCGCCAGCTCGAACAGCACGCCGCTCGCACGGGCGGTGTTGAAGTCGTCGTCCATCGCGTCGGCGAAGCGCGCGTCGGCGGTCCGGGCCAGCTCTTCGAGGTCGGCCTCCGACGCCGGCCCAGGGCCCGCCCCGGGCGCGCCGGCGATCCGCCGGTCGGCCTCGTCGACCGCGCGGTAGAGCCGCTCCAGCCCCTCGACCGACGCCGCCATCGCCTCCTCGGTGAAGTCGAGCACGTGGCGGTAGTCGGCCGAGAGGACGAGCAACCGGAACGCCTCCGCCGGCCACCGCGCGACCAGCTCGCGCACGGTGACGACGTTCCCGAGGCTCTTCGACATCTTTTCGGACTTCAGGTTGAGGAACCCGTTGTGGACCCAGTAGCGGGCGAGCTCCCGGCCGCGCGCCCCTTCGGACTGCGCGATCTCGTTCTCGTGGTGCGGGAAGATCAGGTCCTCGCCGCCGCCGTGGATGTCGAACGGCTGTCCCAGGTACTTCATCGACATCGCCGAGCACTCGATGTGCCAGCCCGGACGGCCCTTCCCCCACGGCGAGTCCCACTCCGGCTCTCCGGGCTTGGCCGCCTTCCAGAGCGCGAAGTCGGCCGGATCGCGCTTGGCCTCGTCGACGGCAACCCGCGCCCCGGCGAGCAGCTCCTCGCGCGTCCGCCGCGACAGCCGCCCGTAGCGTGGGTAGGCGCCGACGGCGAAGTAGACGCCGTCCGCCGTCCGGTAGGCCAGTCCACGATCGATCAGCGCGCCGATCACCTCGATCATCTCGGGGACGTGCTCGGTCGCTTTCGGCTCGACCGTCGGAGCCATCAGGCCCAACGCCCCCATGTCGCGGGCAAAGGCGTCGATGTACTCCGACGCGATCGCCTCGGAGGTGACGCCGCGCTCCTGCGCGCGGCGGATGATCTTGTCGTCGATGTCGGTGAAGTTCCGGACGAAGGTGACGTCGTACCCCTTCTCCCGAAGCCAGCGGTGGATCACGTCGAAGACGATCGCCGACCGCCCGTGCCCGACGTGGCACAGGTCGTAGACGGTGACGCCGCAGACGTACATCCGGACCTTCCCCGGCTCGAGCGGTTCGAAGGTCCGCTTTTCGCGCGCCAGCGTGTCGTAGATCCGCAGCGACATCGTCGTCCGATGCTAGCAAAACGACCGCGCGCGACGATATCGTGGGCCCGATGCCCGACGGCGCCCCCGAGCGGAGTGAATGGTTGCGCGCGACGGGGGTGTTGGCCGCGCTGGGGGCGACGGTCGGCACGGCGCTCGACGCGATCCACACCCACACCGACACCCTCGCCTACCCCGAGCCGGCCTTCTTTCGCGAGGCGTGGTGGGTGCCGCCGCTGTTCGCCGCCGCCGGCGTCGCCATCGGACTGGCGCGGCCGCTCTGGGAAAGACTCCTCCGCCTCCGGTCGCCGCCTCCGTCCGGCCGCGTGGTCGTTCTCGGGATCGGCCTGTTCGTCCTCGCCTACGCCCTGAGCGGGCTCCTCCCCTTCCCGTGGCCGACGCGATCGCTCGTGCTCGCCGCGGTGGCGGCGGTGGCCTGGACGGTCTGCGATCGGACCGGGCTCGGGATCTTCCTCGCCGTCTCCACCGCGCTTCTGGGGACGTCGGTGGAGATCGGTCTGGTGCGCGTCGGCGCCTTCGCCTACGCGCCGGACCAACGCGACCTGGCCGGCGTCGCCGGTTGGCTTCCGTGGCTGTACGCCTCGGCGTCGATCGCGGTGGGGGCCCTGGGCAAGCGCCTCACCGACGGGGCACCCGCCTCACCATCCTGAGTTCCGCCGGACCCGGCACCGGCCCCGAGACCCCTGATTTTCCGACGGAAAATCGCGGCATGTCCGTTGCTGCCCTTCGTCCTCGATGGGAGCGAGTCGAGAACCCGCGCACCGGATTGCCGGGATCGCACGGTCGGTGGCGGTCGGGCTCACGCTGGCGATCGGCGTTTCGACCGCGGCCGCGCGCCCGCTGCCGGACGAGTGTGACCCGCCCGCGACGAAGATGGCGGAGGTCCTCGAGGCGGTGACCGACGCGGCCGAATGGGCGCCGCTCACCGACGCCGCGGTCGAATCGAACCCGCCCCTCGACGACGACGTCGCGATCCTCGTTGGCGGCATCGATGCGCGTTCCCGCGACCTCGACGGATGGGGGCCGATCCACGCCGCCGCGGGCCTGCACGTCCTGGACTTTCCCTACGACCGGCGACGGAAGACGCTCACCGAAAACGCGGCGATCCTCCGGGCGGCGCTCCTGGCGTTGAACGCCGCCGGTGTGAAGCGCGTCACGATCAACGCCTACAGCATGGGGGGGCTCGTCACCAAGGCGGCGCTCGACTCGATGGCCGCCGACGGGACGCTGTCGCGCTTCGAGCACGTCGACTTCACCGCGCGCGGCACGCCGTGGGGGGGCTACAACTCGGCGAACATCGCCTGGAACACGCGCTACCTCCTCGGCACGCGGTGGATTTCGCGATGGATCGGGAAGCCGATGGCGTTGGAGATGGGATCGAAGACCCCGTTCATCCGCGCGAGAGGCGCGCCCCTTCCGGACAACGTCTCGTTCCACCTGGTGGAGGGAGAGGCCGACGACATCGGCGGACCGCAGCACGAGCGGGAGAAGGCGAACTACCGCTCGGTGCAGGTGATCGCCGACGATGTCACGGTGATCGGCGGCGCCGACCACGCGGCGGTCGCGCGGCCGCGCCGCCCCTAGATGGCAGTGAGGACCGCGACGGCTTCACCCTCGACGGCTTCGCCGCGGCCGACGGCGTCGAGGCCGTTTCCGGACTTGGCCTTGATCGAGACGGCGCCGACCGGCAATCGCAGCGCGTCGGCGACCGCGGCGCGCATCGCGTCGAGCGCGGAGCCCAGCTTCGGGGCGCGCAGCCAGACGGTGGCATCGACGCTGGCGACCACGAAGCCGGCGCGCTCCGCCTCGGCACGGGCGCCGGCGAGGATCGCGAGCCCCGTGATGCCGAGCGTCTCCTCGGCGTCGTCCGGGAACAGCCGCCCGAGGTCCCCCGCCGCCGCCGCGCCGACGACGGCGTCGGCGATGGCGTGGCAGAGGGCATCGCCATCGGAGTGGCCGAGCGGTCCGACCTCGGAGGGGAACGTGACGCCCGCGAGCACGAACGGACGACCGGCCACGAGCGGATGCTTGTCACGCCCGAAACCGACGCGTGAGACGGGGACCGACGCCCCTCCGGCCAGCCGCACCGTCCGCGCCGGATCCGCCCCCGCGACCCAACGCTCCGCCAACGCCAGGTCTTCCGGCCCGGTGATCTTGAGGTTGGCCGGCTCACCCGCCACGACCGTCACCGTTCCGCCGATCCGTTCGACGAGCGCGGCGTCGTCGGTCGCCTCCTCGCCGCGCACGCCCGCCGCCTCGTGCGCGCGCCGCAGCAGATCGGCACGAAACGCCTGCGGCGTCTGCACCCGCCACAACCCGTCCCGCGAGACCGTTTCCCGCACCGACCGGTCGTCGCCCACCCGCTTGAGCGTGTCGTCGACCGGAAGCGCGGCGACGGCCGCACCGTGCGCGCGAGCCGCGCCGATCGTCGCCGAGAAGAGCGACGCCGACGCCAGCGGGCGGGCGGCGTCGTGCACCACCACCACCTCCAGGCCGGGTGAGAGGACGGCGAGCGCGTTCGCGACGCTCCGCGTGCGCGTCTCCCCCCCTTCGACCACCGCCCTCACCTTCCCGATTCCGGTCGCTTCGCGACGCGCCAGGTCCTGGAGCGGCGCCGACGCCGAGACGACGATCTCCCCGATCTCCGGAGCCGCCGCCGCGGCGAGCAGGCTGCGGCGAAGCAGGGTGGTCCCCGCCAGCGGAAGGAACTGCTTGGGCCGATCGCCGCCGAACCGGGCGCCCGTCCCGCCGGCGGCGATCACGCACCCGGCGGTGGGAACGGTCGGTCGCACCGCGACACCATAGCCTGTCACCCCCCGTGACGGTAGCGCCCCGCCGGCGGCCCTTCCACCGGCGCGCCGGGTGCGCTATGAGGCGGCCTTCCCGAGGAGGTACGACGAATGGACCCCCGAACCGCCCGACCCGCCGGACCACGCCGCTTCGAACCCGGATCGTTCCTCCTGGGGGCCGCGCTCGCGACGCTCCTCTTTTCGTTCACCCGACCGGCGGCGGCGATCGACCTCGGCGCCATCGCCAAGTCGGTGACCAACCTGATCCGGATCAAGAAGGACCTCGACGGCGACATCAAAGCCCTCACCTCCGACGCGAAGACGTTGCTCGCGGACAAGGAGAGTCTGCTGCAGATCAAGGAACAGCTCGTCCGTCTTTCGACCGAGACGCGGGCGCAGATCGACTCCGTCTCGACGCTCGTCGGCGTGGTCGAGGGCCACCTCAAGGCGACCCAGGCCGACATCACCAAGACGGCCACCCACGTCAATCAGATCGACGACGTGCGCAAGGCGCTCGAAGGCAAATAGGATGCGCCACCTTCTCGGAGGAACCATGACCACGACGACGCGAAGCCTCGCCCTCCTCGTCCTCGCCCTCGGCCTCGGAAGCGGTTGCGCGCCGAAAGCGGAGCGCGGCGTCACGGCGCACGCGAGTCCGAAACCGGCCGCCGCCGCCGCGCCCATCGCGCGCGTCGACGTCGACCCGCTCGACGTGACCTGGAGCCCCGAGGAGATGTCGTCGGCGTGCACCGCCGCGGAAAGCGAGGCCGACGCGCGCCTCGCGAGCCTGGTGGCGATCCCGGACGCGGACCGCACCTTCCAGAACACGGCGCTGGCGCTGGAGAGCGCGACCGCCGACTACGCCGAGAAGGTCGCCCGCCTCACCTTCATGAAGAGCGTGCATACCGACGCGGCGGTGCGCGAGGCGGCCGGCCGGTGCGAGGAGCGCGCCGGGAAGTACGCCGTCGCCCTCGGCGCACGCAAGGACCTCTACAAGGCGATGAAGGGATGGTTGGCCAACCCGCGCGCGCGGGAGGCGCTCGACGCCGAACAGAAGAAGCTGGTCGACGTCACGATGCGCGACTTCCGCCGAAACGGGCTGGAGCTCGCGGACAGCGAGCGCGAGAAGCTGGTCGCGATCCGCCAGCGCATCACCGAGCTGGAGACGAAGTTCTCCACCCATCTCACCGAGGACAAGAGCTCGATCGAGCTCACCAAGGCCGAGCTCGCCGGCATGACCGACGAGTTCCTCGCGCGCCTGAAAAAGACGCCGGCGGGCAAGTACGTCGTCACCACCAAGTACCCCGACTACTACCCCGTCCTGGAGAACGCGACGGTGGAGGCCACCCGGCGGAAGCTCGAGGTCGCCTTCATGAACCGCGGCGGGCCCGAGCAGATCGCGCTGCTGGACGAAGCGGTGAAGCTGCGCCAGCAGGCGGCCCGGATGCTGCGCTACGCCACGCACATGGACTACGTCGCCGAGCCGAGGATGGCGCGGGACGCCAAGACGGTCGGCCTCTTCATCGACCGGATGAGGGCGGGGCTGGCCCCGGGTCTCACGGCCGAGCGGGAGAAGATGCAGGCGCTCAAGGCGAAAGAGACCGGGAAGAAGGACGCGAAGATCCACGCCTGGGATTGGCGCTACTACCTGAACCGCATCAAGCGGACGGAGTACGCCATCGACGACGAACAGATCCGCGCCCACTTCCCCACCGACAAGGTGATGGCCGGGATGTTCGAGGTCTACGAGCGTCTCTTCGGGATCGACATCCAGGAGGATCCCGCGGCGCCGGTGTGGGCCGACGGAGTGAAGCACTACCAGGTGATCGACGCGACGACGCACGAGCGCATCGCGCGCTTCTACGTCGATCCGTTCCCCCGGGACGGGAAGTACGGCCATGCCGCCGAGTTCGGCCTCTCCACCGGCCGCGAGACTGCGCGTGGCTACAAGATTCCGTTCGCGGCCCTGGTGATGAACTTCAGCCCACCGTCGGACGGCGAACCCTCGCGGCTCAAGTTCGAGGAGGTGCGGACGCTGTTCCACGAGTTCGGCCACGTGATGCACGAATCGCTGACGACCGCGCGCTACGCGACGCTGTCCGGGACCAACGTCGCCCGCGACTTCGTCGAGGCCCCGTCGCAGATGCTCGAGAACTGGATCTACCGGCCGGAGGTCCTCGCGCTGCTCTCGGCGAGCCCGACCGACCCGTCGAAGCCGCTGCCGCCCGAGCTGGCGCAGAAGCTGATCGCCGCGCGCCGCTACAACGCCGGCACCCACTACAGCCGCCAGGTCTTCCTCGCCTCCTTCGACCGCGCCCTGCACGCCTCCATCCAGCCGCCGGGGGCGGAGCAGATCTCCCGCGACCTGTGGGCCATGATCCTGGGCTTCGACGAGGACCCCAAGAGCCGGTTCCCCGGCACGTTCGGCCACATGATGGGGGGCTACGACGGCGGCTACTACGGCTACCTGTGGAGCGAGGTCTTCGCCGCCGACATGTTTACCCGCTTCCAGGCGGAAGGGGTCTTGAATCCGACCGTCGGCCGCGCCTACCGCGACATCATCCTGGCGCGCGGCCGCGTCGAGGAGCCGGACGTCCTGCTCAAGCGGTTCCTCGGTCGCGAGCCGAACGAGGAGGCGTTCCTCCTCCTCACCGGAATCAAGAAGTCGAGCTGAGCGGCGGTGGGAGTCCCGACCGGAACGTCGGTCTTCTCGGAGGCTTCGAACGATGGACATCGGCGTCTTGGTCCCCGTGGAAACGCTGCGGCGCGTGAAAGACGAGGTCTACGCGCGCATCGCACGGTTGACGCCGCCGGTCGTTCCTCTCGAAGAGGGGGCGGTCGGCGAGGCGCTCGCTTGGGCGTTGCTGTTCGAGCATTGGCCGGAGCGGGTCCCCGGCCCTCCCCTCGATCGCGCCGAGTCCTTCTACAACCGGTACTTCTGGTTCAAGCGCTTTGCCGCCCTCCAGCAGAAGCGGAACGGCCCGGATGCCGCCCTGGAGCAGCAGGTGTTCAAGCTGCTCGAAGAGGTCGAGCGGCTCGACGTCGACCCCGATTGGGCGCTGATCGAACGCCTGGACGCGGAGGCCGCGAACGTCCCGGCCTGACGGCGCGATCATGCGGTCGTGGAGACCGCGAATTTTCTCCCCCCGCGCGAGACCCCGGACTCGTGTCCAGCAGAGGAAGGTTGGGAATGGCGAGGACGGGAACGGTGGACCGGCTTTCGATCGGCGCCGACGGAGAGACGACCGAGCGTCCACTGGAACTTCTCGAGGTGATCCTGACGGACCGGTCCGACCGGCCGGAACGCTTCATGCTGCGCGGCGAGGGGGTGTCCTTGGTGGGTACGCTGCCACCCTGCGCTCGCGTCGGATATCGACAGCAATGGAGATCGCTTCGCGGCGAGCACCTCTCCGTCGAGAGTGCACTGGAAATCCCGGGTGAGGGAGAGCGCTACTCCTTTGTCGAGACCTCCCACGGTCGGATCGACGTCGCCAGTGGCGACCTTTGCGTGCGAAGAGTCGCCGGTCCATTGCGACACGAGCCGACGCTCCAGGGGGACCTGCGACTGGTCGAGGGGAGATCGGAAGTCTCCAAGCGCATCTGGACCGGAACGTTTTCGGTGAAAGCCGTGACGGTGGGCTGACCGCGCGGCGATGTGCGTCGTCCAGCGTCCGGGAGAAGACCGGCTCGGGGACGCAGGTCCCGCAGAGTTTGACATGGATGCTGCCGGGCGCAGTGGGCTGGGCGCCCATTCTCGCGGGCATTGGAAACACGGTCCGCCCGCACGCGCACACCGCCGGCGCCGGCGCGACCCGTTCGACGTTGCTCGTCGGCGGCCGGCCTGACGGCGCGATCATGCGGTCGTGGAGTCCGCGAAGCCGTGCGCCGAAAGGAACGCCGCCAGTTCCGGCCACTCGAGGCAGAGGGACCGGAACTCTCCGCGGCGCGCAGGGCGTAGTGTGGCGAGACATCGGTCGATCTCCCCGTCGTCACGAGGCCCGGACGGCGGCGCCGCCGCGAAGGCGCGGAGGACCCACTGCCTGCGCAGGCGCGTGTAGGACATCGCGCCTTCCAACAGAGTCCAGTTCCGGTCCTGGTGCGTCCGGGCCTCCGCGCCGCGTCCTTCGCGCACGAGCAGCAACGCCTCCGAAGAAACGAGCAGCCACCTCTCGCCGTCCCACGCCGATCCGGCCCTGGCAAAGCGGCGCCGCGCCTCCTCCAGCCACCGCCGAGCTTCTCCGGTGCGACCCCGCAGCGCGAGCACCTCGACCAGGGAGATGGCGGCCAGCGCGCGAACGTGGGACTGGAAAGAAAGGCCGGACCAGCGCTCGACGCGAACGAGCGCCTCCACCGCGTCGCCGAACTCCCCTTGGAGCGTGCGCGCGGTCGCCAAGTTCCAGAGAGCGATCGGTTCGAGCGTCAACTGACCACGATATCGTCGGGCCTCGGTCCCGAACACCCGCGCCGCGTCCTCGAGGTTCCCGAGCTGGAGCGCCGCCAACCCGGGCGCCATCCGCTCGTTGAACCGGCTCGATCCGCGGAACTGCCACCACAAAAGGGCGAGTCCACCGAGGAGCGCAATCGAAACCAGGTACGGCGCACCGAGATTCGGAACGCACGCCGGACCCGACGCGCGTTCCGCGGGTGTCGTCTTCAGCACGTGGTAGCAGGCGAAAAAGCTTCCCGTCAGTACCAGCCAAAGGACGAGGGTCTTCACGAGCGGGCGGCGCGACGGAGACTCGGGCTCCGGCGAGGGCAGCAGCGGCTGAGGCTCCGGCATCGATCGCTCCCAGTGGTCGGTGGTGCACGATAGCGTGGTCGAAGCGGACGAGCGGGACCGATCCACCGGAACGACGACGGGCCCCGGTTCCCCGGAGCCCGCCAACTCGTCCAACTCTTCGGAATCTCAGCTGAAGATCTGCTCCAGCTCCTGCTCCACCTCGTCCTCGCCGGTGTCCATGGCGATCGCCAGCTCCTTGGTCAGGAGCGTGCGGGCGGTGTCGAGCATCTTCCGCTCGGAGAAGGAGAGGTCCTTGTCGAACTTGAGGAGCGACAGATCGCGCAGCACCTCGGCGATCCGCTGCACCTCGCCCGACTTGATCTTCTCCATGTACTCCCGGTAGCGGCGGTTCCACGTCTGGTGATGGTCCGACGTGATCGCCTCCCGGTCGCGAAGCGTGGCGAAGACCCGCTCCACTTCGGCGGGCGGGATGATCCGGCGCAGGCCCTTGGCGTTGTCCGCCGGGACCATGATCGTCATGTCGTTCTTCTCCAGCATGCGCAGGATGTAGAAGGTCTGCTTGCGGCCGGAGATCTCCTTCGATTCGATCCCCTGGACCACGCCGACGCCGTGCGCCGGGTAGACCGCCTTGTCGCCGACCTTGAACCTCAACATGAACGAACCTCCAGACCGATGGGGCGAGACCGATCCGACTCGACTCAAAGTAAGAGCTTTTTGATCGGATTCAAGCGTTCGCCGTCACTACGAGACGCGGGACTCTAGCGGGTTCGACGCGTCTTGTCAATCGGGCCGGAGCGGTGATAGGAGGTGCCGGCGCGCTCTTTCCGTACGGCGAACGCCGCGAATGCCCACGCGATTTCCGACGATTCCGCAGCACCTGGCGATCATCATGGACGGCAACGGCCGTTGGGCGGTCGCGCGCGGCCTCCCGCGCACGGCCGGCCACGAAGCGGGCGCGAAGGCGGTGCGCGCCACGGTCGAGGCGGCGCGCGAGATCGGCATCCGCTACCTCACGCTCTACGCCTTCTCGCAGGAGAACTGGTCCCGCCCCCGGCCCGAGGTCGCGGCCCTGTTCGAGCTGTTGGTCCGCTTCCTCCATTCCGAACTGCCGCTCCTCCAACGCCATCGGATCCGGCTCGGCGCCATCGGCCGGCTGGAGCGCCTTCCGGAGCCGAGCCGCGCCGAGCTCCTGCGCGTGATCGAGGCCACCCGCGCGAACGAGGAGATGACGCTGACCCTCGCCCTCTCCTACGGCGGGCGCGACGAGCTGACCGACGCCGCGCGAAGACTGGCGCGTGAGGCGAAAGCGGGCGGCCTCGACCCGGAGTCGATCACGCCGGAGACGGTCGCCGGCGCTCTCTACACCGCCGGCCTCCCCGACCCCGACCTCCTGGTGCGGACCAGCGGCGAGTGGCGGCTGTCGAACTTCCTCCTCTGGCAGGTGGCCTACACCGAGCTCTACGTCACCGATACGCCCTGGCCCGACTTCGATCGCGCCGAGCTCGATCGCGCCCTCGCCTCCTACGCCGCGCGCGAGCGCCGGTTCGGTGCGGTCCCGTGATCCTTCGCGTCGTCACCGCCTTCGTCGCGCTGGCGGTCGTACTTCCGGTCCTCTTCTTCGGCGGGGTCCCCGGAATCCAGGCGCTGTGTCTCGCCGCCGCGGCCCTCGGGCTCTGGGAGTACGGCAACCTGCGAGCGCCCCCCGCCGGCCGTGGCAATCGCCTGTTCGCCATCGCGCTCGCCTGGCTTCCGATCCTCGCCGCGGGGATTCCGGACGGCGGCGCCGGCCACTCGTCCGCGGAGTGGATGCTCCTCGCCCTGGGGATCTCGTTCCTGGCGATTCCGATCCAGGCGGTCCTCCGTCCACGGGAGATCGAGACCGCCCCCTCCCGCATCGCGGCGACCCTGTTCGGCGTCGTCTACCTCGGCTTCACCCTTTCCTGCGCCGTGAAGCTCCGCACGGTCGGCGGCGAAGACGGACTCTTGTGGGTCGTGCTCGCGCTGGCCGTCGTCTTCCTGGGGGACACCGGGGCCTACGCCGGCGGGCGCGCGCTCGGGCGCCACAAGCTGCACCCGCGCGTCTCCCCCGGGAAGACCTGGGAAGGGGCGGTCGCCGGGATGGCCGCCTCGATCGGGGCGGCGCTGGCGGCGCGCGCCGTCTACGCCCACTTCGGGTGGTGGGGCGCGGAGATCCCCGGTCCGCTCCGCGTGGCGGCGGTCGGAGCGGTGGGCGGCCTGTTCGGCCAGCTGGGGGACCTGGCCGAGTCGCTGCTGAAGCGCGCCGCCGGGGTGAAGGATTCGGGGACGCTCTTCCCCGGTCACGGCGGGATGCTCGATCGGATCGACGCGTTGCTGTTCGCGCTTCCGGCGATATATTTCACCCTCGTCTTCTCCGAAACCCTCCACGCCGCCCTCGCGGGACCGTCCGTCTGACCTCCGCCCCTCGCCGCGTCACCGTCCTCGGCTCGACCGGCTCGGTCGGACGGCAGACGCTCGCCGTCATCGCCCGCTACCCGGAGCGGTTCCGCGCCGTCGCGCTCGCCGCCGGGCGGAACGTCGAGCGGCTCGCCGAGCAGGTGGCGCAGGCGCGGCCGGAGGCGGTTTCGGTCGCGGACGGCGCGGCCGCCGACGCGCTCGCCGCCCTCCTCGCGACCCTCCCCCCCGAGGTGCCGCGACCGGCGATCGTGCACGGCGAGACGGGGGCGATGCAGATCGCGCGCGCCGAGTGCGACCGGGTCGTCTCGGCGATCGTCGGGACGGCCGGTCTCTCCCCCACCCTGGCCGCCGTCGAGGCCGGACGCGACGTGGCGCTCGCCAACAAAGAGGCGCTGGTGATGGCCGGTGCGCTCGTCACCGCCGCCGCCGCGCGAAGCGGAAGCCGGATCCTGCCGGTCGACTCCGAGCACTCCGCGCTCCACCAGCTGCTCGCCGGGCGCGGGCCGGAGGAGGTTGCGCGGCTCGTCCTCACCGCGTCGGGGGGGCCGTTCCTCGACGCCAGCCGCGCGGAGCTCGAGGCGATCACCCCCGAGCGCGCGCGCCGGCATCCGCGGTGGGAGATGGGGGCCAAGATCTCGGTCGACTCCTCCACCCTGCTGAACAAGGGGCTCGAGGTGATGGAGGCCGCCTGGCTGTTCGGGCTTCCCGTCTCGCGGATCGGGGTGGTGATCCATCCGGAGGCGATCGTCCACGGTCTGGTGGAGATGACCGACGGCACGACCCTGGCGCAGCTCGCGCCCCCCGACATGGCGTTGCCGATCGGCTACGCCCTCGGCTGGCCCGAGCGGGTGCCGTCGCTCGTCCGGCCGGCGAACCTCGCCTCCCTCGGGACGCTCTCCTTCCGCGAGCCCGACGACGCGCGGTTCCCCGCCCTCGGAATCGCGGCGCGCGCGGCGGCGGCGGGCGGGACGGCGCCGACGCTCCTGGTCGCCGCCGACGAAGTGGCGGTCGAGGCGTTCCTCGCGGGACGAATCCCGTTCTCCGCGATTCCACGCCTGCTTGCCGACGTGCTGGAGTCGGAAGCTTCCACCGCGCTACGATCGCTGGAGGACGTGCGCGAGGCGGAACGGGCCGCCACGCGGATCGCGCGGCAGCGGATCGACGGTGTACGGGCGCGGAGGGCCTGATCGATGACCTGGCTCGTCACCTACATCGTCCCCTTCGTCATCCTGCTCGGCGTGCTGGTCTTCGTCCACGAGGCCGGTCACTTCCTGACCGCGAAGTACTTCCGCATCGTCGTCGAGAAGTTCTCGATCGGCTTCGGCCCGCGCATCTTCGGCACCAAGGTCGGCGACACCGAATACCGCCTGGCGTGGATCCCGCTCGGCGGCTACGTGAAGATGGTCGGCGACGACCCGCGGGACGACGACGCCCGGGACCTTCCGGGCTCGTTCCTGGGCGCGCCCCTATGGAAGCGGATGCTGGTGGTGCTCGCCGGACCGGCGGTGAACCTGATCCTGCCGGTCTTCATCCTCGCCGGCGTCTACATGGTCGGGAAGGAGCACCCGGCGCCGTGGGTCGGCACCGTCGGCCGCAACTCCCCCGCCGAACGCGCCGGTCTCCGCGCCGGCGACGAGATCGTCGCCGTCAACGGCGTCCCCGTCACCAAGTGGGACGACATGACCGAGCGCATCCGGCAAAAGAGGGAGCCGGTGGAGCTGACGGTGTCGCGCGACGGGGAGCGCCGCGTCTTCACCATGACCCCCGAGCTGCGCACGGGGGTCAACGAGTTCGGGGTGAAGGGCCCGACGTTGATCATCGGGATCACACAGTCGGCGCCGGCGCCGGTGATCGCCCCCCCGGCCGGATCGGCGGCCGAGCGCGCGGGCTTGAAGCTGGGCGACCGCCTGACGAGGATCGGCGACCGGACGATCGACTACCGGCTCGACCTGGCGACGGCGGTGGCGGCGCTCGCGCCGGGGCGCGCGGTGGAGGTCGAGGTGACGCGCCGCGCGCCGATCCCCTCCGACCCACAGGCGCGCGCCAAGGCGATCGAGGCGGCGCCGCAGAAGGTCACGGTGAACCTGATCGTGCCCGACACGGCCGCGGAACCGGTGACCCCCGAAGCGGTCGGATTCGAGCCGGGCGACCTGGTCGTCTCCCGGGTGGAGCCCGACTCGCCGGCGGAGATCGCCGGGATCCGGCCGGGCGATCGGATCGTCGCCTCCGGGTCGGTCGTCTTCGGCAGCGAGCTCGATTTCAACACCTGGCTCGACCAGGAGGCGGGGGCCAAGCCGAATCCGCTGACGTTGCTACGCGACGGCCAGACGGTGGAGACGACCCTCACGCCGGTGACGCGCAGCGAACGGATCACCGGCTCCTCGCGCACCGAAGAGTCGATCTGGGCGGGGCTGGCGCTTCACGCGCAACAGGAGTGGGGGAAGACCGTCGTCGAGCGTTACCGGAATCCGTTCCGCGCCCTCGCCGCCGGCGTCCACGGCACGGTCGACGTGATCGCGATGAACGTCCGCGCCTTCCGCAAGATCTTCACCGGGGAGCTGTCGGCGCGCGATTCGATCGGAGGCCCGATCGCCATCGCCCACGTCGCCGGGCTCGCCGCGAAGGCCGGGGTGGCGGCCTTCATCGAGGTCCTGGTGCACATGTCGGTGATCCTGGGGCTGATGAACCTGCTCCCGATCCCGGTGCTCGACGGCGGCCACCTCGCCTTCTTCACGATCGAAGCGATCCTCCGGCGCCCGCCGTCGATCCGCGTACGCGAGATCGCCCAGCAGGCCGGCCTCCTCCTCCTCCTCGCCGTGATGGCCTTCGTCCTGGTGAACGACGTCGTCACCCGCGTCTTCTGACGCCGTGCGGATCCTCGCCGCCGATACCTCCACCGCCGCAGGAAGTATCGCCCTCGCCGAGCTCCCCCCCTTGCAAGGCCGCTCCGACGTCGCGTCGATGGACGCGGTGCGCATCCTCGTCGAACGCAGCTGGAGCCTCGCCCCGGCCGGCGCCGTCCCCTCCCCCGCCGCCCCGAACCACAGCGCGCGCTTCGTCGACGAGGTCGAGGAGATCCTCCGCTCCGCGGGGCTCGGGGCCGCCGACCTCGACGGCCTGGCCTGCGCCGTCGGGCCCGGCTCCTTCACCGGCGTGCGCGTCTCGCTCGCCGCGATGCAGGGGATTGCGCTCGCGCGCGGGCTGCCGCTCGCCGGCGTCTCGACCCTCGAGGCGCTGGCCTGGAACGCGCCGTTCTGCGCGCGACGCATCGTCCCGCTGCTCGATGCCCGAAAAGGGGAGCTCTACGCCGCCGAGTTCGAGTGCGGCCCGGATGGAAAGCCTTGCCGGATCCGCGACGACGCCGTCGTCCCCCCCGAGCCGTTCTTCACGGAGTTGGCCGAAGCCTGCCGGCCGGTGCTCCTGGTCGGCGACGGAGGGCACGCCTACGCCGCGCTGGTGGAGCGGATCCTCGGCGGCGCCGCCGCGTCGCTCGACGGATCGGCCGCGCTGCCGCGCGCCGGCAACGTCGCCCGCCTGGCCGCCGCCGCGCTTCGCGCCGGCCCGCGCGAGTCGCTCGATCCGTCGCGCATCGCCCCCCGCTACCTGCGCCCGGTCGAGCGGGAGTGGAAGCGTCCCGGCGGCGGCTAGGGTCGCAGGAACGTCGCGCCGTCGCGCCGCGGAGTCGAGACCTCGGAGGTCGCCGCGCTGCCGAGCGTCGAGCTGGCGAGGACCATCGCCGGGCGGTCGGCCGTCGCCACGATCTCGACCGGAGTCCGGGGGCCGTTCGCCATCGTCGCCGCGCCGCGGCCGACGTTCACACCGGCGGAGTTCGTGGGCTGCGTCGCCGTCGGGCTCTGGGACCCGCCGCCGAAGAGGCTGCGCAGACCGGAGTAGATCCAGATCGCCTGGCCGACGGCGGTGAAGAAGGTCGCGACGGCGTTCCAGCCGCGGCGCAGCGATCCCCCGAAGCCGCCCCCGCTGCCCGATTCGGTCGACGGCTGGTTGAACGGACCGCGGCCGTCGCTGCCGGTCGTCCCGTGGGGCGAGCGCGGTCCTCGCGGGCCGTTCTCGCCGGGGGTGAAGGGGCCGGTCCCGCGGTTGTCGTTCGGTCCGCCCGGCGAGTAGGGGCCGGTGGGGTTGCCGTCGACGCCGGGGGTGAACGGACCGCTGCGCCCGCCTCCGCCTCGCCCGCCGAAGCCGCCGGCCGGAGGGTCGTCGGCGAACGCCGGCGCCCCCACCAGGTTCAACGACACCGCCACCGTCAACGCCGCCCAGACCGAACCACGTCGCATGTACGACCCCCGTGAGTGGACCCCACGGACCGTGCAATCACCGGACCGGACACATCGGAGCGAACTACTCGATTTTGCAGGGGGTTCCGCCGACGGGGCGCGACAACAATTCCGCGATGGGACAGCGGCACCTCAAGGGGCGTGTCCGGCCGGCCCGGCGGGTCAGTCGTGGACCAGCTCGGTGGCGAACTCGACCGTCCCGTTCTGGTCGAGCATCTCGATCTGGATCTTCTCTTCGGTGACGACGACGTAGGTGAAGCCGATCGTGTCCTTCTGGAACAGCGACGGATTCGACCCCAGCAGATCGGTCGTCTTGGCGCCGGCGCCGGAGACGACGAACAGGCCCGGGCAAGTGGAGGTGCCCGGCAGCACCTGCCGGCTGTGGTCGTGCCCCGAGAGGTACAGGTCGACGCGGCCGCAGAGCGTCTCCTCGAAGAACGACTTCACGTTCGCCCCGTTGGCGATCGGGATCCCGCCGGCGTTGTCGTAGTTCCCCGCGTTGCCGTGCTTGCCGTTCGAGATGTAGGGGTGGTGCGCGAAGGCGATCTTCCACGGCCGCACGCTGCCCTCGAGCATCACGCGGAAGTAGTCCCCCTGCGTCTCGACGGCGTCGTCGTGGTTCCAGAGGATCAGGTTGGTGCTGGGGACGACGAAGAGCGCGTCCCCTTCGTCGAAGGCGTAGTACTCGGCGGGGAGCACGTAGTTCGCGTGCTGCAGCGAGTAGTCGACCTGGAACGCGCCGCGCTCGAACTGGTAGCCGGCCCCATCGCCGCCGTAGTCGTGATTGCCGAGCGCCACGTAGAAGGGGAAGCCGAGCTCGCCGTACGGTTCCTGGAACTTCGTCTCGAACTGCGGATCGTCGGCCGAGGTGACCCCCGAATCGTAGAAGTTGTCACCGAGCAGCAGGCCGAAGTCGCACCCGTCGGCCTCGCACTTCGCCTTGATCGCCATCGAGATCAGGAACTGGTTCTCCGACGCGGTGCCGGTGTCGCCGAGCGCCACGAAGCGGATCGGCTCGCCCGGCGGCGTGTTCGGCGTGGGGGTCGGCCGCGAGCCGTCGTCGTCGTCGTCGCCGGCCGTCTCGCCACCGGTCTGGATCCCGCCGGTGCCGCACGCGACGGCCACCACCCCCACCACGGCCGCCACCAGAGCCGATCGGAAACGGAGCGAAGCGCCCATCCCACCCTCCCGAGTGAACGGCTTTCCTAGCACGTTTGCCGCCGGCGACGCCAGCCTCCAGAACGGATCGGATCCGGGCGGATCCGGGTCGCTTGCCGGCGAGACGGGGTTCCGCTTGAATGCCCGCCAGATGGCCGCCTCGATGACCGAGACCCAGGACGACGCCGCGCCCCGCCCGGTCGAGATCGCCGGAGGGGGTGGATTTCCGATCTGCCTGGAGGGGATCCCCTACGTCGGGTTCGGTCTCCTCGTCGGGGGGTTGGTCGGGGTGCTGGTGCACCCGTGGGGGGCCCTCCCCTTTCTGGCGTTCGCGCTGTTCAGCGCCTGGTTCTTCCGCAATCCGACCCGGAACGTCCCCACGGTCCCGGGGGCGGTGCTGGCGCCGGCGGACGGCGTCGTCTGCCAGGTGACGGAGGTCGAGGAGACGGAGCACCTGGGCCAGCGGACGGTTCGCCTGTCGATCTTCATGAGCCTGCTGAACGTGCACGTCAACCGTGCGCCCGTCGCAGGAAGAGTGGTGGCGACGAAGCACGTGCCGGGACGGTTCCGCATCGCGTCGGCCGACAAGGCAAGCGAGGAGAACGAGCGCAACAGCATCCTGCTCGAGACGGCGGGCGGGCGCCGGCTCCTGTTCGTCCAGATCGCCGGGTCGATCGCGCGGCGCATCCTCTGCTACGCCCGCCCGGGGGACCGTCTCGCGGCCGGTCAGCGTTTCGGGCTGATTCGATTCGGGTCCCGCGTCGACGTATACTTTCCGAGGGGTTCGACGCTGACGAAGAAGGTCGGAGACCGCGTGGTCGGCGGGGAGACGGTCCTGGGGACGCTCCCCACCACGGGGGACCCGGGGTTCGGGGAGGCCCCGAGGTAGCCCGAAGGGCGCAACGATGGCGGACGGCGAGACCCCGTTTCCAGGATCGGCCGAGCCCCCTCGCGGCGGGCCGTTCCGCGGCCGCAAGCGGATGCGTCCGCGGCGCCTGAAGCCCGAACAGCTCCGCAAGGGGATCTACATCCTCCCCAACCTGCTGACGACCGGCGGGATGGCCGCCGGGTTCTACTCGATCGTCCGCGCGATCGACGGTGACTACGTCCAGTCGGCCTATTTCATCGTCCTGGCCTCCATCTTCGACCTGTTCGACGGGCGGGTGGCGCGGATGACGCGGACCACCTCGGCGTTCGGCGTGCAGTACGACTCGCTCGCCGACCTGTCGGCGTTCGGCTTGGCGCCGGGGATCCTGCTCTACCTGTGGAGCCTGCGCGAGTTCGGCCACACCGGCTGGCTCGCCGCCTTCCTCTTCTTCGTCTGCGGCGCGCTCCGACTCGCGCGCTTCAACGTGCAGCAGACCGGGAGCGCCCCGTCGAAGCGCCACTTCACCGGTCTCCCGATTCCGCTGGCCGCGAACACCGCCGCCTCGACGGTGATCCTGCACAGCTACCTGCTGGGGAACGTGCAGACGGAGAGCTTCCTCATCCTGCTGCTCGTCTTCTCGCTCGCCTTCCTGATGGTGAGCACGATCCCCTACCGCTCCTTCAAGGACCTCGACCTGACGAGCGGACGTTCGTTCCAGGCGCTGGTCTGCTTCGTGATCCTGATCCTGCTCGTCCTCTCCAATCCGCCGGTGATGCTGTTCCTGGTGGCGATGGTCTACGTCGCGCACGGCCCAGCGGAGCTCGTCTGGCGCACGCTGCGCCGGGCCCCGGCGCGCGCGGCGGCGCCCCGCCCCGCGCGCGAGGAGGAGTAACGTGGCCGCCGGACGCGGTCGGGTGGTGGCGGTCGCGGGGGCGACCAACCTGCTCGGCACCGAGATCCTGCGGGTGATCGAATCGGAAGCGTTCCCGGTCGCCGAGCTCCGTCCGCTCGCCGACGCCGCCGAGCTCGAACCGGGGACCGCCTCCGACGAATCGGCCGAGGCCGAGCGGGAGATCGGATCGCGGACGGTGACCTTCCTCGAGGACGAGGTCCCGCTGCGGATGGCGGCCCCCGAGGCGTTCGACGGCTGCGACATCGCCTTCCTGGCGGGGAGCGCGGAGCAGGCCGGAAGGCTGGCGCGCCTCTCCTTCCCCCGCACCGCCTGCACCCTCGACCTCTCCGGACGCTTCGCCGGCGACGCCGACGTCCCGTTGATCGTGCCCGAGGTGAATGCGAAGGAGATCGACTCGCTGCCGCCGCGCTGCCTGATCGCGGTGCCGGACGCGGCGACGACGATGGCCGCCGTCGCGCTGGCGCCGCTCCATGCCGCGTTCCGGGTACGGCGGGTCATCGTCTCCACCTACGAAGCGGCCTCCGGCCGCGGGCGCGCCGGGATGGACGAGCTGGGGAGGCAGATCCGCGATCTGTTCAACTACCGCGCGCCGTCGACCGAGATCTTTCCGAAATCGCTCGCCTTCAACTGTCTGCCGCACGTCGACGACTTCGAGGCGAGCGGATACACTGCGGGCGAGCGTCTGCTTTCGCTGGGGCTGCCGCGTTTGCTCGGCGGCGGGATGTCGGTGACGGCGACGCGCGCGTGGGTTCCCGTCTTCTCCGGCCACTCGGCGTCGCTGGTGGTGGAGACGGAGCGGGCGTTCTCGCGCGACGAGGCGAGGGCGGTGCTGGACGAGGCGGACGGAGTGCGGCTCGACGACGATCCGGAGGAGGCGGCGTACCCGGTGAACGGCGACACCGTCGGACAGGACGTGGTGTCGGTCGGCCGCGTGCGGCTGGTCGGCGAGGGGTCGACCGGTCACGGACTGGCCCTGTGGATTGCCGCCGACAACGTCCGCAGCGGCGGCGCGCTGTCGGCGGTGCGGCTGGCTCGGACGGTGCTGGAGCGGCGCGCGTGAGGACGCCGCGCCGACGTCACGCCCACCGATCCCGCTCCGTGCCGCGAGCCCGGCTTCCGGTCGCGGCCACGGCGGCGCTGCTGCTGGTCGCCGGCCCCCGCGCGGGCGCGGCCGACCGGGTGCTGGTCGACACGATCTCCCTCGACGACACGCCGAGCTACGCCGTCTCCACCGCCGACGGCGCCTTCGTGGTGATCGGCACGATCTCCTCCGACACCGTCGAGGTGATCGACGGGCGAACGTTCGAGCCGGTGGAGGGGGGCCTCTCGCTCGCCCGCGCTACCGCGGCGGCGAGCTCGATCGCCGCCAGCGGGACGGCGAGCGAACGGATCGCACTCGGGACCGACGACGGCTATCTCGAGCTGTTCGACGTGGAGGCGATCTCCGACTGGGCCGATGGTGACGAGGACGCGCCGGCCTCCGAGGATCTCCGTGTCGACGCGACGGGGAACGATCCGGTATCGGCGCTCGCCTTCGACGTGACGGGCTCGCGCCTCTACGCCGGGAACGCGACCGACGAGGTGGTCGACGTGCTCGACGCCGCGTCCGGGACGGTGTTGGGGGACGGGATCGCCCTGGGGCGCGCGCCGGTCTGCGCGGTCGGGGCGGTCACCGGGATCACCGAGCGGATCTTCTTCGGCTCCGACGACGGCAACCTGGCCTGGATGAACGCGCTGACCTACGCGCCGGCGACGCTGGTGGTCGACGCCGGCCAGACCGGCGACCTGGTCGACGTGGCGGCGGCCACCTTCCCCACCGCCTCGCCGCGGGTGCTGGTCGTCGATCGCGATCATTCATCGCTCGCGGTCGTCGATCCGTCGGTCCCCTCGGTCGTCGACGACGTCACGTTGGGCGGCAGTCCGGTGGCGGTGGAGGTGAGCGGCAGCGACGCGTCGACGGTGATCTGGGTGGCGGTCGCCTCCCCGGACCAGGTCGAGGCCTACGACGAGAACCTCGACGTGGCCCAGGACCCGATCGCCCTGCCGGCGGCGCCGGTCTCGATGGCGGAGGCCGGCGGCTATCTCTTCGTCGGACTCGAGGACGGGCGGGTGGCGGTGATCACCGACCGCCCGTGGGTCGAGATCGCCGGGACCGACCCGGAGGCGCTGAACGACGCCGGCACCGACGTGGTGGTGCGGGTGACGAGCAGCGAATCGGGGACGGCGGTGGTCAAGGTCGACGGAAGCCAGGTCGCGACCCAGTCGGTCACCGCCGGTGTCGAAGCCGAGATCGCCGTCGACGGTTCGGTTCTCGAGGACCGACTCGAGGAGGGGACGAACCGCGTTCGCGTGGAGGTGACCGACGGCGCGGGGCTCACCGGTCACGACGAGGTCCTGCTGACGCTCGACGTCCCGCCCGGCGTCCCGCGCCACCTCACCGTCGGGTTCGGCGACGGGCGCGTGATCGCCCGCTGGGATTCGCCCAAGAACGGCGGGGCGACCGGATATTCGGTCCACTTCGGGACGGGCTCCTCCGGGACGAACGGCGTCGGGACGCTCACCTCGCCGCAGGAGACGGAGGGCCACGAGTACGTCGTCGACGTGGAGAACGGCACGCGCGTCTACATGAAGGTGGCGGCGATCGACAGCGCCGGAAACCTCTCGGCCTACGTCGGTCCGCGCAGCGCCATCGCCCAGGAGACGCTCGGCGCCGCGGAGCTGGCGGGCGACGACGGCGGATTCGTCTGCGCGACCACCCTCGGGCGCCGCTCCGCGCGCGCGGCGGCGGTGCTGCCGCCGGCGGCGCTCGCCCTGCTCGCGCTAATCGCGATCCGCGTCGCCCATCGCCGGAGGGGCGCATGATCGCGGCGGCCCTTCTCCTGCGATCGGCGGTCACCGCGATCGCGCTCGCGTCGCCGCTCATGACCGACACGCGCGGTGCCGCGGCGCCGGCCGCGGAGGGCGAGCCGGCGCCGGGTCTCGATCCCTACCGCGATCGCTTCTCCGTCCCGGTCCCCGAGACGCCGAAGTGGTTCTCCGCGGAGCTGGGCTTCGGCGCCGCCACGCCGTTCGGGAACCTGGTGCAGGAGATCTACGGCGACCGCGGCCTGCACCCGATGTGGCACGGGCGTTTCGGCCTGCTCCTCTTCTCCGTCTTCGACCTCGGCCTCTCGGCCGACTTCGCGCAGATCACCGGCCGGCGCATCGGCGTTCTCGAAGGGGAGCGCTCGGCCGAGTATTCGCGCCTGACCTTGGCGCCGTTCACCGCCACCGCGATCGCGCGCCTCGACCTGCTCCCGCACCAGCCGGTCGTGCCTTATGCCGGCGCCGGGGTCGGCTATCTCGTCTGGTCGGAGCGCAACCCGATCGAGGACGAGCAGGTCGACGGCGACAAGTACGGATGGACCTGGCTGGCGGGGGCGCAGATCCTCCTGGACGAGCTGGAACCCGCGCGCGCCGACGACCTCGACGGCTGGTGGGGGGTCAACGACACCTATCTCACCCTCGAGTACTCCCGGGTCGACTACAACCGCCTGGGGAAGGGACGCGACGGCCTGAACCTGAACCACTGGGTCGTCCGCGCGTCGTTCCTGTTCGAGTACTGATGAGGACGCTGAAGCTCGTCGTCGCCTACGAAGGGACGGCGTACCACGGCTGGCAGCTCCAACCGAACGGCGTCACCGTGCAGCGGGTGATCGAGGAGGCGGTGGCCACGGTGATCGGCCCGCACCGCGTCGTCGCCGCCGGCCGCACCGACGCCGGCGTGCACGCGCTCGGTCAGGTCGTCTCGTTGCGCACCGGCACGGCGATCCCGGCCGCGGAGCTGCACCGCGCGCTGAACGCGCTCCTCCCCGCCGACGTCGCCGTGCTCTCGGTGGAACCGGTCCCCAACGAGTTCGACCCGCGCAAGGACGCCGTCGGAAAGCTCTATCGCTACCGGCTCCACGACGCGCCGGTGCGCCCGGTGCTGGAGCGGAACCACGTCTGGCACGTCTGGAACGTCGACTGGGAGAAGGTGGCCGCCGCCGCCGCGCCGCTCGTCGGAACGCACGACTTCTCCAGCTTCCAGGACTCGCAGTGCACCGCGAAGCGGCCGGTGCGGACGATCCGCCGCATCGACGTCGTGCGGCAGCCACCACCCTCCCGCGAAGTGTGGATCGAGGTCGACGGGGACGGCTTCCTCAAGCACATGGTGCGCAACGTCGTCGGATCGCTGGTTCAGGTGGGGCGCGGCGCGAAGCCGGTCGGATGGATCGCCGAGGTCCTGGCCGTCCGTGACCGGACGCGCGCCGGTCCGATGGCGCCGGCGCATGGCCTGACGCTGGTGCGCGTCGACTACGACGATCCCACGGCGCAGTCGGGCGGATCGCCGCGCGGGTGACGGCGCTCGAACAGGCCCCGTTTCACTCGCGGCGGCGTGGGTTTGCGCTTGACAGCGTCCGGGCCGCTCTCTACAGTGTCGACTTTCGCGAGCCGCCCGGAGGCGGTTTTCTTCGCAGTTACGAGGACTTATGAAGACCGTCAAGGCCCGGGCGACCGTCGCCCAGAAAAATCTCGACCCGCGCGATTGGTGGATCGTCGACCTCGATGGGCAGACCCTCGGTCGCGCCGCATCGAAGATCGCCATGACCCTCCGAGGGAAGACGAAGACGACCTTCACCCCGAACATCGACATGGGGGACTTCGTGGTGGCGATCAACGCCGCCAAGGTGAAGCTGACCGGCCGCAAGCTCGACGACAAGATCTACAACTTTTTCTCCGGATACGTCGGCGGCATGCGCTACGTCCCGGCGAAGGAGGTGCTGGCGAAGAAGCCGGAGCACCTGCTGAAGCAGGCGGTGGCGGGGATGCTCCCCAAGTCGAGACTCGGGAAGCAGCTGATCCGCAAACTCAAGATCTACCCCGGCAGCGAGCATCCGCACGCCGCCCAGACCCCGAAGACCCTGAAGGTATAAGGATGGCCAAGACCCCGAACCCGACCACGCGGAAGTCCGTCACGGGCCGCCGCAAGACCAGCGTCGCCCGCGTCCGTCTCGTTCCGGGCGACGGCAAGGTGATCGTCAACGGCCGACCGGTGGAGGAGTACCTCCGCCGTGACGTCCTGATTCGCGTGCTGAACCAGCCGTTCGATCTGACGCAGACCCTCGCCAAGTACGACGCCTACGCCACCTGCTCGGGCGGCGGGCTCGCGGGTCAGGCCGGCGCGATCCGCCACGGGATCACGCGCGCGCTGATGCAGATCGACCCGGCGCTCCGTGCCTCGCTGAAGTCGGCCGGGATGGTGACGCGCGACCAGCGCTCCAAGGAGCGGAAGAAGTACGGCCGCCGTTCGGCGCGCGCGCGGTTCCAGTTCTCGAAGCGATAGATCGGAAGAGCACAGTCTGAACTCCAGTCACTTGTATCAGGATCGCGTAT
>CAYJRR010000064.1:0-13859 GCA_964372275.1 uncultured bacterium
TCGGCCTGGTTTCCGTTTACTCCGGTTGCGCTCGAATCCTCGCCAGCGGCCCCGACCACCACCGTGTCGCCTGAGACGGAGACACTACTCCCGAAGTAATCGTTGGCTCCGGAAATGGAGGCCTTGAGATAGGCCTGCTGGGTCCAAACACCCCCGCTCCGAACGAACACGTAGGCGGCGCCGCTGTCGCCTGCCGTATTGTCGGCCTGATTGCCGTTCACCCCCGTGGCGTTCGAATCCTCGAAAGGGGCCGAGACCACCACCGTGCCGCCCGAGACGGAGACGTGACTCCCAAAGTAGTCGTTCGCTCCGGAATTGGAGGCCTTGAGGTAGGCCTGCTGGGTCCAAACACCCTCGATTCGCACGAATACGTAGGCGGCGCCGCTGATTGAGGCGGTATTGTCGGCCTGATTGCCGTTCACCCCCGTGGCGTTCGAATCCTCGCCCTCGGCCCCGACCACCAGCGTGTCGCCCGAAACGGACACACCGAATCCAAAGCTATCGCTCGCTTCGGAGTTTGAGGCCTTGAGGTAGGCCTGCTGAGTCCAAACGTCTCCGCTCCGCACGAACACGTAGGCTGCGCCGCTGCCCGAGGCGGTATTGTCGGCCTGGTTTCCGTCCACCCCTGTGGCGCTCGAATCCTCACCATCGGCCCCGACCACCAGTGTATCGCCCGAAATGGAGACGCTTATCCCAAAGTTATCGTTCGCTCCGGTGTTGGAGGCCTTGAGGTAGGCCTGCTGGCTCCAGATGCCTTCAGTCCGCACGAACACGTAGGCGGCGCCGCTGTCGACCGCCGCCTCGTCGGCCTGATTGCCGTTCAGCCCCGTGGCGCTCGAGTCCTCGAAAGGAGCCCCGACCACCATCGTGTCGCCAGAAACGGCGACGCCCAACCCAAAGCCATCGTCCGATCCGGAGTTGGAAGCTTTGAAATAGGCCGGTGAGCTCAGGAGCTGCGCGGCTCGGCTCACCCGGAGCAGGTAGGTTCGCTGGTCGCCGCTCTCGGCGGTCACGACTATCGAGACGGTATTGACGCCGAGAGCGAGATCGAGGGGCGGCGAAGGCTCCCCTGATACGGTATCCTGCCCCTGGACCGTCACCGTGGCGGTGGAATCCTCCACCGTCGCAGTCACCGTCACCGTCGAGGCGAGGAGACCCACATCGGCGTCATAGTCGGTCGTCTCCGGATCGAAGGCCGGGGAGAGCGCTTCCGACGGGAAGGAAAGACTCAACGCCGAAAGCCGGGCGTTGTCGGACGGTGGCGGAGCGTTCTTGTCCGAGCCGCCGCCGTTTGAGCACGCCACGCCCAGCCATACGCCCGCCCAGAGGCCGCACCAAATTCCAAGTGTCGTTCGCTCGCGTCGCATAGCCAACCTCTCCCCGAAAAGACGGTCTTCGATTCCTTCCGCGAGGGGCACAGCCGCCTCGTACGGGCGCGAAACTAACATCGCCGGTCGATCCTGCTGGCAAACTTGCGGATGAGAACCTGGGAATCTCTCCTCGGCGGGAGAGACGGGCGGATTCGCCGTTGGTTGCGCTGCCCGCAACGTGCCGATACGCCTACCGCGCCGACTGGGACACGCGGGGGACGACCGACGCTACCTCGTCGGCGGCGTCGTCGAGGCCGGTGGCGCCGACGGAGAAGTAGCTCGCCTCCGGGTGGTGGAAGACGAGCGCCGAGACCGACGCCTCCGGGTCCATCATGAAGCCGTCGGTGAGAGTGACCCCGATCTCCCCCGGACCGAGCAGGCGGAAGAGGATCTCCTGGTCGTCGAGGCGCGGACAGGCCGGGTAGCCGAAGGAGTAGCGCTTTCCGCGGTAGCGGGCCTGGAACAACGAAATCATTCGGACGTCCGGCTCGTCCGGGAACCCCCACCGGGCGCGGAGCTGGGCGTGGAGGTATTCGGCAAAACCCTCCGCCGACTCCAGGGCCAGCGCCTGGATCAGGTGGCTCTTCAGGTACTGCCCTTCGTTCTTCCACTGCTCGGCCAGCTCGCGCACCCCTTCCCCGGCGGTGACGACGAAGGCGGCGACGTGGTCGGGGGCCCCCGCGCCCGCCGGGTTGACGTAGTCGGCCAGGCACAGTCCCTCCGGGACGGGCTGGCGCGGAAATTCGAACGTCCCGCGGCGAGACCTCCGGTCGGGATCCAGCACGTGCAGGCGGTTCCCCTCGCTCACCGCCGGGAGCAGTTGCCAGACCGCCTTCGGCTGCAGCAGGCGCTTCGAACGCACCTCCTGCTTCAGGGCGTCGACCGCCTCCTTGAGCTCCAGCGCCTTGCGGCCCGCCTCGCTGCGCGCGAGCTCGGCCAGCTCCCCTTCCTCCAGGAGCCGGAGTACGTGGCCGCGCAGCCCGAGATGGCGCCCGAACAGCATCCGGGGATTGACGTAGCGCCAGACGATGTCGATCGGGATCGTCTTGTCGACCTTCCGTTCGAAGCTCTGGACGGCCGGTACGATCGGTAGCGGCTCGACCTGGCGGGACCGTACCGCCGGGAGCGGCGCGGCGATGGCCCGCGGACCGTCGTCGCCGGCGATCGTCCGCCGGCGCTCCGACGTCGTCCGCTCCAGGTCGGCGAACGCCCTCGGATCGACGATCCGCTTGGCGAGGTCGAGCCCGTCCATGGCGTCGTTGGCGTAGGCGACGAAGCCGCCGTACGCCGGCGCGATCCGCTTGTCGACAAAACTCCGCGACAGCGCCGCCCCGCCGACCAGCATCGGGATCGTGGCGCCGGCGACGGTGAGGTCGCCGGCGGTGAGGACCATCTGCTGCGCCGACTTCACGAGCAGGCCCGACAGTCCCACCAGGTCGGGCTTGTGCTCGCGCACCGCGGCGATCAGCTGCTCCGGCGGCACCTTGATCCCGAGGTTCACCACCTTGAAGCCGTTGTTCCCCAGGATGATCTCCACCAGGTTCTTCCCGATGTCGTGGACGTCCCCCTTCACCGTCGCCAGGACGACGGTGCCGCGGGCCGCGGCGTCGGACCGTTCCATGAACGGCTCGAGGTGGGAGACGGCCGCCTTCATCGCCTCCGCCGACTGCAGCACCTCGGCGACGATCAGCTTGTTCTCGTTGAACAGCCGGCCGACCTCGTCCATCCCTTTCATCAGCGGGCCGTTGATGATCTCCAGGGGCGGTGTCGGCGGAGACTCTTCGCAGCCGAGGCGCTTCCTCTCCAGGTCGGCGACGAGCCCCTCCTTCGTCCCCTCGACGATGTAGCGCGCCAGCCGCTCGTCGAGCGGGAGCGCGGAGGCCGCCGCGGAGCGACCCTTCGCCTCCCGGAAGTGGGCGGCGAACTCGGCGACGACGTCCCGCGTCCCGCCCTCGGTGCGGTCGAACAGGAGGTTCTCCGCCAGGCGCCGTTCCTCCTCGGGGATCGAGGCGTATCGCGTAAGCCGCTCGCTGTTGACGATCGCCGAGTCGAGTCCGGCCTGCACGCAGTGGTAGAGGAAGACCGAGTTCAGCACCTCGCGACCGGCGGGGGGCAGGCCGAACGAGACGTTGGAGATCCCCAGCGTCGTCCGCGTCCGCGGGAACTCCTTCTTCACCAGGCGGATCCCCTCGATCGTCTCCACCGCCGAGCCGACGTACTGCCCATCGCCGGTCGCGCAAGGGAAGACGAGTACATCCCACCAGATGTCCTCGGGCTCGACCCCGTACTTCTTCGTCAGAAGCTCGTAGCTGCGCCGCGCGATCTCCAGCTTGCGCTGGCGGGTGACCCCCATCCCCTGCTTCGGGTCGTCGTCGATCGTGCCGACGACCAACGCCGCGCCGAAGCGCCGGGCCAGGGGCACGATCTTCTCGAACCGCTCCTCGCCGTCCTCGAGGTTGATCGAGTTGACGATCGCCTTCCCCTGACAGTAGGTGAGCGCCTTCGCGATCACCTTCTCGTCGGTGGAGTCGATCATCAGAGGCACCTTCACCATCCTGGTGACGAAGGTCAGGAACCGCTCCATGTCGGCGAGCTCGTCCCGATCGGGGTTGGCGAGGCAGACGTCGACGATCTGCGCCCCCCCCTTCACCTGGGAACGCGCGATCTCCGCCGCCTCCTCGTACTTCTCCTCCACGATCAGTTGCTTGAACTTCCGCGAGCCGATCACGTTCGTCCGCTCCCCGATCAACAGGGGCCGCAGCTCGTCGGTGACCTCCAGGTAGTCGATCCCGGAGAGGAAGCACCGGGCCGCCGGCGACGGCTCCCGCGGGCGGATGGCGTCGGCGATCTTGCGCAGCTCGGCGACGTGGCCGGCGTGCGTCCCGCAGCAGCCGCCGACCAGGTTGAGCCAACCGGCGGCGCCGAATCGCGCCACCACCGAGGCCAGCATCTCCGGCGTCTCGCGATAGACGCCGTTCTCGTCGGGCAGCCCGGCGTTGGGCACGCAGGCGACGCGCGTCCGAGCCAGCGCCGCGATCGACCGCAGGTGGTCGGTCATGAACTCCGGGCCGGTGGCGCAGTTCAAGCCGAGGTAGAGGAGGTCGCGGTGGGCGAGCGAGGCGGTGAGCGCCTCCGCCGACTGGCCGGCGAGCATCGTCCCCATCGGCTCGATCGTCCCGGAGACGGCGACCGGGACCTGGATCCCCAGCTCCTCCATCGCCCGGTCGCACCCGATCAACGCCGCCTTCACGTTTCGCGTGTCCTGGGCCGTCTCGATCAACAGGTAGTCGGACTCGCCTTCGATCAGCCCGAGCGCCTGGACGCGGAAGTTCTCCACCAGCTCGTCAAAGGTGACGCCGCCGGTGACGCTGATCGCCCGCGTCGTCGGACCGATCGAGCCGGCGACGAAGCGCGGTCGGCTGTCGGAGGAGAAGGCGTTCGCCGCCTGCCGCGCGAGCCGGGCCGCGGTCCGGTTGATCTCGCGGGCCTTCTCTCCCAGTCCGTATTCGCCGAGCACCAGGGGCGTGGCCCCGAAGGTGTCGGTCTCGACGATGTCGGCCCCCGCCGCCAGGTACTGCTTGTGGATGTCGAGGATCACGTCTGGCCGGGTGCGCACCAGGTGCTCGTTGCAGCCGTCGTACTCCGGGCCGCCGAACGCCTCCGGCGGGAGGTTTCGCGCCTGGATCGCCGTCCCCATCGCCCCGTCGATCACCAGCACCCGGCGGGCGAGGTGCTCCTGGAGCTGCGTTCGCCTCATCTCGCGGGTGTAGTTCATGGACGGGGCCCTCCCCTTCCGGGACCCCGCCGCCTGCGCGGCGCCAACGCACGCTGGGGACGCGCCGACTTCGTCGCGCCGAGGCGGAAGACCCGGAACGGATCGCCCGGGCGCGCGGCGCTTTCGTCGAGGTCGATCGACGAGAAGCCGACGTCCTCGGTCCAGCGGCGCACCGCCGCCGGCTCGAAGCCGAGCCAGCGGTGACCGAGTCGCTCGACGACCCAACCCTCCTTGTGCGGCAGGAGCTCCAGCACCACGAGCCTCCCGCCCGGGCGGAGGACCCGCCACGCCGTCCCGATCGCCCTCGGCGGGTCTTCGACGTGGTGCAGGCTCTGCGACAGCACGACCAGGTCGAATCGCTCCTTCGGCATCCGCAACGACAGGAGGTCATCTTGAACGAAGCGGATGCGCGACGAGACCTCCGTGCCCGCCGCCGCCGCCCGCGCCTTCGCCTTGGCCAGCGCCGCCGGAGAGGCATCGATCGCGGTGACCGTCCGCGCCCAGCGCGCCATCTCGACGGTGAGCACGCCGCTGCCGCAGCCGAAGTCGGCGGCGTCGACCGCCGGCAGGAGCGAGGCGACGGCGCGCCCCCACAGGAGCCACGACTGACCGGGCTCGAGCAGCCGTTCGTTCAGCGTCTGCCGGTCCTCGCGCGTCCGCAGCGCCTCCCGCAGGCGCGCCAGGTCGCCGAAGTCGTCCTCCTTCCACTCGACGGCCATCCGCACCAGGGCCCCGAGCGCCGAACCCTCCGAGCCCCGGATCAGCGAAAAGAGCTTGGCCGATCCCTGCCGCTCCTCCGCCACCAGGCCGAGCCGCTTCAGCCGGGCAAGATGGTGGGAGACGTTCGACTGCCCGACGCCCAGGACCTGAACCAGCTCCGTGACGTTCAAGGGGCTCGCCGCCAGGCAACGCAGGACGCGCAACCGCGTCGTGTCGCTCAAGGCGCGGAACGAGTCCGACAGGGCGTTCATATCGATCTATGATCATTCATCGATGCCAAGGAAGCAAGCTATCCTGGGCGGCGCATGGCCGATCCAGACCTCATCCGGCTGCTCGACGACGAGGGGCGGCGCAATCTCCGGCGGCTGGGGTGGTTCCGGCTGGTCGGCGTGCTGGTCTGGCTGGTCCTCGACGTCGCCTTCGGCCAGAATCGCTACCTCGCTTCCCAGATCCCGCTCCTTTCGGGCTATCTGGCGTTGGCCGTCGCGCTCGCGGCCGCGCACCATGACCCTCGATTCCTCCCATGGGCCCGCTGGGAAGGACCGGCCCTCGACCTGGTGATCGTCTACCTGTTGCAGCGCACGGCCCTCGCCCACGGTCACCCGTATCCGCAGGTCGCCGCCTTCTTCTACATGGCGTTGGTCCTGCTGTTCATCGTGCCGGCGGCCACGCGCACGCAGCCGATCGTCCTGTTCCTCTCCGCCGCCGTCGGTTCGACGTTCTCCTGCCACCTGATCCTGCTGTCCGGCGTCGAGCACACGGTCTACCTGTTCATTCCGCCGGTGGTGATCGGATACGCCGCCTTCATGGGGGCCGACGTCTCGAGCCGGGTGGAGTCGATTGCCGAGAACTACGCCCGGGTGAGCCGGGTCCGGGACCGGCTCGGTCGCTACTTCTCCCCCTCGGTCGCCTCCCGCATCGCCGACCAGGCGACGGGCGAGCACCGTGTGGTCGAGGCGAAGGAGGTCACCGTCCTGTTCGCCGACGTGCGCGGCTTCACGGCGGCCGCCGAGCGGATCGACGCCTCGGCGGTGGTGGCGATGCTCAACGAGTATTTCGAAGAGATGGTCGCCGTGGTCTTCCGCCACGGGGGGACGCTCGACAAGTTCCTGGGCGACGGGCTGATGGCCTACTTCGGCGCGCCGATCCCCCGCCACGACCACGCCGTCGTCGGAGTTTCCTGCGCCCTGGAGATGCTCGACCGTCTCGCCGAACTCAACGCGCGGCGTTCCGCCCGGGGCGATCCGGAGCTCGCGGTCGGGATCGGCGTCCACAGCGGCCTGGTGGTGGTCGGGGACATCGGTCCCGAGCAGCGCCGCGAATACACGGCGATCGGCGACACGGTGAATCTCGCCTCCCGGATCGAAGGGCTGACCAAGACCCACGGCGTTCCGCTGCTGGTCTCGCAGGCGACGAGGGATCGCGCGGCCGACGCGTTCGCGTTCGAGCCCCTCGGCGCCGTTCCGGTGAAAGGAAAGGCCGAGCCGGTGGCGACCTTTGCGCCCGGACGGAGGACGGGCGGCGGCGCGGCGGCGCGAACCCGAGGCGACTCCGCCGGCCCTGGGCTATCGTCGTCGACATGAAGACCGACCTCACCACCCGCGTCCTCCTCCTCCTGGTCTCCCTCGGCCTGTTTGCCGACGCCGCCTCGCGCTGGTTCCCGGTGCGCACCGCCCGCGCCGCCGACACCCTGCGGTGCGAGATCGTCGAGCCGGTGGAGATCAAGGGGGAGATCAAACTCGACACCTTCCACAAGCCGGTGCGCATCGAACTGGATCGGGCCATTCGGATCGAGAAGTAGCCGGAACCGATCGGAATCGGCACCCGCATCCGATCCGATCCCGATTCCGCTACCGACTCCGTTCGGATCGTTGCGGCGTCCGGGCGGTTTACGATCCAATACGCCGCATGGACGCCGTGCTCCCTCCGACCTCCCGCCGCGGACTGCACACCCTCCGCGGCCGCCAAGTCGACGGTCGGGCGCTCGCGGAGATCCGCGCACTCCTGGGGGAGGAACCGCGCCGTCGGGATCTCTTGATCGAGCATCTCCACCGCATCCAGGACCGCTTCGGCCACCTCTCGACCGCCCACCTCGCCGCGCTGGCCCACGAGATGCGCCTGGCGCTGGCGGAGGTCTACGAGGTCGCCACCTTCTACGCCCGTTTTGACGTCGTCGACGCCGGGGCGACGCCCCCACCGCCGATCACGGTGCGCGTCTGCGAATCGCTTTCCTGCGAGCTTTCCGGCGCGACCGCGATCGCGGAACGGCTTGATCTCGGACCGTCGGCGCGCGTGATCCGGGGACCCTGTCTCGGCCGATGCGAGGCGGCCCCGGCGGTCGAAGTGAACGAACACCGGGTCGACCGCGCCACACCGGAGTCGGTCGCCGACGCGGTGCGCGCGCGCCGGATCGGACCGCGGCTCCCGCCCTACCGGCCGTTCGACGACTACGTGCGCGACGGCGGGTACGAGCGGCTTCGGGCCTGCCTCCTCGCCCCCGACCGGAACGCCGAAGCGGAGCGGATCCTGGAGACGATCGACCGATCGGGACTACGCGGTCTGGGCGGCGCCGGGTTCCCGGCCGGACGGAAATGGCGCGTCGTCGCCGCCGAGCCGGGGCCGCGCCTGATGGTGCTGAACGCCGACGAAGGGGAGCCCGGAACGTTTAAGGACCGCCACTGCCTGGAGACCGACCCGCACCGCGTGCTGGAGGGGATGCTGATCGCGGCGTGGGTCGTCGAAGCGGGCGATGCCTACGTCTATCTGCGCGACGAATACCCCGAGATTCGCCGGCTCCTGGAGGCGGAGCTTCCGAAACTCGCCGCGGCGGGGCTGACCCGAGCGACGAGGATCCACCTCCGCCGAGGCGCCGGCGCCTACATCTGCGGCGAGGAGTCGGCGATGCTGGAGAGCCTCGAAGGGAAGCGGGGCCTGCCGCGCCACAAACCCCCCTTCCCCGCCCAGGTGGGCCTGTTCGGCCGGCCGACGCTGATCCAGAACGTGGAGACGATGTACTGGGTCCGCGACATCCTCGCCGACGACGCGGCGCATTGGCGCTCGCAAGGGCGGCACGGGCGGTCGGGTCTCCGACACTATTCGTTGTCGGGACGGGTGAAGCGCCCCGGCGTCTACGCCGCCCCGGCGGGGATCACGGCGAACGAGCTGATCGCCGAGTACGGCGGCGGGATGCTCGACGGCCATCGCTTCAAGGCCTACCTGCCGGGGGGCGCCTCGGGCGGGATCCTCCCTGCCTCGCTCGGCGACGTGCCGCTCGACTTCGACACCCTCCAGCCGCACGGCTGCTTCATCGGCTCGGCGGCGGTGATCGTGCTGTCCGACCGTGACGCCGCCTCCGACGCCGCGCGCAACCTGCTGCGCTTCTTCGAGGACGAGAGCTGCGGCCAATGCACGCCGTGCCGCAACGGGACGGAGAAGGCGGTCGGCCTGATGGCGGAGGGCCGCTGGAACGCCCCGCTCCTGCGCGAGCTGGCGGCCTGCATGGCCGACGCCTCGATCTGCGGGCTCGGACAGGCCGCGCCGAACCCCGTGCTCTCGGTGCTGAAGCACTTCCCGGAGGAGGTCGCGTGAGAGGCGACGCGGCGAGCGCCCCTCGCGTCCGCTTCCTCCTCGACGGCCGGGAGGTCGAGGCCGATCGATCGGAGAGCCTCCTGGAGATCGCACGCCGGGAGGGCTGCGAGATCCCCAGCCTCTGTTTCCTGCCGGCCGCCGGCTACAGGGCGGCCGGCAACTGCCGCTCCTGCATGGTGGAGATCAAGGGCGAGCGGGTGCTCGCCGCCTCCTGCATCCGCCGGCCGACGCCGGGGATGTCGGTGACGACCAAAGGGCCGCGCGTCGAGAGCGCGCGGCGCACCGTCCTGGAGCTGCTCTGCGCCGATCGCCCCGCGGAGCCCCGCACGCGCGATTCCGAGCTCGACCGGTGGGCCGCCGCCACGGGCAGCCTGCCTTCGCGGTTCGCGGCGCGAACCCACCCTCCGGCGCCCGACCTCTCGCACCCGGCGATGGCGGTGAGCCTCGACAGTTGCATCCTCTGCACCCGCTGCGTGCGCGCCTGCCGCGATGTGCAGGGGAACGACGTGATCGGGCTCGCCGGCCGCGGCCACCGGTCGAAGATCGTCTTCGACTTCGACGATCCGATGGGTGAGTCGACCTGCGTCGCGTGCGGCAAAGGCGTGCAGGCCTGCCCGACGGGGGCGCTGGCGCTCGCCGGAGGTCGAAGCCTCGTCGAGCCCGACCGCACCGTCGACTCCCTCTGCCCGTTCTGCGGAGTCGGCTGTCAGACCACCTACCAGATGCGCGGAAACGAGATCCTCTCGGTGCGCGGGCGCGCCGGACCGGCCAACCAGGGTCGTCTGTGCGTCAAGGGTCGGTTCGGATTCGACTACGTCCATCACCCCGAGCGGCTGACGGTCCCGCTGGTCCGCAAGGACGGCGTCCCCAAGTCGGCCGACGACGTCGTCGACCCGGCGAATCCCTGGACCCACTTCCGGACGGCGACGTGGGAGGAGGCCCTCGACCGTGCCGCGGACGGTCTGAAGCGGATCCGCGACGCGTCCGGGGGTGGCGCGCTCGCCGGCTTCGGTTCGGCCAAGGGGTCGAACGAGGAGGCCTACCTCTTCCAGAAGCTGGTGCGCGTCGGCTTGGGCACCAACAACGTCGACCACTGCACCCGCCTGTGCCACGCGAGCTCGGTCGCCGCGCTCTTCGAGGGGCTCAGCAGCGCCGCCGTCTCGAACCCGTTCACCGACGCCGCGCTCGCCGAGGTGATCGTCGTCATCGGCGCGAACCCGACGGTCAATCACCCGGTCGCCGCGACATTCTTCAAGAACGCCGTCGACGCCGGAGCGACGCTGATCGTCGCCGACCCGCGGGGGAGCGCGCTCACGCGCTATGCCACGCACATGCTGGCCTTCACCCCGGGGAGCGACGTCGCGCTCCTCAACGCGATGATGAACGTGATCTTGGTCGAGGGGCTTGTCGACCGCGCGTTCGTCGAGTCGCGCACCACCGGCTTCGAGGCGTTCGCCGAGCACCTGGCCGCCTTCACTCCCGAGGCGATGGCGCCGGTCTGCGGCATCGATCCGGAGACGATCCGCGCCGTCGCCCGGCGCTATGCCCGCGCCCGGACGGCGATGATCTTCTGGGGGATGGGGATCTCGCAGCACGTCCACGGCACCGACAACGCGCGCTGCCTGATCGCGCTTTCGCTGATGACCGGCCAGATCGGGCGCAAGGGGACCGGCCTCCACCCGCTGCGGGGACAGAACAACGTGCAGGGGGCCAGCGACGCCGGCCTGATCCCGATGTTTTATCCGGGCTACCAAAAGGTCGAGGACCCGGCCGTCCGCGCCCGCTTCGAACGGCTGTGGGGGGTGCCGCTCGGGCCCGCGGCCGGCCTCGACCCGAAGCGGGGGCTGACCGTGGTCGAGATCGTCGACGCCATCCACGCAGGCTTGGTGCGAGGGATGTACATCCTCGGCGAAAACCCGGCGATGTCCGATCCGAACCTCCACCATGCCAGGGAGGCGCTGGCCCGGCTCGAGCACCTGGTGGTCCAGGACCTGTTCCTCACCGAGACCGCCTTCCACGCCGACGTCGTCCTTCCGGCCTCCGCCTTCCCGGAGAAGGACGGCACCTTCACCAACACCAATCGCCAGGTGCAGCTCGGCCGGCAGGCGCTGGAGCCCCCCGGAGAGGCCCGACCCGACTGGTGGATCGTGCGCGAGATCGGGAGGCGCCTCGGGCTCGACCTCCCGTTCGACCATCCCCGGGAGATCTACGAGGAGATGCGCGCCGCCATGGGGCCCGGCTTCCTCGAAGGGGCCCCCTGGGAACGACTCGAGCGCGAGCACGGCGTGACCTACCCGATCGCGTCGGAGGACCGCCCCGGCGAAGAGGTCCTCTTCGAGACGCGCTTCCCGACCGCCGACGGAAAGGCCCGCTTCGTGCCGGCCGCGATCGTCCCTCCGGACGAGCGGCCGGACGACCGCTACCCGATGATCCTCACCACCGGCCGGCTCCTCGAGCACTGGCACACCGGGGCGATGACCCGGCGGGCCTCGGTTCTCGACCGACTGGAGCCGGAGGCCGTGGCGCACCTCTCCCCCTACGACATGGAGCGTCTGGCGATCGCCGCCGGCGACGCCGTTCGGGTTTCGACGCGGCGCGGTTCGATCGAGCTGGCGGCGCGACTCGACTCCGGGACGCCGCACGGGGTCGTCTTCCTCCCCTTCTGCTTCTCGGAAGCGGCCGCGAACCTCCTCACCAATCCGGCGCTCGATCCATTCGGCAAGATCCCCGAATTCAAGTACTGTGCGGCCCGCGTGGAGCGTGCGTCATGAGCTGGCTGGGAAGCGGTTCGCCGACCGAGTGGGCGGTGTTCACCGCCGTCGTGGGGACGCTGCTGGTCCTCGACCTGTTCGTCGTGAACCGCGGCGGGAAGCCGATCGGCACGCGGCAGGCGTTGGTCCAGGCGGCGTGGGCGATCGGCATCGCCATCCTGTTCGGGCTCTACATCTGGGCCGAACACGGCTCCTCGCAAGCCCTCCTCTACTACACCGGATTCCTGGTCGAGAAGGCGCTGTCGGTCGACAACCTCTTCGTCTTCCTGGTGATCTTCTCGTATTTCGGGGCCCGTCCCGAGCACCAGCGGCGGGTCCTCTCGTGGGGGATCATCAGCGCCGTCGTCCTACGCGGGTTGATGATCTTCGTCGGAGCGGCGCTCATCAACCGGTTCCATTGGATCCTCTACGTCTTCGGCGCGTTCCTGATCTACACCGCCTGGAAGCTCTTGACCCACGACGGGGCAGAGGTCCATCCGGAGAAGAACCCGGTGCTCCGGCTGCTGCGGCGCGTCCTGCCGATGTCGGACAAGTTCGACGACAACCACTTCTTCACCCGGATGAACGGAAAGCTGGCGGCGACGCCGCTGCTCGCCGTGCTCGCGGTGGTGGAGACGACCGACGTCATCTTCGCACTCGACTCGGTCCCGGCGATCTTCGCCATCACCACCGACACCTTCCTGGTCTACACCTCGAACATCTTCGCCATCCTGGGGCTGCGAGCGCTCTACTTCGCCCTGGCGGCGATGATGGGCCGGTTCCGCTACCTGAACGTCGGTCTGTCCCTCGTGTTGGCGTTCATCGGATCCAAGATGCTCGCCGGCTACTGGCATCTCCACGTCCCGCCCGGAATCTCGCTGGCGGTGGTGGTGCTGCTGCTTGGCGGCTCGATCGCCGTCTCCCTGCTCCGTCCCGCGCCCGCCGTACCCCCTCCGCCCCCCGGCCTCCCGGCGCCCGACCCGCCCGAGGGCACAGAATCGGGCACGGATGCGGTTCCGACGGCGAAGACGGGGGCCTGAACCGCCCGCCGGTACCGTCGCCGTACCCGACGGCGACGGTCGCGGCGACGGCGCCTTCCGCGATTTCCGCGCGACCCGGTCGCATCTCCCATCCGCACCCGGTAGACTGCTCCGCGTTCCATGACCTCCCGCGGCGACCTACGCTTCGCAACCGTCGACGGCGCGCCGGTTCCCGACGGCGCGATCGACGGCGAGCCCCTTTCGTCCCTGGACGTCTCCCGCGAGGTGGCGCGCCTGCAGGCGCTCTGGGACGAAGGCTCTCCGGGTGATCCCGCGCTTCGCCGGACGCTCTCGCTCCGGCTCGCGGCGCTGCGCGCGGCCTTTCGCGATCGCCCCGCCGACTTCTCGGCGGCCGACCTCGAGCTCCTGCGCGCGGTCGCCGACGCGATGCGCGCCCCGGCGCCGCCGAAGCGGCGCGCCGGAACCGACGCCGTCTCTCCGCTCGAGGTGTTGCGCGCCACCTTCGGCTACGACGCCTTCCGGCCCGGACAGAAGGAGATCATCGACGCGGTCCTCGCCGGACGCGACTGCATCGGGGTGATGCCGACCGGCGCCGGAAAGTCGCTGACCTACCAGATCCCGGCGAGGGTGTTGGGGGGCGTGACGCTGGTCGTCT
>CAYJRR010000064.1:13869-26395 GCA_964372275.1 uncultured bacterium
TCCCGAGCGGGGCGCCGCCATGGCCGCCTCTGCCGAGGCGCTGCTACGCGACCGGTTCGGGCTCGAGCGCTTCCGGCCCGGCCAGCGCGAGGTGATCGACGCGCTGCTCGGCCGCGGCGCCGCGCTGGCGGTGTTCCCAACCGGCGGCGGCAAGTCGCTCTGCTACCAGCTTCCAGCGCTGCTGCTCGACGGCGTGACGGTCGTCGTCTCGCCGCTGATCGCGCTGATGAAGGACCAGGTCGACGCGCTGTCGGAAGTGGGCATCCGCGCCACCTACCTGAACTCGAGCGTGGAGCCGGACGAGCGCCGCCGGCGCGTCGAGGCCTTGCGCACCGGCCAGTTCGAGCTCGTCTACGCCGCTCCGGAAGGGTTGGAGGCGTCGGTCGGAAGCGCCCTGCACGCCGTCGACCTGGCGCTGATCGCGGTCGACGAGGCCCACTGCATCAGCCAGTGGGGGCACGACTTTCGTCCCGCCTACCGCAACCTCGCGGGGTTGAAGGTCCGCTTCGGCGGGATTCCCGTGCTGGCGCTGACCGCCACCGCGACCCCCGCCGTCACCCAGGACATCCGCCAGCAACTGGCGATGGTCGAGCCGGCGCTCTTCCGCGGATCGTTCTTCCGCCCCAATCTCCACCTCCACGCCTACAAGAAGGGGGGCGACGCCGGGGGACCCGCCACCAAGGACGCGATCGTCCGGCTGGTCCGGGCGCGCGCGGGGCAGAGTGGAATCGTCTACTGCCTCTCGCGGCGGTCGGCGGAGTCGACCGCGGAGTACCTGCGCGCGCACGGCGTCCGCGCAGCCGCCTACCACGCGGGGATGGAGTCGGCCGACCGCAACCGGGTGCAGGACGCCTTCCGGAACGACGACGTCGACGTGGTGGTCGCGACCGTCGCCTTCGGGATGGGGATCGACAAGTCGAACATCCGGTACGTCATCCACCGCGACATGCCGCGGTCGATCGAGGGGTACTACCAGGAGGTCGGCCGCGCCGGGCGGGACGGCGTGCGCAGCGACTGCGTGCTCTTCTACTCCTGGGCCGACGTGATCGGCTACGACCGCTTCGCCGACGACGCCGAGCCCGACGCGGCGGAACGGCAGCGGCGGCAGGTGCGCGAGATGTTCCGTTTCGCCGACAGCCCGCGCTGCCGGCACAAAGGGCTGGTCGCCTACCTCGGCGAGTCGATCGGACCGTGCGGCGCCTCCTGCGATGTCTGCCTGGCCGCGGACGTCATCGCAGACAGCCCTTCGCCGCTGCCGGCCCGCCGCGGCGGTCGCGCCGGCGGTGCCGACCGACCCCGGGCGGCGGGCGGGGCGGAGCCGCCGGCGAGCGCGCGCGCGCGTCGCGGCGAGGCGGAGCGTGGCGCCGGAACGCTCGACGGCGGCGGCGATCCGCTCGCCGACGGAGGGGAGCTGTTCCAAAAGCTCAAGGCGCTGCGCAAGCGGATCGCCGACGCCAAGGGTCTTCCCGCCTACATCGTCTTCAGCGATGCGGCGCTGATCGACATGGTCCATCTCCGGCCGCGCAACGACGACGAGTTCCTGCTGGTGAACGGCGTCGGCCCGAAGAAGCTCGCCCAGTACGGCGCCGAGTTCCTGGCGCTGATCCGGGAGAGCTAAGGTATCCTCGCGGCATGGCCAAACCCTGTCCCATCTCCAAGAGCCAGTTCCTCGAGAAGGCCGAGGCGGTGAAGGTCGCCCTCAACGGAAACGAGATGACGGCCGACAAGCGCGAGTTCAGCACCGGCTCGTTCGGCTGGTACATCAACGGCAAGACGACGATCACCGTCGACGGCAAACCGCTGAGCGTCCAGGTGGGGATCAACCTGACGGTCGTCGGCAGCAAAGAGGCGGAGCGTTAATCCCCACGGGGGACTCCCCCGAGCCCCCTGCGCTCGGGTGCCTGCCCCGAACCCCCTACGTTCCGGCGAAGGTCCGCGCCAGCCACTCCTGGTCGAGGGGCGACAGGTCGAACTTCAGCGCCGCTTCGTCGACGAGCTTGGAGAGGGGGACGTCGGGCCGCTCCTGGCGTTGCTCGCTCAGCCAGGCGACGGCGCGCCGCAAGAGCTCGCCACTGGGAAGGATCGTCTCGGCCATGACGGTTCCGGTATCCTTCGAATCCGCCGCTAGCGCAAGACCATGATCGACTTCCGAGCCGTCTACGACCGCCTGCAACGCCTCCCCGCCGGGATCGGCACCCGTCTCTTCGAGTGGATCGCCTGGACGCAAGTCCCGCACGCCAAGCCCCTCGGCTTCCGCATCCTGGAGCTCTCCGAAACCCGCATCCGGATGTCGATGCCCGACAAGCGGAGCAACCGGAACCACCTGCGCTCGCTTCACGCGATGGCGCTCGCGCACCTCGCGGAGATCACCAGCGGCCTGCTCCTCCTCTACGCCGTGAGCCCGAACGGCTACCGCACCATCCTCAAGCGGTACCAGATCGAGTACCTGGCGAAGGCGCGCGGCCGGATCGTGGCGCGCGCCACCCTCGTGCTTCCCAAGGGCTCCCTCGACAAGAAGGACGTCCCCGTCCCGGTCGAGCTGGTCGACGCGCAGGGGACGGTCGTCGCCCGCGCCCGTCCGGTCTGGCGCGTCGGGCGGACAGGGGCCCGGGGAGGCCCCGGGGGGAGCCCGAACGGGCGGACATGATCGGCGTCGACGCGGCGTATCTCGCCGTCGGTGGCGGGCTGTTGTGGTGGGGGGCGGAGACGCTCGTCTCCGGGGCGTCCGGCGTGGCCCGCTCCTTTCGCGTCGGACCGCTGGCGATCGGGCTGACCGTCGTCGCCTACGGGACCTCGGCGCCGGAGGCGGTCGTCAGCTCCGCGGCGGCGCTCGACGGTCGAGGGCTGCTCGCCCTCGGAAACGTGGTCGGGTCGAACGTCGCCAACCTCGCGCTGATCCTGGGGGCGACGGCGCTGATCCGCCCACAGCCCGTCGACGGCGCCCTGGCGCGGGGAGAGCTGCCGGCGATGGCGATCGCCACGCTGCTCTTGCCGCTGCTGCTGCTCGACGGCCGTCTCGACCGCACCGAAGGGACGGTCCTCCTCGCCGCGAGCCTCGCCTTCACCGTCTGGACACTTCGACGGGCCCGGTCCGGGGTCCGGAGAGTTTCCGACGGAGCCCCGCGGGCGGAGCGTGCGGCCGTCGCCGACGGCGGCGCCCCGGCCGGCGCCGTCGACGGCGGCGAGATCGGGCCGGAGGCGGGCGCCCGGCATCTCGCCCGCTCGGCGGCCGGCGCGCTGCTCGGGCTCGCGCTGCTCGTCGCCGGGGGGAAGATCTTCCTGCACGGCGCGACGTCGCTCGCCTACGCGCTGGGGATCAGCGAGCGCGTGGTCGGATTGACGATCGTCGCGATCGGAACCTCGCTCCCGGAGCTGGCCACGTCGCTCGTCGCGGCGTTCCGCGGGAAGAGCGGAATCGTCCTCGGAAACGTCGTCGGCTCGAACCTCTTCAACATCGCCTTCATCCTCGGGCTCGCGTCGATCCTGGCTCCGATCGACGGGAGCCTCTCCGAGATGCGGGTCGAGATCTGGGGGATGCTGGTGGTCACCGCGGTCGGGGTGTTCCTCCTCCGCCGCGCGCGCCTCCTCACCCGGGCGGAAGGGGCGCTGCTGGTCGCGATCTACGTCCTGTTCCTCACGGCCCTCACCGCCGACCTCTGACCGGGATCCGGATCGTCCGCGGAGCCTCCCCGCCGGTCACTGCCCGACGGCGGTGTAGTCCTGGTAGCCGATGGTGTAGCGGTCGCTGCGGGCGGTCACCACCACGTCGCCGGAACCGACGTAGGGGCTCTGCGCCGCCCCCTTCTCCGTCAGCCAGACGTCGACCGGCGGGATCTGCACCGCCGGATCCGCCGCCGACAGCCTCGCCAGCGTCTCGGCCGCCGGGTGACCGTAGTCGTTGTCATCGCCGAGCGAGATCACCGCCGCTTCGGGCCGAAGCGCGTTCAGCCAGGCCGCGTTGGTGGAGAAACGGCTGCCGTGGTGGTTCACGCGGAGCACGTCGACGTCCCCGACCAGGGGGGCGAGCGCGGTCTCGATGTCGGCGATGGTGGCGGTGTTCTTGCCACCGAGGTCCCCCCCGAGGAAGTATCGGAACGCCCCCCACTCGATCACGAACGCCGCCGACAGGTCGTTCGGCTCGGAGGCGGCGGTCGTCGTTCCGTCGATCAGCTCGCCGTTGACGGCGACGCAGACGGCGCGCGCGCCGCCCCCCAGGTCGAACTCCTGACCGGGCTCGAGCGTGCGGCGGCCGCCCGCCGACTCCTCGGCCGCCGCCCGGTATTGGTAGAAGGACTGGCTGGCATAGGTCGTACCGTTGTCCCAGACGCCGTGCAGCACCTCGACTTCGTCGAGGACGTCGTCCAATCCGCCAACGTGGTCGGCGTGCGGGTGGGTGGCGACGACCCAGTCGAGGTAGGCGAGTCGGCGGTCCTGCAGGAGATCGAGTACCCGCTCCCCCATCCCCTCGTAGCCGCCGTCGATCAGCAGTCGCCCCGTCGGCCCTTCGACCAGCGTCGCGTCTCCCTGACCGACGTCGATGTGGGTGATGACGAGCGACGGGATCTCGGGCACCCGGAAGGCCCGACCGTCCCACGCGCCGTCATCGGGCGAAACCTCGGACAGGAACGGCGCCGAGCACGCCGCAAGCGCGCCGCAGACTGCCACCCCGACGATCCGCCCGGACCTGCGCATCGGGGCGGTACGAAAGCAGGTTGCGTGCCGCCCTGAGTAAATAGTTCCGCTAGGAAAATCAAACGCTTAGCGGATTTTCGGAGGCGCCATTGCCGCACTGCGCCAAGCCGTCGCGAGCCAACTTCGCGCACTTGTCCGAGGGACGAACCGGACGTGGATCGTCCTATCCGTCCTGCGCGGGGACCTGGATCGCCAGCGCCTTCACCAGGAACGCCCATCGGTCGGCCGCCTCCTCGATCACCTTCGCCGTCGGCTTGCCGGCGCCGTGACCGGCGCGCGTCTCGATGCGGATCATCACCGGCGCGTCGCCGCCTTGCGCCTCCTGGAGGGCGGCCGCGAACTTGAAGCTGTGCGACGGGACGACCCGGTCGTCGTGGTCGGCGGTGGTGATCAGCGTCGGCGGATAGCGCGTGCCCTTCTTCAGGTTGTGGAGCGGGGAGTAGGCGCGAAGCACCGGAAACATCTCGGGGTCGTCGGACGATCCGTAGTCGTCGACCCACGCCCAGCCGATCGTGAACTTGTGGAAGCGCAGCATGTCGAGCACGCCGACCGCCGGCAACGCCGCGCCGAACAGGTCGGGGCGCTGCGTGAGACAGGCCCCGACGAGCAACCCTCCGTTCGAGGCGCCTCCGATCCCGATCTTCCCGCTCGAGGTGTACCGGTTCGCGATCAGCCACTCCGCCGCGGCGATGAAGTCGTCGAAGACGTTCTGTTTCTTCTTCTTCGTCCCCGCCTGGTGCCACTCCTCGCCGTACTCGCCTCCGCCGCGCAGATTGGCCACGGCGTAGATCCCGCCCATCTCCATCCAGACCAGCGCGGACGGGCTGAACGCCGGCGTGATCGGATTGTTGAACCCGCCGTAGCCGTAGAGGTAGGTCGGATTCGAGCCGTCGAGCGCGAGCCCCTTGCGGTGGGTGAGGAACATCGGAACGGTCGTCCCGTCCTTGCTTTTGTAGAAGACCTGTCGAGTTTCGTACCCAGCCGGATCGAAATCGACCTTCGGGCTCTTGAAGAGGCTCCGCGCCCCCGTCCTGGCGTCGTAGCGGTAGACGGCCCCCGGTACGGTGAAGCTTCCGAAGGTGAAGAACGTTTCTGCCGAATCGCGCCGCCCGACGAACCCCGCCGCGGTCCCGATCCCGGGCAGCTCCACCTCGCGCTCGATCTTTCCGCCGACCGTGTGGATCCGAACCAAGCTCTTCGCGTCCTTCAGGTATTGGGCGACGAAGTACCCGCTCACCATCCCCGCTTGGTTCAGCGTCTCCGCCGTCTGCGGAACGATCTCGCGCCAGGGATCGGACTTCGCCCGTCCCGCCTTGCGGGTGTCGACCGCGACGATCCGCCCCCGAGGCGCATCGCGGTTGGTCTTGAAGTAGAAGACCGGCCCGTCGTTGCCGAGGAACGAGTACTCGGCGTCGAACGAATCGACGAGCGGGACGATCGGCGCTCCGCTCCCCGACCCCTTCCCCTTGAGCTCCCGATAGAAGACGAGGTTCTTGGCGTCGGTCCCCTTCCAGACGGTCACGATCAGGTACCGGCCGTCTTCGGTCACGGTGCCGTCGAACCCCCACTCCTTCTGGTCCTTCCGTTCGTAGACGAGCTCGTCCTCGGACTGCGGCCGGCCGATGCGGTGGTAGTAGAGCTTCTGGAAATAGTTCGTCTCCTCGAGCGCGTCGCCGGCCTTCGGCTCGTCGTAGCGGCTGTAGAAGAACCCCTTGCCGTCGGCGGTGAACGACGCCCCGGAGAACTTCACCCAGCGCACCGAGTCGTCGAGGTCCTTGCCGGTCGCGATCTCCCGCACCTTCCATTCGTTCCAGTCGGAGCCCGCCGTCGCCAATCCGTAGGCGAGGAGCCTCCCATCGCGACTCACGGCGAGGCCGGCCAGCGCCACCGTCCCGTCGGCCGACAGCTTGTTCGGATCGAGCAGAACGGTCGGCGCGCCGTCGAGGCGGGTCGCCGTGTAGAGGACGCTTTGCGGTTGGAGCCCGTCGTTCTTGAACCAGAAGTACCGACCGCCCTCGCGCCACGGAGCGGTGTACTTCTCGTAGTCCCAGAGCCGGGTGAGCCGCTCGCGGATGCGCATCCGTTCGGGGATCGACTCCAGGAACTTGAAGGTGACCTCGTTCTGCGCCCTCACCCAGGCCCGCGTCGGCTCGGAGTCGAGATCTTCCAGCCCGCGAAACGGATCGGCGATCTTGACGCCGTGGTAGTCGTCCACCAAGTCCACTTTCGGGAAGGTGGGATAGACGAAGGCGGGGTTCGCCGATCGGGTCACCATCGAGGAGGCGGCGGGGGCCGGATGGGCGCACCCGGCGAGACCGACGAGTGGAACGATAGCAGCAAGGAGAGACCGTGTCGTTTTCACCACGCCGCTCTACCACGGACCCGCGCGGTTGAAAACACGGCGGCCCGCCGTCTCCCGACCGATCGATGAAAAACACCGCGGCCCGCCGTCGCCGGCGAGCCGCGTGACTTCGTTCGATTGTCTCGGACCCTTCGCCCGTCAGCTGCCCGGGCAGGAGGAGCCGCTGGTCCAGGTGACGGTGTCGTTGGTGCCCGACGCCGCCGTCACGGTGCTCGACAGGTTGCTGCTGACCGTCGCCGTCGTCCAGGCGATCCGGCCGTCGGTCCCCGCGTTGTAGGCGACAGCCGCGTTCCGGTTGACGATCACCTCAACGTCGTACGACTCCCCATCCATCAACACGTCGGCGATCGGCCCGATCGACCAGGTGCCGCCGGCCGCCACTGCCGCGGACGAGCCGCAGAACAGGACGGTCGTGCCGTCGAGCACCCGGGCGAGCGCGATCTTGCCGACGTAGTTGCCGGTGAATCCCGATCCCGACACCGCGAAGCTGTACATCGTCGCGCCGTCGTCGTCGTCGTCGTCGTCCGCCCCGTCGTCGTCGTCATCGCCGGTGCACGCCGTCGCGGCGATCACCAACGCCGACATCGCCAACGTCATTACCAGAAACTTTCGCATGTTTTCGGATGACCCCCCTCGTGCCCTGTCCGTCACCATCGATTATGCGATGCGGCGATCACGATTTTCAAGGGGGTGAACGCGTGTGCCCGCGCACGCGTTCCGCCGTGCGCGGAGTCACACTTCGCGGCGGAAGCGGAGCCGGTTCACCAGCCGATCGACGATCACGAGCTTCGCCTCGCGCGTCCCGTCGATCGCCTCCTCGAGCATCCGATCGAGGAGGCGTTCGTCCGGATCGTGCGCGTCGTTCGCGCAAACGCCGGCCGGCAGCGGATCGGACGTCGTTTTCGCACCCGGTAGGACCCCTCCGGGGAGGGGCGTGGCGGAGGCGCCTTTTTTCGTGTCGTGGTCTTGCATCTCTCTCCCGAATCGGCTCGGTCACCCGACCTCGGCGCTTAGTAAGCGATCGACGAAGGCGGAGTCAAGCGTGGCGAATCACACCGGCGAACCCTGCGATCGTCACGGGCGTCCCGACGGCACGGTCGATCGCAGGTACGACGCGGCGAATTCGAATCGCGCAACGACGCCGACCGACCACAACGTTCCGTCGGCGACGTAGGCGCCGACGGGATCGGTCGGATCATCGCGGGTGACGACGCGACGCCGAAGCGCTCCGTAGGTGACATGGGCATCGAGCGAGAGCGGACCGGTGAGGACCGGCGGATCGCGGAATGCAACGCCGAGCCCAAAGCCGACGGTGTGTCGGTCGGCGTCGATCAGGTTGCGCGTGGGGGTCGGCTTCGGCGCCGGCGTCGGTTCGAAGGCGTAACCGGCCCGGAGCGCCGGACGGATCGCCCGCTCTCCGCTCGGGCGCCATTCGAGCCCGAGGCGCGGGCTCCAGGTGTCGTGGAAACGCGGGTCCTCCTCCTCGTGGCCGTGCGAGCCCGGCGGCAGGTTTCCGGCGCGGTCGATCACCTCGATGCGCTTGAAGCCATTCGGGTCGGAAAACGTCGACCAGCGGCTCCACTGGAGGTCGGCGGCGGCGACCAGACCGTTCCTCTCCCAGCTCGCCCCGAGCACCCACTGCTGCGGCGTATAGAAAAGGCGGTCGGTCGCGTCGACCGAGATGTCGGCGTCGATGGTGCCGATGGTGGCGCGAAGGGTGGTCGGGACCGACAGCTCGGTGACGTTCTCCTGGCGGAAGGCGAGACCGGTCGTGACACCGGCGAAGGGACCGGCGCGCACGCCCGCGTAGACGGTTCGGGTCGGCTCCAGCCGCGCGTCGAGCGCCGCCCCCTGCTCGTCGCCGTACTCGATCTCGGTGAGGGCCCGGGTGTGCGACAGGAGCGAGACCGAGATCCCCAGGTCGACCTTCTCGGCCGCCGCGATGCCATATCCGCCCATCACGTGGATCCGATCGCGGCGCGCGTCGACCAGCGCGAACTGCGGCGATCCGGTCGGCCGGAGTCGGACGCCGTACAGCCCGGCGTCGGGCACCTGCAAGGCCATCGCCAGGCCGGCCCGCCGCCCGAAGGTCGAAAGCCCGAACCCCATCCCGATCGACGACGCGCGCGCGTTCCGCGGACCCACGTCCCGTCCGTTGAGCGTGAGCGTGGTGGGGGCGAGCTGGTACCCCGCGACGATCGAGATCCCGGAAAGGGACGCGAGCGCCGCCGGGTTGTAGTAGTTCGCGTGCACGCCGTCGACGCTCGCCACCCCGGTCGATCCCATCGCCGCCGCGCGGGAACCGAACCCGTACAGCTCGAGCGCGGTCGCCGAGGCGCGCCCCGCGGCGCCGATCGCGAGCGCCAACGCTCCAAGCGCCACCAGGATCCGACGTCCGGCGCCGAACCCGGCCGTTTTCAATACTCCCATGAGACCCCCGCCGCCGCGGCCAGGAGGCGACCGCCGGTCTCGTGAACGAGCTCGGTCCCTTCGGGGACGGCGCTCGCCGCCTTGCGGTGGGTGCGGGACGCGAGCGCCTGCGCCTGGAGGCCGACGTCGAACCGGATCCGTCCTTCGCGCCACGGCATCGCCACCCCGCCGCCGAGTCCGATCCGGTGCCGGTCGTTGTCGAACAGGTTGTAGTCGTCGGTCATCTCCGGCGCGGGGGTCGGCTCGAATCCGTAGCCGGCGCGCGCGAAGAGGATCCGTCGGCCGACGTTCCATCGCCGTTCGCCTCCCGCCGCGACGGCGACGGTGTCCCGGAAGGCGGGGAACGTCGCCGTCGTCGCCGGGATGCGCCCCATCACCATCGTCGGGTTGGGGAACTGCGACCACCGCTTGTAGGAGAGGTCGAGCGACGCGGTCCACGCCGGTCTCTCCCATGCCGATCCGAGGGCCACCTGCGTCGGCACGAACTGCGTGGTGGCGGCCAGGCCGGGGGTCGAGGCGCGCAAGCCCCCGAGATCGTTCTCCGCCGGGGTGTCGAACTGTTGCGCCATCCGGTGGCGGTAGGTCGCGGCGACCCGCCACGGCCGGTCCGGCGGCGCGTAGCGTACGGCGAAGATCGGCTTCATCGTCGTCGAGAGAAACCCGTCGCTGGTGGCGTCGGTCCCGTTCTCGTCGGAGACGATCCGTACCCGCGCCTTCACGTCGGCGAGAAAACGGATCCCCAGGCCGACCGCCCACGAACGGTCGATCCGGAACGATCCGCCGCCGTACACCCCCATCACCTGGCCGTGGTTCTGCAGGAGCACGAACTGCGGCTCCTCCGCCGGTCGCGAGTAGACGCGGATCAGCTTGTCGTTGGGACTGCTCAACACCAGTCCCATCGCCATCCGGTCGGCCAGCCACCCGCGGAGCGGGAACGGCAGGGTCAGCCCGAGCGCCGTCCCGCGCACCGGCTCGACGTGCTCGCGGCGGCCGTCGATGTCGAGGGAGGAGTCGGCCTGCACCCATGCCGCCGAAAACCGGAGACGCGGACTGTCGGCGAGGGCGGCGGGATCGTAGTAGGCGCAGCCCGGGTGGTCGCCGATCGCCGTCATCGCCCCGGCGACCGCCAGATCGCGCGGACCGACGCCGAACAGCTCCTGGGGGCTCGCCTGCGCGCGTCGCGGCCCGGCGACCGATGCCGAAAGGACGAGCGCTCCGGCGACGAGGCGTTGGAAGGAGGCGTGGAATGGGAGGCGCATCGCGGCAGGTTCTACCGCGTCCGGAAGCGACCCGTCCACCGCAGCCGGTCTAGTAGTGGATGCGCACGGGGGCCGGCATGAAGGTGACCGCCAGGAGCATCGCGGAGAGCGCGACCAGGATCCGGGCGTCGGTGGCCAATCGCGGTTCGGGGGCCGGCACCGGCGGGTGCCACGCGACGAAGAGGCGAAGCAACAGCCCCCACACCACGTAGCTCCACGACCCGAAGACCGCCAGCGCCATCACGGCGAGCGATAGCGGACGCGCCACCCGGGCGGCGCGGTCGCCGAACAGGGCATACGCGATGTGGCCGCCGTCGAGCTGCCCGACCGGGAAGAGGTTGATCGACGTCAGGAGGAAGCCGGTCCACGCGGCGAAGAACAGAGGCGTGGCGAGCAGGTCGTGTCCGGCCGGCACGTCGACGCGGAGGATCCGCTCGAGGATCCAGGTCCCGATGCTGCCGCCCAGCTCCATCGTGACCATGCCGTCGGAGGGGTCGGGACGGGGTACCGTCGGGCAGGTGGCGATCGCCAGGACCATCATCGCGATCGCGACGACGCCGCCGGCGAGCGGTCCGGCGGCGCCGATGCGCAGCAGGATGCTGCGGCTCGGCGGAAGCTCCTTCATCGCGATCACTGCGCCGAACGTTCCGATGCCGAACGGCATCGGGATGAAGACCGGGAGCGACGTCCGCACTCCGTTCGCCCGCGCCACGAGGTAGTGGCCCATCTCGTGGGTGCCCAGGATCGCCATCAGACCGGCGGCGTAGATCGCGGCCTGCCACAGGACCGGCGGCGACGACCGCGCGAGCGGAGGGCCCTGCCCCTGCATCGCGAAGAAGGAGGACGCGTGGTCGAGGCCGACCGAGAAGACCGTCACGCAGGTGAGCGCCAGGCAGGCGGGCGGTACCCACGGGCGTTCGATCCATCGCGCGAGCCGGCCGCCGTGGCTCACCGTTCGGTTTCCCGCGCGGAGAAGCTCTCCTGCACCGCGAGCGCCTCCCGCTTCGCCGCGCGTCGGGCGGCCCCCGTTCCCAGGGCGAAGGCGAGGAGGACGTCCGCCAGGATCTCCACCGGATCGAGCAGCTCGCCCACGACGGGGAGGAGCAGGTCGTCCGACACCGTCACGACCGAGAGGAACAGGAGCGCGATCAGCGTCTTCGGATCGAGGTCGCGCCAACGGATGGGGACGTTCGCCATCGCCCCTATCTAGCACAACGGTCCGCCCTCCAGGCCTCGTCGGGGATCGTTCCGCGCCTACGCGCCTCTCGGGGGACTCCCCCGCACCCCCTTCCGCACCCGTCCTCCAGGGTCGCCGTGATCGCGGCCGCAGGGTGCTACAATCGACCACGGTCGCAGAGGCTTTCGCGAGAGGAGCCTTGGGTGGCGCTCCGGCCGGGAACCCCCTCTTACCAGCAGGCGCTCGACACCTTCGTCGAGGAGGTCGAACGGGCGATGCGCGAGCGGTTGGCCGCCGTCGGCCCCTTCCGGAACCTCGCCGAGCTCGAGGCCGAGATCGACCGACTCGCGCTCCGGCTCGATCTGTTGCTGCGCGAACCGGAGCTGCGCGAGATCGCGGCCGAGATCGAAGGGCGCCGCAGCCGGCTGGTGTTGAAGCGCGACGAGCTCAAGCCGTTCCTCACCCGCTGCGAACGCGAGCTTTCGCTCTACCGCAGCGCGCAGGCCTCCCGCGCCCCCGGCGTGGGCGGGGCGGCGGCCGTCCCGCCGGCGCCGCCCGCGGCGGCGCCCATCCCCGGACGGCCGGCGCCGGCGGCGACGCGAACGC
>CAYJRR010000065.1:0-26273 GCA_964372275.1 uncultured bacterium
TGCGCGCGCAGCTCCTTGAGCTTCTCCTTCTGCGCCACGCCGAAGCGGTGCTCCTCGTCGACGATCACCAGCCCCAGGTCCTTGAACCGGACGTCGCGGCCGAGCAGGCGGTGGGTGCCGATCACCACGTCGAGCCGGCCGTCCGCCAGCTCCGCCAGCAGCTGCTTGGTCTCGGCCGCCGACTGGAAGCGGGAGAGGACCTTGACCGCCACCGGGCTGTCCACGAACCGACGGGCAAACGTTCGGCCGTGCTGTTGGGCCAACAGCGTGGTCGGGACCAACACCGCCACCTGCCGCCCGTCGAGGGCGACCCGCGCCGCCGCCCGCAGCGCCACCTCGGTCTTGCCGTAGCCGACGTCGCCGCAGACCAGCCGGTCCATCGGCCTGCCGCCCGAGAGATCGTCGTGGATCTTCTCGATTGCCGCGAGCTGGTCCTCGGTTTCGTCGTACTCGAACCTCGCCTCGAGCGCCGCCACTTCGGGATGCACGCCGAACGGGTTGCGGCGCGCCACCTCGCGCCGCGCGTAGAGGTCGAGCAGCTCGCGGGCCATCTTGGCCACCGCGGCGCTGACCTTCTTCTTGCGCGACTCCCACCCGGTCCCGCCCAGCTTGTCGAGGACGACCGTCTCCCCGTCGCCCGCCGCGTACTTCTGGACGAGGTGCATCTTGTAGACGGGGACGTAGACCTTGTCGCCGTCGGCGTACTCCAAGTGGACGAAGTCGACAGGCGGCGGCGGAGGCCCCTCCCCCGAGCCGGGAAGCCAGGAGAGCGTCTCGCGCACCGGGGCGGTCGACTCGACGCGCCGGATCCCCTTGAACAGGCCGATCCCGTAGTCGCGGTGGACGATCAGGTCCCCGACCTTCAGGTCGGAGACGGCGCGCAGGCCGTCGGCGGCGGCGAACGCCTTGGCGCGGCGGCGGTGCGTCCGCTCGCCGAACACCTCGCCCTCGCCGATCACCGCCAGTTTTGCCGACTCCGAGCGGAAGCCGGCCGAGATCTCCCCGAGAAGGATCGTCGCCTCCTCCGTCGCGCGCCGCAGTCCCGACGCGGGATCGACCAGCTTCGCCCCGGATCCCGCCTCCTCCTCGAGCTGCGCGTGGACGCGATACTTCGAGAGGAGGTAGAGCAGCCGCTCCCCCTGGCTCGCGGTGTGGCAGACGAAGACCGCCTTGGTCCCCTCCGCCTGCCACCGCCGCAACCGCTCGACGAGCGGCTGCAGGAGACGATCGGGGCTCTGGTGGCTGGCGACCTGGATCTCCTGGCGCAGGCCGGCCATCGATTCGACGGAGCACGAGACCGTGGCGCCGGCCCCCGAAAGCTCCAGCTCCGACAGACGCACGATCGTGCGATCGCCGGGAGAGATCGCCGCCCCGGGCGCGAAGAGGAGGTCCGGCGGCGGAAGCGGCCGGTGCTCGAGCCGGCCCTTCTCGTGGGCGACCGCGGCGTCGGTCGCGAGGTTCGCCAGCTCCCGCTCGATCGCCAGCGGATCGACCTGGAAGATCGCGGCGCGCGGCGGAAGGTAGTCGATCGCCGTCTCGAGGAGCGGCCGGCCGTCGGAGTCGGCGTAGAGCCACGGGATCAGCGACTCCACCCCGGAAAAGGCGAACTGCCGCTCGATCGCCGAGATCGCCTCCTTGGCCTGGACCGACGCGAACGGCTCCAGGAATCGCCGCGCGCTCGCGATCTCCGCCGAACCGAAGAGCACCTCCCGCACCGGGAGAACGACCAGCTCGCGCAACGACTCGCGGCCGCGCTGGCTCGCCACGTCGAAGCGGCGCATCGACTCCACCTGGTCGCCGAACAGCTCGATCCGCACCGGCTTGTCGTGGAGCGGCGGCCAGAGGTCGAGGATCCCGCCGCGGACCGCGAACGTGCCGCGGTCCTCGACGACGCTGACCCGCGCGTAGCCGCCGGCGGCGAGCGTGCCGAGGAAGCGCTCCCGGTCGAGCGCCTCGTCGACCTGCACCAACTCCACCGCGCGTTCCAGCGCCGCGCGGGGGATCGTGCGGCGAGCCACGCCGCGCACCGAGGTCACGACCGCGACCGGCCGGTCGGCCCTCGCCGTCGGGTCGCCGACGATCTCCCCCTGATGCGCGAGCCGGTAGAGCGCTTCGATCCGTCCGACGGCGTCGTCGGGATCGGGGGAGGCGGCTTCGTAGGGCTTGAAGTCGTCCGCGGCGAACCGCACCAGGTCGGCCTCCCGCCCCGGCGCCGCCGGGGCGTCCGGGTCCGACACGCCGAGGAAGAAGGCGAGGTCCCGGTGGAACGACTCCGCGTCGCGCTCGGTCGGCAGCACGACGAGCGCGGGTCGGCGCTCGCGCACCACCCACTCGGCGACGACGAGCGCGCGCACCGATCCCTTGAGTCCGACGAGCTGGAGGCTTCTTGCCCCCGCGTCGACCCGCGCGCGACTCAGGTGCGAGACCACCGCTTCGATCAAACGATCCGCCCTTCGGGCTTCCTCGGGAGTTCCCGAAACGATTCGCCCTTCGGGCTTCCTCGGGAGTTCCCGAACCCCGCGCACCCTATCCGACGCGGGCGGCGCTGCCAACCGCGCCGGCGTGGAGAACGGCGGCGTGCCGACGATCCAGTAGACTCCGCGCGTGCTCCCGCGCCTGCGCCCGATTGCCGCCGCGCTGCTCTTCTTCCTGGCGGGGCTCCTCTACTTCGCGCGCGCACTCCCGCTCGAAGGGAAGGTCCTCTTCTCGCCGGGATTCCTGCAGGGTCGCGTTCCATTCAGCCTGCATGCGAAACGGCCACCGCCGATCTCGATGCGGCGTCACCAGGCCGACGTGGCCCAGGTCTTCGTCCCCTGGCAGCTCCACCTTCGCGAGGAGGTCCGCGCCGGCCGGCTGCCGCTGTGGCTGCATTCGTCGCTCGCCGGCACGCCGTTCCTGGCGAACGACCAGACCGGCGTCTTCTCCCCCGGAACGCTGCTCGCCACGCTCTTCCCGCGCTCGGCGCAGTTGACGGTGATGGCGCTCGTCCGGCTCCTCTTCGCCGGGGTGGGGATGATCCTGCTGATGCGCGCGTGGGGGTTGAGCCCTCCGGCGCAGGCGACGGGGGCCGTGCTGCACGGCTTCTCCTGGATCCTGCTCTACTGGCTCGGGTGGCCGCTCGGTGGGACGGCGGCGATGCTCCCGTGGCTCGCGCTCGGCGTCGAGCGGGTGCGGACGCGCGGCGATGGGCGCGCGGTGGCGCTGCTCGCCGGAGCGGTCTGCTTCACGTTGTTCGCCGGCCACGCCGAGACGACGGCGCAGCTCGTGGCGGGGATCGGCCTGTTCTTCGCGATCCGGCTGGCGACCGCCGAGGACCGCGCCACCTCGACGCCGCCCCTGCGCGCGGCCGGCCTGGCGCTCGGCGGCGTGGCGTTAGGGACACTGCTCGCCGGAATCCATGTCGTGCCGTTCCTCGAGCTTCTCCAGCGGAGCCACCTGTGGGCGGCGCGCTCCGGGCCGAACCTGGAGACGCAGCCGCTCTCCGGACTGCTGATGTTCTTCGCCGCCGACGCGTCCGGCTATCTTTCCTGGCTCCGCTCGACGGCGCTCGACGCACCCGGGGGGTTTTCGAACAAGGGGGCGCAGGAGCTGCAAACGGCGTACGTCGGCCTCGCGGCGCTCGCGCTCGGGGTTCCCGCGCTCGTCATCGCGGCGAGGCGCCGCCTGGCGCTGGCGCTCGCGGCGTCGGTCGCCGTCTACCTGGGGGTGATCTTCGGGCTCGGCCCCCACTGGATCTACGGGCACCTGCCGGTGTTGCAGAAGGCGCACAACAGCCGCTGCATGTTCCTCGTCTCCTTCTTCCTCGCCTCGCTCGGAGCGCTCGGCGTGCAGGCGCTGCTCGAGCGCCCGCGCGCCTGGCGCCCGCTCGCGGCCGGCGCCGCCGCCGCCATCACCCTCTCGGTCGTCGCGATGCGCACCGTCGGTCCCGACCTGCCGCTCGCGCGAGGACTCTTCCCGATCGCGGCGGCGGCGGCGGTCGCGGCGATCGGCTACCGGCTTTGGCGGACGGCCGACGCCGACCGCGCGTCGTGGAGCTGGGCCCTGCCCGCCGTCTGCGCGCTCGACCTGTTGTCGGTCGGCGGCGTCGTCAACCGCTGGTGCGCGCCGGCCGAGGTCTTTCCGGTCGAGCCGGTGAAGCCGCTGCTCGCGGGGGCCGGGGAGACGGGCTTCTTCGCCGCCTACGACGGGATCTTCCCGCCGTCGTTCTCGGCCGCCTACGGCCTGCGCGATCTGCGCGCCTACGAACCGATGATGACCCGGCGGTGGCGGCGCTTCTACCGGAACGTCGATCGCGCGGAGACCGAGAAGGGGCTGATGCTCTACACCTATCACCCGGATGCCGACTGGCTCCGCGTGGCGGGGGTGGACCGGTACCTGCTCGGCGCCGCCCCCGATCCAGGCGCCGACTGGGTGCCGATCGACGCGCGACCCGCCGGCTCGAACGGGCCCGGCGCCACGCCCGGCGATTGGACGATCGGCTGCGACGCGGGAATCGTCCATCAGCTCCAGCTCCCGCCACTCCCGCGCGAATCGGTCGTCTCCGCGCGACACCCCGACGGCCGACCGATCCCGGCGCGCCGGGTTCGCATCGGCGCGTCGACGGTGCTCCAGCTCGCCGAAAGCGTCGTCTGTCCTGCGTCGATCGTCGTCGAACTCCGCACCCGGAATGGCGCGGTGATCGATCTTCCGGCGCCGGTCGTCCCCTGGTCCCACCGTCTCCATGCGTCGAGGGTCGACTGGCTGGACAGCGGCCTCGCGTTCCTGCGCGACGAACGTGCGCGGCCGTTCGCCTGGATCGCCGACGTGGTGATTGCGGCGACGGACGAAGAGGACGCCGAGCGGAAGATGCTCGCGCGGATCGCCGACCCGGCGCGGTGGGCGGTGGTGGAAGATCGTTCCTCGGGCGCCGATCCTTCCGCGGCGTCCGCGCCTCGAGCGGCCGACGAGGCGTCGACCGTTCGCGTCACACGGAACGCGCCGGGGTCGATCGACGTCGACGCCTCCCTCGACGCGGCCGGCTGGTTGGTGGTGCAGGAGTCGTGGGATCCCGGTTGGCGCGCCACCGTCGACGGGAAGCGGGTCTCCGCCCGGCCCGCCAACCTCGTCTTCCAGGCGATCCCGATCGACGCCGGACCCCACCGCGTCGAGCTCCGCTACCGCCCCGCCTCCTTCCGCTGGGGGATTCTCTCGACCGCGCTCGGGCTTGGCGTCGTGACCCTCCTTCTGCGGCGGAGGCCGGGGATCGACGTGGCCGCCTGATACCGCCCCCGGGAACCTTTCCGGGCTCCCGGTGTCTCACCTCCCGAACGTCGTTTTCGCCGCGACAATCGCCGCCGCGGCCCGAGGGAGGATCCGATGAAATCGAGACTCACGCGCTTCGTCCCGTTCCTGGTCGCCGCGTCGATCGGTCTTTCGCCGTTGGTCGCCTCCGCCCACGCCCCGTCCAAACCGGAACCACGACGGCGCGTCGATCTGGTCCTCGCGCTCGACACGTCGAACAGCATGGACGGCCTGATCAACTCGGCGAAGGCGCGGCTGTGGGACGTGGTGCAGGAGCTCGCGCGCGCCAAGCCGGCGCCGGAGCTGCGCGTCGCGCTCTACACCTACGGCAACGACGGATACGCGGCGGCGTCGGGGTGGGTCCGCAAGGAGAGCGACTTCACCACCAACCTCGACAGCCTGTATCAGCGGCTCTCGGCCGTCACCACCAACGGCGGGACGGAGTACGTCGCGCGCGTGGTGAAGGCCGCGACCGAGGAGCTCGCCTGGAGCCCGGAGAAGAACACGCTGCGGATCCTCTACGTCGCGGGGAACGAAGCGGCGACGCAGGACCCGAAGAACGACGTGAACGCCGTGGCCAAGGCGGCGATCACCCGCGGGATCCTGGTGAACACGATCTACTGCGGCTCGCCGATGAACCCGGAGTCGCAGGCGTGGGCGGCGGTGGCGAAGGCGGCCGACGGGTCGTTCGCGGCGATCGACCAGGACCGGGGGGTGCAGATCGCCTCGACGCCGATGGACGCGAAGCTGTCGAGCCTGTCGCAGGAGCTGAACCGGACCTACATCGGCTTCGGGAAGGTGAGCGAATCGCGGGTGCGGGAGCAGGCGGCGGCCGACTCCTCGGCGGCGGCGATGGGGGCGCCGGTGGCGGCCGCGCGCGCCGCCGCCAAGGCGAGCGTCGTCTACGACAACGCCGAGTGGGACCTGGTCGACGCCAGCAAGCGGAGCGGCTTCAAGCTCGACGAGGTCGAGGCGGAGGCGCTGCCGGCGGAGATGAAATCGATGTCGAAGGAGGAGCGCGCGACGTACGTCGACGGCATGGCGAAGAAGCGCGAGTCGATCCAGAAGGAGATCGCAAGACTGTCCGCCGAGCGCGAGAAGTTCCTCCTCGAAGAGTCGAAGAAGCAGGCGTCGAAGGGTCCGCAGTCGCTCGACGCCGCGCTCAAGGCCTCGATCCGCGACCAAGCGACCAAGGCCGGATTCCGCTTCGACTGAACGGATCTCGTACCCGAGAGCGGGGACTATGATTCCCCGCTCCGACGGCCGGGGAGGCGTGCCCCTTCCCCGGCCGTCGTCTTCGTTTTCGCGTGCTATAAAACCCGCCCGCCAGCGAGCATGCCGGCGTGGAGGAGGACGCGATGGCGGCGATGCACGAAGTCGACTACAAGATCTTCGGCGACGACATGCAGTACGTGGAGGTCGAGCTCGACCCGGGCGAAGCGACCGTCGCCGAAGCCGGCGGCATGATGTACATGGAGGACGGGATCGAGATGGAGACCGTCTTCGGCGACGGCACCGCCCAGCAGAAGGGGTTCCTGAGCGCGCTGATGGGGGCCGGGAAGAGGCTGCTCACCGGCGAGTCGCTCTTCATGACCGTCTTCCTCAACAAAGGCTCACAGAAGAGGCGCGTCGCCTTCGGCGCCCCCTATCCGGGGAAGATCATCGCCGTCCATCTCGCCGCCGTCGGCGGAGAGCTGATCGCGCAGAAGGACTCCTTCCTCGCGGCGGCGAAAGGGGTGAGCCTGGGGATCGCCTTCCAGAAAAAACTCGGTGTCGGCCTGTTCGGCGGCGAGGGGTTCGTGATGCAGCGGCTGCAAGGGGACGGCTGGGCCTTCGTCCACGCCGGCGGGACGCTGCACGAGCGCACGCTCGCTCCCGGCGAGACGCTGCGCGTCGACACCGGCTGCATCGTGGCCTTCCAGCCGTCGGTCGCCTACGACATCCAGTACGTCGGCAAGGTGAAGTCGGCGCTCTTCGGCGGCGAGGGTCTGTTCTTCGCGACGCTCAAAGGGCCGGGCAAGGTCTGGTTGCAGTCGCTTCCGATGAGCCGGCTGGCGGGACGGATCCTCGCCGCGGCGCCGGCCTCCGGCGGGGCGGCACGGGACGAGGGATCTCTCCTCGGCGCCATCGGCGGGGTTCTCGGCGGCGACCGGTAGAGCCATGAGAACCGGCGGATGTGCCTGTGGAGCCGTGCGATACGCCGTCAGCCTCGAGCCTACGCCCGTCACGTTTTGTCATTGCTCGAAGTGCAGACGCTGGCATGGACACGTCGGGGCGTACACCGCCGTTGACCGCTCCGGTTTTCACCTCACGGAGAAGCGGGGGCTAACGTGGTACGCGGCGTCTCCAACGGTGCGAAAGGGTTTCTGCGGCGAGTGCGGGTCGAGTCTTCTTTGGGACGAAGAGGGCGTTCCGAAGATGTCGATCTGCGCGGGCACCTTCGATGCCCCGACGGGACTGATGCCAAAGGCCCATATCTATCTGGGAAGCAGGGGTGACTACTACGAAGTGCCCGACGACGGGCTTCTCCGGAGAGAAGAGTTCACCCGCTGATGCCGGGCGGCGCACCGACGTCACGCATGGCGGCGATCGGGGTGGCGGCGATCCAGGCGCGTAGCGCCGTCGTCGCCAGCATGTAGGCCCCGATCAGGAGTGCGGCGATCAGGAGCGGGCGGAAAAGTCGGCGCTGGCGCGCGAGGAATCGCGGCAGGCGCAGGAGCGCCCGCTCTTTCATCCGTAGCTCGACCACGCTTCGTCCGGGGACCATTGCCGCCGCTCCTTTCCGTGCAACTCCATAGACGTTCCGGACGGCCCTTTTATTCCTTCCACAGGCTGGGTCAAACACCTGCTCCGGAAGGGGATTCCGCCGCGAAATTCGGCTCGGACTGGAGGGTTTCCAACGACGGAGGGGGGCGCGTGGGAATGGGGCGGCTCCGTCGGAAAAGCCGGTCGGTCACTCATCGCCGCCTGTTCCGACTGGGGCTTCTGGCGGCGGCCGTCCTCCTGGCGATCGTCGCGTGCAATCCGACGGTGCGGACGGTGTTCCGCTACGCGCGTCCGCCGGATCGGTACCTCGTCCCGGTCGCCGGCCTCGACCCGTCGTCGATCGTCAGCACCTGGGGGGCCGCGCGATCCGGCGGACGGAAGCATCGCGGAGTCGACCTGTTCGCGCCGCGCGGAACGCGCGTCGTCGCCGCCACCGACGGGCTCGTGCTCTCGACTCGCCCCAACGCGCTCGGCGGAAAGGTGGTCCACCTCCTGGGGGAGGGGCTCACCCTGCACTACTACGCCCACCTCGACGATTGGGCGGACGGGTTGCGGCGCGGCGACCACGTGCGCGCCGGCGATCTGCTCGGCTACGTCGGGAACAGCGGCAACGCGGCGACGACCCCGGCGCACCTCCACTTCGGCTTGACCCGCATCGAACCGATCGGCTTCCGCCGAGTGCGCGTCGACCCGGCGCCGATCCTGCGCATGGCGTCGGCCTCCCGCTAGCGGTGGCGCCTAGACGACCTCCTCGTAGATGCGTTGGTAGGCGCCGACCATCGCCCGCAACGTGTAGCGCCGGAGGAAGGTCTCGCGCGCCGCCGCGCCCATCCGCTCCCCGAGCGGCCGGTCGTGGAGCAACGTCAGGACCGCCTCGGCGATCCCCCCGACGTCACCGGCGGGCACGAGCAGACCGGTCCGTCCGTGCTCGAGGATCTCGGGATTGCCGCCGACGGCGGTGGCGACCGACGGCCGTGCGGCGGCCATCGCTTCGAGCAACGTCAGACTCAGACCCTCGGAGTGCGACGTCAACGCGTGCAGATCGCTCGCGGCGAGGATCGACGGCACGTCGTTCCGATCGCCGAGGAAACGGACGCTCGCGTCGAGGCCGAGCGACGAGGCGAGGCTCTCCAGGCTCCACTGGTCTGGCCCGACGCCGGCCAGGAGCAGGGTGGCGCCCGGCATGCGGTCGACGACCCGCCGCCAGGCACGGAGGAGCGCGGGGTGGTTCTTCACCGCGGCGAGGCGCGCGATGCACGAGACGACCGGCGCGGTCCGCGGCAGGTCGAGCGTGGCGCGAGCGAAGCCGCGATCGATCGGCGCGGTGAAACGTTCCTCCTCGACGCCGTTCGGAACGACCTCGATCCGTTCGGCCGGGAGGCGTTCCCACCGGACGAGGGCGGAGCGGATCCACTCCGCCACCACCACCATCCGGTCGGCCCGGCGCCCGGCGAGGCCGTGGACGATCCGGCCGAGGCCGCCGCCGCCGAACGCGCGGTCGTGCTCGGTGTGGACCAGCGGAACGGCCCCTGCGAGCGTGGCCGCAATCGCCGCGTAGACGAGCGCCGTCACGTTGTGGGCGTGCACCACGTCGGGACGCTCCTGGCGCATCCGCCGCGCGAGGACCCGCACCAGCGACACGTCGAGGAATCCCGGTTTGCGCCGGTCGTACCGCACCGGGACGCCCATCGCCTGGGTGACGGTGGCGAGCTCGCCGACGAAGTCGAAGACGTGCACCGACGGCGCGAACCGCGCGGGGTCGAGGCGCGTGGCCAACAGGTGCACCATCCGCTCGAGACCACCGGTCGCGAGGTTGGGTACGACGTAGAGGACGCGGATCGGAGGCATCGTTTCGCTCGACGCGGTCCCTTTGTTTGCGGTCGGTCCGTCGCGCCGCAACGGCCACCTTTGCGCTGGATTTCGCCGATCGATTGCCTACCTCACCAGGTCGGCATGCGCGCGCGCGACGATCGGAAGGAGCGGGTGGAGGCACACTTTTCCGCGGTCGCCCGCGACTACCACCGGTGGAACTACGAGATCCCCGTCGACGACGGACGCTACCCGGACATCCTGGTGCGCCACCGGCGGATCCTGGAAATGGTGGAATCCCTACGAGGACGGGCTCTCGACATCGGATGCGGCAGCGGACGCCTCCTGCTCGACCTGACGCGACGCGGGTTCGAGACGGTGGGGATCGACCTGTCGCCGACGATGATCGACGCGACGCGCGAGTTGTTCCGGCGGAACGGATTGGCTCCACCCGAGCTGTTCGTCGCCGACGTCGAGTCGCTCCCGTTCGGCGACGGGCGATTCGACCTCGTCACCGCCGGTGGCGTGATCGAGTACCTGGCCGAGGACGACGCCGCGCTCGCGGAGATCCGGCGGGTCCTCGCCCCGGGGGGACGGCTCGTCGTTTCGGTGAGGAACGCGCGCAACCTTTCCCGCCCGCTGGTTCTCGCGCGCGACGCGCTTCGCCGGATCGCCGGGATCGGCTCGGTCGTCGACGCGGCGCATCGGCAGTTCCGGCGCGCGCTGCCGCCGCGAGCGGCCCGCACGTGGCCCACGGTGCGCTTCCACCACCCGTGGAGATTCCGCCGGACGCTCGCGCGCCACGGTCTCGAGGTCGAAGACGCCGCCTACTTCCACTTCGCCGTCGCCCCTCCCCTGGTGCGCCGGCTGGCTCCCCGACGGTCGATCGACGTCGGTCTCGCGCTCGAACGCCTGGCGCGGACGCCGCTCGGTCCTTTCGGCTCCGCCTACCTGGTCAAAGCGGCGGCGGACGCCCGGCCCGCGCCGAGACCCCGGCGCGCCGCCGACGATCGCCCGCCGACGGCGGTGGTCGTGCGTCTCGGTCTCACCGGGCTGGGGCTCGTGCGTTCGTTGTCTCGGCGGGACCTCGGCGCGCGCGTTCCGATCGTCGCCGTCGACGGCGGATTCGCGCACCCCGCGGCGGCGACGCGCCTCTGCCAGCGGTGGACCTGTCACGGGATCGACGGTCCCGGCCTCGTCGACGGGCTGGAGGGGCTCGGAGGCTCCGTGAACGAGAGGCCGGTGCTGTTCCTGAGCGACGACGCGTCGGTGTTGCGGGTCGCGGCGGCGCCCGCGCGCCTGGGACCGCGCTACCGTTACCTCCTCCCGTCGACCGACGTCGTCGAGCTGCTCGCGGACAAGACGCGCTTCGCCGAGCACGCCGAACGCCACGGGTTCCCGATCCCGAAGACGTTCGTCCTCCGGAGCCGGGAAGACCTCGACCGCGCGCTTCCCAGGATCCCCTTCCCGTGCGTACTGAAGCCGTCGTGGCGTCCGCCCGCCTGGGAGAGCCGGAGATATCCGAAGGCGTTCGTGCTCTCACACCCCGACCACCTGCGAGCGCGATTCGACGCCTATCGCCACGCGCACGGCGACTTCGTGGTGCAAGAGTGGATCGACGGAAGCGACGCGGCGATCTTCTTCTGCCTCGTCTATTTCGACGCCCGTTCGCGGTGCATCGCGACTTTCACCGGCCGGAAGCTCCGTCAATGGCCGTGCGGCGCGGGGAACACTTCGATCGCCGAGCCGGTCGACTGCCCGGAGGTCGAACGGACGACCCGTCGGCTGTTCGATTCGCTCGACTACCGGGGCCTGGGCTCCGTCGAGTTCAAATACGACCCGGCCTGCGGGTCGTTCAAGATCCTGGAGCCGACGGTCGGACGGCCGAACCTGCAATCGGAGCTCGCGACCGCGAACGGCGTGAACCTTGCCTGGATCGCCTACTGCGACCTGGCCGGCCTACCGTGCGGATTGCCCCGGCGTCCCCGGCGACCGGTCCGATGGGTGAACGAGCTGACCGATCCGCGCTCGGCGTTCCGATTGCGCGCCACCGGCCGGCTCACCGTCGGAGGATGGCTGTTCAGCTACGGCGCGCCACTCCATTTAGCACACTTCTCCTGGCGCGACCCGATGCCGTTCGTCGCCGCCGCCCGCGAGCTGGGCGCTTCGGTCATTCGAAAAGGTTTTCGTTCTCTCGCGGAGGCGGCTTCAGGCCGAGGTGTTCGTAGGCGCGCCGGGTGACGACGCGACCGCGCGGCGTGCGCTGCAGAAATCCCTCCTGCAGCAGGAACGGCTCGTAGACCTCCTCGATCGTGTCGCGATCCTCGGAGAGACTGGCGGCGATCGTCTCCACCCCGACCGGTCCGCCGCCGAAGCGCTCGATCAGCACGGAGAGGATGCGGCGATCCATCTTGTCGAAGCCGAGCTCGTCGACCTCCAGACGCGCCAGCGCAAGCCGCGCCATCTCCCGGTCGACGACGCCGCTCCCCTTCACCTGCGCGAAGTCCCGCGCTCGCGCGAGCAGACGATTGGCGATGCGCGGCGTTCCCCGGCTGCGTCGAGCGATCTCCGCCGCCCCGTCGGCCGTAATCCGCACGCGCAAGACCTCAGCCGCGCGCGTCACGATCGTCACCAACTCGGCGGCGCCGTAGTATTCGAGGCGGCTCACCACGCCGAAGCGGTTGCGCAGCGGGCTCGACAGGAGGCCAAAGCGGGTGGTGGCGCCGATCAGCGTGAACGGCGGCAGGTCGATCTTCACCGTGCGCGCCGCCGGTCCCTGCCCGATCAGGATATCGAGCTTCCGATCCTCCATCGCCGGATAGAGGATCTCTTCCACCACGCGGTTCATGCGGTGGATCTCGTCGACGAACAGGACGTCGCGCGGCTCGAGACCGGTGAGGATCCCGGCGAGATCGCCGGCGCGCTCGATCACCGGTCCGGAGGTGACGCGGATCTGGCTCCCCAGCTCGTGGGCGATGACGTGCGCCAGCGACGTCTTGCCGAGTCCTGGAGGTCCGTAGAAGAGGAGGTGGTCGAGCGCTTCGCCCCGGCGCTTCGCCGCCTCGATGAAGACGGCGAGGTTCTCCTTCACTTTCCCCTGTCCAACGTAGTCGGCGAGGGTGCGCGGGCGGAGTCCGGGCTCCGCCGCGAGCTCGTCGGGACCCGGCGCCGCGCTCATCTCACGCCGGTCGCTTTTCTCTCGACGTCCTTGCATCGGCCTTCCCGCCCCCTGCCCCTCATCCGCGGACGACTCGACCCGACAGGCCCTTCAGCGCGCGCTTCACGATCTCGGCGGTGTCGGCAAGGTCCGGAGGGATCGCCGACAGCGCCTGGTCGGCCTCCGCGCGCTTGTAGCCGAGCGTGAGCAGGGCGGCAACGGCCTCCTCGTGGGGACCCGACGGCGGAACGTAGGCGGGGGTCGCGATCGGGAGCGGCAGTCCGACGACGTTCCCGATCTTTTCCTTCAACTCGACGACGATCCGCTCCGCCGTCTTCTTCCCCACGTGGGGGATCGCCGTGAGGCGATTCACGTCGGCGGTGGCGATCGCCTTCGCCAGCTCGCGCACGTCGAGACCGGAGAGGATCGCCATCGCCACCTTCGGACCGATCCCCGACACCTGGAGCAGGCGCAGGAACATCGCCTTCTCATCGCGGATCGCGAATCCGAACAGCTGGATCGCGTCCTCGCGCACGTGGGTGTAGACCTCGAGCGATGCGCGCTCCCCATCCGACGGGAGCGCCGCGCGCGTCACGGCCGAGGCGGTCAGTTCGTACCCGACTCCGCCGACGTCGATCAGCACCCGATCGAGGTCGAGCCGACTCACGGTCCCTTGGAGACGGGCGATCAAACTACCGAAAGTCTACCGAAAGCCGGTGGCGGCCGGTAGCCAATTCGGCGGCGGTCGACCCGCCGCCGTCACGGGCGGCGGGTGTGGGCGTGACAGATGGCGAGCGCGAGGGCGTCGGTGACGTCGAACCGCGAGGCCTGTCGGTAGTTGAGGAGCAGGCGGACCATGTGCGCCACCTGCTCCTTCTCGGCACGGCCGGTGCCGACGACGGCGCGTTTCACCTCGGTCGCGGCGTATTCGTGCAGCGCCAGCCCCGCGCGCGCGACCGACGCCAACACCACCCCGCGCGATTGGCCGAGCGCCAGCGCGCTCTTCACGTTCTTGGCGAAGAAGAGGGCTTCGACCGCGGCCTCCGTCGGGCGGGCGCGCTCGAACACGCGCGCCAGGTCGTCCTGGATCGCGGCCAGGCGGCGGCCGAGATCCCCCTTCGGCGAGAGGTGCCCGGCCTCGACGACGGTCAGGCGATTGCCGGCGACTTCGACGACGCCGAAGCCCAGGTGCAGCGAACCCGGGTCGATCCCGACGACGCGCCGCGCCGGCATCAGGCGTTGGCGATGCGCGCCATCTCCTCGTCGGAGATCTCGAAGTCGGCGTGGACCTTCTGCACGTCGTCGTGCTCTTCGAGGCTGTCGACCAGCTTGAGCACCGACTCCGCCTCCTTGCCCGCCAACTTCACCGTGTTGCCCGGAATGTAGGTCAGCTCCGCCTCGGCGACGGCGACCTTCTTCTCCAGCGCCTCGCGGACCGCGTGCAGGTCCTCGGGGGAGGTCATCACGTGGAAGACGTCCCCCCCGTCCTGCACGTCCTCGCCGCCGGCCTCGATCACCAGCTCCGTCAGCGCGTCCTCGCTGGTCGCCTTCTTGGCGACCGCGATCCGCCCCTTGCGTGCGAACTTCCACGACACGGCGTTCGAGCCGGCGAGCGAGCCGTTCGCCTTGTCGAGGATGTTCCGGATCTCGGAGACGGTGCGGTTCTTGTTGTCGGTCGTCGACTCGATCAGGAGCGCCACGCCGTGGGGACCGTACCCTTCGTAGACCACCTCGGAGATCTGCTCCCCTTCGAGCTCGCCGGTCCCCTTCTTGATCGCGCGCTCGATGGTGTCCTTCGGCATCGCCTCGGCCTTCGCCTTCTCGATGGCGAGCCGGAGCCGGGGGTTCCCTCCGGGATTGCCGCCCCCCATGCGCGCCGCGACGGTGATCTCCTTCACCAGCTTGGTGAAGAGGCGCCCGCGCCGGGCGTCGGCCGCCCCTTTGGTGCGCTTGATGTTGGCCCAACGTGAATGTCCGGACATCGGTGACTCCTCGAAAGGCGGAAAGTAGCGGGACGATCCCGCGCGCGCAAGCCGGGAGGGCCCTCAACCGGCGGCGGCGGCCGGGCGGTCGGGCGCGGGAGGGACGCGGACGTTCAGGTATTTGTAGAGGAGCGCCCCCATCGCCAACAGCAGCAGGAGCACGATGCCGGCGAAGTACTTCTGCAGGTAGGCCTTGGCCAGCGCTCCGACGAGAAGGCCCCCGCCGTCCTGGCGGCGGGCGAGGCGGTACTGTTCGATCGCCTTCCCGAACTCCTTCTTCGCCTGGAAGGTGCGGGCCAGGCCGACACGGGCGTCGGTCTCCTCCGGCGACTTGGCCAGCACCGCCTGGAACGCCGCCTCCGCGGCGGCCAGGTCCCCGCGCTGCAGGCGCGCCACGCCGTAGAAGGTCCGCGCGCGGAGCGCGTCGGGGTTCGCCTCCACGACCCGCAGGAACGCCCGTTCCGCGCCGTCGAGGTCCCCCGCCTGCATCCGCACCAGGCCCAGGCTCACGCCGGCGATCTCGTTCGTCTCCTGCCCGGCGGCGGCGCGCGCGCAGTACGGCTCGGCCCGCTTCGGATCGTTCTCGCGCTGGGAGACGAGCGCGCACAGCTCGGTGAGCGCGCGGCGGTTCTCCGGCTCCTCCTTCAGCACGCTCGTGAGCTCGGCGACCGCCGCCCGCGATTGGCCCACCTGCGCGTACCACCAGGCGAGGTTCAGCCGCGCGTCGGCGTCGGTCGGCCGCGCCGTCAGCGCGGCGAGCAGCGCCCTCTGCGCGTCGTCGCGGCGCTGCTGGACCATGTAGAAGACGCCGAGATTGGACTTCGCGACCGCATCGCCGGGGTCGGCCGCGACCTTCCGTTCGAGCTCGGCCACCGCCCCCTCGAGACCGTGGACCCGGTAGAGGCAGTCCCGCAGCGCCAGACCCGCCTCCGACTCCCGGATTTCGGCCTTCACCAGACTCTCGAGCGCCGGGATCGCGGCCTCGCACCGGCCCGCCTGCTGGTCGGCGATCGCCGCGTCGAAGGACGCCGCCGCGTCCTCCGCCCGCGCCGATCCGGCCACCATCATGATGAAAAGAGCCGCGAATCGAGCATGCATGGTGCGTGTCCTCGAAAAGGGCCGCCCAACCTACGTGCCGTCCACCGGAAGGTCAAGGCGGGCTAGAGTAGCGGGGCCTTGAACCCGCCGGCGCCCGCCCACCGATCCCCCGTTGCGCTCCGCGGCGTCGTGGCCGCCTTGCTCCTCGCGACGGGGGGAGGCTGCACCACGTCGCTCACGCATCTGCAGAGCGCGCGGGCGACGCCGCCTGGAAAGGTGCACGCCTACACCGCGATCGGCGCACCGATCGCGTCGACGACGATCGGCAGCGTGATCGACGTCGGGAAGGACGCCGCGCGACGGATCGAGGAGGATGCCGAGGCCGGCGCAGAGCCCAGCGATGCGGAGATCCGCCACCTGTTCCGCGCGGCGGCCTCCTCGGTGCTGCTCCTGCCGGCGCCCCTCTGGGAGGTCGGCGTGCGCGCGGGGCTGCGGCCGCGATGGGACGCCGGCCTGGCCTACACCTCCACCGGCCTGCGTGCCGACACGCGCCTGCAGCTGCTGAAAGCCGGCGAGGACGGCCCTCTCGACCTTTCGGTCGGCGCGTCGGTCCAGCGGGCGGTGACCGAGATCCCGCTGCCCGGCTATCTCAAGGACACGCTCCGGATCGACGACTTCAGCCGCACCGACTTCCAGTTTCCGGTGGTCGTCGGGCGCGAGCTCTCGGACGTCCTGTTCGTCTACGGCGGCGGGAAGCTGGTCTATTCGCCGATCGACGTGAGTCTGATCGAGCTCTACACCGCGACCGACCGCCACACGCGGCTCGGCGACCGTCTCTGGATGGCCGGCGGCTTCGCTGGCGTCGGCGCCGGATACAAGTACGTCTTCGCCATGGCCGAGCTGTCGGTGCTCCATTACGAATACCCGGCCCGCGTGCGCAGCTACGACGGCGAACGATCGATCGGCGCGTCGCTGATCGGCACCGCCTACTATCCGGCGGTCGGCGTTTCGCTGCGATTCCACCCGCCGGTGAAGTAGGGGTCGATGGACCGCCCTCTCCTGCGCTACGCGCCGGGTCTGCTGCTGCTGTTGCTGGTCGGGGGCGGGATCGTCTTCGCGGTTCGCGACGCCTCCCAGTTCGCGCAGGTCGCGTCCGGACTCCGGCCGGGGTACCTGCTCCTCGCGCTGGCGTCGACCGGCGGGGCCTACCTGGCCTACACCGCGTCGATGCGCTCGATCGCGGACCGGGCGGACGCGCCCCTCCCGTTCGGCCCCAGCCTGGTCGTCTCGTTCGTCTCGCAGGCGGTGAACAACCTCTTCTCGACCGGCGGCATCGGGGGGATGGCGTTGCGCATCCTCGGATTCGCGCGATGCGGGGTGCGGCCCGGGATCACCGCGGGGTTCTCCGCGCTCACCAGCCTCGCCGGCGACGTCGTCGTGGCACAACTCGCGCTGGCCGGCGTCGTCTTCCTCGCGGCCACGGCGCGCCCGCCGATGGCCGACGCCACGCTCCTGCTCGCGGTCGGGTTGGCGGCGGAAGGGGCGGCCGTCCTGGCGCTCGCGTGGATCCGCGCCGACGCGCGACGGGGACCGGTCCGCGCCGCCTTCGCGCGGCGGGCCGACGCGCTGGCCCGGCGGGTGCGGAACGTCGTCCCCTCCGCCGACTTCGAAGCGGGGGCCCATCGATTCCGCGAGGACCTGTTCGACGTCTTCGAGCGGTTCGCCGCCCGGCCGACCCGCCTGCTCGTCCCGTTCGCGTGGACGTCGGTCGACATCGCCTGCCGCATCGCCTGCCTCGGCGCGGCGTTCGCGGCGGTCGGGGCGCCGCTCTCTCCGATGCAGCTCCTGACCGGGTTCACCGTCGGTCTCGCCGCCGGGTCGCTGTCGCTCGTTCCCGGCGGTCTCGGCGTGCTCGAAGGGACGATGACCGCGGTCTTCGTGCGGATGGGGGTCGAACTCCACGTCGCCGCCACCGCCGCGGTCGTCTACCGGTTCGCCTACTACGTCGTCCCGTTCGCGGCCGTCTCGCCGCTCTACCGCGATCTACTCCGCCGCCGCGCTCTCCCACCGGGCGAGCAGCGGGCCTAGGCGCTCCTCCAGATCGGCGCGCTCGTCGAGGAGCTGTTTGCATCGCGGCGCGTCGGCGTACACCGCGGCGTCGGCCAACAGACCGTCGATCTCCTTCATCCGCGCTTCGGTCCGCCCGATGTCGCGCTAGAGCTCGGCGAGCTGTTTCCTGCGACGCTCCTCCTCGCGGCGGGCCTCCTTCCGGCGCTCGTACTCCTCGGCGCCGCTCGCGGGGCGATCCTTTTCGGATCGCTCCGTGGCGGCGGAGGTGTTGGTCGACGTACGAGCCTCGCTCGCCTCGGCCTCCTCGCGCGCGCGCTTCCACTGCCAGTAGTCGTAGTCGCCGACGTAGGGGACGAGCACGCTGCGACCGTCGCCCGGCCGGACCTCGACAACCTTGGTGCAGATGGCGTTGATGAAGTAGCGGTCGTGGGAGATGAAGGCGATCGTTCCGGGGAAGTCGGCCAGCGCCGATTCGAGAACCTCCCGGCTCTGGAGGTCGAGATGGTTGGTCGGCTCGTCGAGGAGCAGGAGGTTCGACGGCCGCGCCAGCATCTTGGCGAGCGCGACCCGCGCCTTCTCGCCCCCCGACAGCACCGAGATCTTCTTGTCGACGTCGTCGCCGCTGAAGAGGAACGCCCCGAGGATCCCGCGCACCGCCGACTCCGGTTCGAGCGGCATCGTCTCGCGCATCTCCTCCAGAACGGTGCGCGTCGGCACGAGCGCCTCCGACTGGTGCTGCGCGTAGTAGTAGCTCCCCACGTTGTGGCCGAGCCGGCGCGCGCCGCCCTGGATCTCGGTCGAGCCCGCCAGAATCTTGAGCAGGGTCGACTTCCCGGCGCCGTTGGGCCCGACCAACGCCACCTTCTCGCCGCGCCGCAGTTCGAAGGCGAGGCCGTCGTAGACGACGTTCGAGCCGTAGCACTTCCGCACCCGATCGAGAGCGAGCGCCACGTCGCCGGAGCGCGGGGGCTCGGGAAGCCGGATCCGGAGGGCGCGCTTCCGCTTCTTCGGAACCTCGATCCGCTCGATCTTCGCCAGCGCCTTGAGCCGGCTCTGCGCGGCGCGCGCCTTGGTCGCCTTGTAGCGGAAGCGCTCCACGAAGCGCTCCATGTCGGCGATCTTCTTCCGCTGCTCCTCCGCCGCCGCGATCACCCTTGCCTCGCGGGCCTCCCGCTCCTCGAGGTAGTCGTCGTAGCTGCCGGCGTAGAGCGCGATCCCGTCGGCCCGTAGCTCCGCGATCCCGTCGACCATCCGGTTCAGGAAGTAGCGGTCGTGGGAGACGACGACCCACGCCCCGGCGTAGTCGGCGAGGAACTCCTCCAACCACACCACGCTCTCGAGGTCGAGGTGGTTGGTCGGCTCGTCGAGCAGGAGGAGGTCGGGGCGCGCCAGAAGCAAGCCCGCGAGCGACACGCGCATCGTCCATCCGCCGGACAGCTCCGCGAGCGGCCGGTCGAAGTCGGCCGGCTTGAAGCCCAAGCCCGCCAGGATCTCCTTCGCCTTGGTCTCGACCGAGAAGCCGTCGAGCTGGTGGAACCGGTCCTGGAGCTCGCCGTGGAGCGCCGCCAGCTCCTCGGCTTTGGCCGGCGGAGCGCTCGCCATCTCCGCCTCGAGCGCCCGCATCCGCCGCTCGAGCGCCCCGGCCTCGGGCAACGCGGCGCACGTCTCCGCGAGCACCGTCGTCCCGCCGCCGCGCTGGACCTCCTGCGCCAGATAGCCGAGCGTCGAGGCCCTCGGCCGCGTCACCGAGCCGCGATCCGCCGACTCCATTCCCGCGACGATGCGCAACAGCGTCGTCTTTCCGATCCCGTTCGGACCGACCAGGCCCCAGCGCTCGCCCGGGCGGATCCGCCAGGTCGCGCCCTGGAACAGGGTGCGCCCGCCGAACGACTTGGCGAGATCGGAGAGCTGGAACATGCGAGCCGCGGAGGATAGCTCAGGACGTCGATCGCAGATCCGACGAGTCGAGGAGAAGCGTCACCGGCCCGTCGGCGGTGAGGTCGATCGACATGTCGGCGCCGAAGCGGCCGGTGGCGACTCCGACGCCATGCGTGCGCAGTCGCTCCACGAAACGCTCGTAGAGCGGCACGGCGACCGCCGGCTGTGCGGCCCCGGTGAACGACGGGCGCCGCCCACGGGAGGTGTCGGCGAAGAGGGTGAACTGACTGACGACCAGAACGCCTCCGCCGACGTCGACCAGCGACCGGTCGAACCTCCCCGCCTCGTTCGGAAAGACGCGCAGCACCGGGATCCGTCCCGCGAGGAGGTCCGCATCCCTCTCCGTATCGCCGTCCGCGATCCCCAACAGCACGAACAGTCCGCGACCGACCGCCCCGACCGGCTCGCCGCCGATCGACACGCTCGCGCGCGCCACCCGCTGCAGCACCGCCTTCATCGGAGAAGCTCGATTTCGAGCTTGCGCACGATTCCCGGTCCACCCGCGTCCGCGCCACGCGTGGCGCCTAGGTCGTTGACCCCCGCGGCGCCGCCGTTCCCATTGACGGTGAACGAACCGGCCGTATCGGTCGAGAGGAACCAGCCGCCGCCGCCGCCCCCCCCCGGTCCCATCTCCACGAGGTTCGACGAGTCTCCCCCGATTCCGCCCCGAACCACCACCACTCCCGTGAACGACGACGGATCGCCGGTGATCAGAAGGACCGTCCCGCCGCCGCCGCCGCCGCCCCCTCCACCGTTCGACAGGGTGTCCGCACCATCCGAGCCGCGGGCGCTGATCGTTCCGCCGCCGGCGAGGGTGCGCGCGATCACCACGACGATGCCGCCACCGTTCGAGCCGTAGACGCCGCCAGCGCCGGTGGAGCTCTGCCCGGCACCGCCTCCCGCCCCGAACAGCAAGCGGAGCGAGGCCGCGTCCGCCACGATCGGCGCGCCCCCGTGTCCACGCGTACTCCCGTTGGACCCGTTTGCCGCGTACCCGCCGGCTCCCGCCCGGCCGGCGGCCCCTCCTCCGCCTCCGCCGCCGAGCTGGGCATTCCCTCCGCCACCCGCATTCCCCATCCCGCCGCGACCGGCGAGCAGGTACGAGTCGACGTCGAACCCCTCCCCCTTCCCGCCGCCGCGGCCGTCGGTGACCGCGAAGTCGAGCGCTGTCTGGTCGCTCCCCGTGTAGGCAGGGGCCCGCTTTCCGCCGCGGAGTCCGAAGCCCACAGCGTTCAAGCCGGCCCCGCCCACGGTGAGCGTTCCGTCGACCAGCACCGCGACGACCCCGTTTCGGCTCCCGGTCCACTGATTCGCTTCGACCTGCCCGGTCGGACCGGAGATCGTGAGATCCCGGAATTCGGGAACGGTGCAGGCCTGTGCGCGCGCGCCACCGTTCGAGTCGTAGGCGTTCGCCAGACTCCGGTCGAGCGTGACGACGACCGGGCTCACCCCCGTGTCCACGGCCGTGATCCGTGGCAGCTCGAACAGGCCGCTTCGCCCGATGGAGGTGACGTCGGCGCCGGCGCCCGACGTGAACGAAAGGTCGTCATGGACCTGCCAGACGAGGAGCCGGCGGCCGGCGATGAACCCCGTCGCCGTTGGGGCGGTCAGTTGGGTCCCGGAGGCCGTGGTAATCGCGTGGCAGGTGTTGAGCGTCGCCGACGCGCTGGTGATCGTGCGATCGCCGTCGTGCGCATCGCCGAAGTCCCACGGTGTCGGCGTGGCGATGACGTCGTCGTCATCACCATCGTCGTCGTCCGAAGCGCTGTCGTCGCCCCCTCCCCACGGCAGGTTCGCCCGGTCGGAGCAGGCGCCGGCCGCGAAAAGGCCGACCAGGACCAGAAGGAGAGTGATCGAACGGCCGCGCGCCACTGAAAATGGACCCCCGACGAGCGAAAAGTCGTTCGCCGATCATACCTCGGGGTGTTAGAGCTTCCGGCCGTGGAAGTGGTCGCCATCGTCGTCGTCGCGACGATCCTAGGGTTCCTGCTCATCTCCGCCATCCGCAAGCCCCCGGCCTACCTGCCGATGCGGGGCGCCGGCCACCCGGAGATCGATGAAGCGCACGCACAGCAGCTCGGCAGCCTGTCGATCCTGGAGTTCGAGTCGATGCTGCGGCGGCTGGTCGTCGATCACGTGGGGCTTACGATCGACGTGGTCGACCGGACCGACGAAAACGAGATCGAGATCCGCGCGCGCGATCCGAAGCCGATCATCGGCGGCCTCTACGTCGTCCACGGGATCCTGCGCCGGCTCGACGACTACGTCGGTCCGGAGGCGGTGATGGCGCTCAAGGACGTGGTGAAGGAGGAGGGGGCCCTCAAGGGGTTCCTGGTCACCAACGGCGCTTTCGCCGCGCCCGCGGCGCAGATGCTGGACGCGCAGAAGCTGGAGCTGATCAACGGCCCGACCCTCCTGCGCCTCGTCGCCGGCACCAAGCCGGCTTGAAGAGTCGCTTCGAGCCGCGTGCGCGTCAGCGGACCGAAAGCCGCGTCTTGTTCAGGTCGGCGACGAACTTGTTGATCGACTCGCGCAGCGTCTCGTTGGCGATGCGGTACTGGTTCCCCTTCCGCGTCGACTCCACCTCGCGGACGTTGGTGATCGCCTGCCCGGCCCAGGCGACGGAGAAGTCGCGGGTGCGAACGATCTTGATCTCGGCCAGATGGGCCTGCGCCTCGACGATGCGCCGGTCCCCTTCGGCGTTGTAGCCGTCGAAGGCCCAGAAGTGGGTGATCTTCCCCAACAGCACCGCGTCGAAATCGGCGGAGAGCTTCTTGATGTCGCTTTTCAGGAACTCGGGACTCTGGTTGGTCGCCAGCTCCACCCGATCGACCTCGCGGAAGGCGCCGGCAAAGACCAGGTGCTTGACCAGTACGTCGCTCACCTTGTCGGCGACGTCGAAGCCGTTGAAGTCGGTGTAGTACTTGGCGTCGTCCTCGCCGATCAGCCGGGCCCGCTCGAACCAGTCGACCTCCTCGATCGGCCGACTGTCCTCCAGGAGCGCCACGCCCAGCCGAAGCGGTTGCTGGCGCGCGTTTCGGATCGTGTCGGGCCTCAACGGGTAGCCGATGGTGGCGCACCCGGCCGCCAGGCTCGCCGCCAGGAACAAGAAGGCCCGTCGCCACGAGCGTACCGATCCGATCATCGAGGCTGTCCCGAGTATACGCGTTACTCCGGAAACTCCACCCAGATCGTCCCGTCCTCCTCGCGGACGCGGAGAGCCCTCAGCGGCGACATCCCGTGGTGCCCCGCGTCGTCGACGATGTGGCCGTCGCGCAGGTCGAACCACATGGCATGGTGCGGGCACTCGATACACGGTTCGCCGGCGCGACCGTTCCGCAACGCGCCTCCGTCCATGCGGCGAGACTGGTGGCCGCAGATGTTCTCGACCGCGCGCACCGTCCCCGCGATCCGGGCGAGCAGGATCGACCACCGGCCGACGTCGGCGATGCGGTACTCCCCTTCCGGGATCTCGCCGGAGGCGCAGATGCGAACCATCGGGACCGGTCGATATAGCACGGGCCGGCGCCGCGGATGCTAGGATCGCCTGCAGCTTGTTGCCGATCCTGCCCGTTGCCGCCCTGTTGCTCGTCACAGCCTCCGCGGGCGAACCGGCGACCGAAGCGACGGACCCCGACTACGAGCCTCCCGCGCACGAACACACCGCCGAGGACCTGAAGGCGCTCTTCGGGCGGCCGATCTCCGCACAGGAGGCGGCCGCGGTCCACGGAGAGGACGCCGAAACGCTGGTGCGCCACCTGGAGGTCACCCGCCGGAACGGGAACTGCGCCGGCGCGATCCTCCACGCCCGCGAGATCCTCGCCGCCAGCCCCGACGACATCCCGGCGCTGCACGCGGTCGAGGAATGCACGCGATCCCTCAACGTCTCGTCGCACGACTACACCGACACGGCCAAGGCGGTCTTCGAGAACTCCCGCATTCTCTCCCTCGTTCCCGAGCTGCTCGACATGGCCCAGGTGAAGGACTTGGTCCCGATCCTCCGCGAGGTCCAGACCAAAGGGAACAAGAGCGTCACGGACTACCTGATGCTGCAGGCGCTCTACGAGAAGCTCGGCGAACCGGAGAACCAGATCCACGCGTTGGAGGACGCGATCGCGGCCGATCCCGACGATCCGCGGCCGCTCTTGCTGCTCGCGTCGCGGCGGTTCCGCGACGGCGAACGGGCGGCGGCGAGGGCGCTCTACCGCGGATACCTCGCGTCGCCGCGGAGCCGCGAGAGCAAACCCTACCTGCGGGCCTACATCGCGGCGCTCGCCCATCCGTGGATCGCCATGGCGATCCTCCTTTCGTCGACCTGGGTGACCGGTTTCCTCGCGCTTCAGCGGAGCCGTCAACGGGTGGAGGCGCTGCAAGGGGCGCTGGACCTCGGAACGTTCCACCGCTGGCTCCCCGCGATGGGGGCGGTTCTGCCGTTGGTGATGGCGATCGACTTCCTGGTGACCGCCAAGGCGCTGCCGTTCGGGATCCTGGTGGTGATGCTCTTTTGCGCCGGCGCCGCCCTGGTGGTGCCCCCACTGTTCGAGCGTCTCCGGCCGGTCGGCGCCGCCGCGCGCTCGCTGGTCACCTCGCTCTTCACCGAGCGGTTCGCGCGGGCGATGGACTTCGTCCCGCCCGGCTGGCGCATCCTGTTCGCACTGGGGGCCGTCTTCGTGATGGGCGCGATCGTCCCGACGATCGCCGATCCCGACCTGCGATACGGGGTGATGCTCTTCTCCGCGCTCCTCTTCTTCGGGACGGTCGGCTCGTTGCTGGTCACCTTCCTGCAGTACAGCGCCTCGCTGCGCCGGTCGCTGCGCTGGATCGGGATCGCCGCGACGATCCCGTTCCTGGTGATGTTCGTCGTCTCCAAGTGGGACGACATCGGCGCACCGCTGATGCGGGCCGAGCTCCCCTCGCGGCGGGCGGTCGGCGATCTGTCGGAGTTCCTGGTGATGTGGGGGGTGTGCCTCTTCCTGGCGCTGCACCTCTCCCGCATCCTCGCCGACGCCCTCACCCGGCCGGTGAAGGAGATGATGGAGCGCGTCGCGCAGATCGAGCGCGGCGATTTCCAGGCGCGGGTGGAGGTGCGGTCGAAGGACGAGATCGGCGATCTCGGCCACGCGGTGAACCGCATGGCAGGTGGACTCGCCCGGCGGGAGTTCGTGGAGAGGACGTTCCGCCGCTACGTCGACAAGCAGGTGGCGGAGAAGATCCTCTCCGGCAGCGACGAAGGGCTGCGGGTCGAAGGGCGCCGGATGCGCGCAGTGGTGCTCTTCTCCGACATCCGCGGCTTCACCACCATGTCCGAGAAGATGGCCCCGGAGCAGGTGGTGGCGTTCCTCAACGAATACTTCCAGCGGATGGTGGGGGTGATCGTCCGCCACGGCGGGGTGATCGACAAGTTCATCGGCGACGCGATCATGGCGGTGTGGGGCGTGCCGACGCCGCGCCCCGACGCCGCCCTCTGCGCCGTCACCGCCGCGCTCGGGATGCGCGAGGAGATGGCAAAACTCAACGCCGAGTTCGAGTCCAAGGGCCACCCACGCATCGGCGTCGGCATCGGCATCAACGCCGGCGACGTGGTCGCCGGATCGATCGGCAGCTCCGATCGCCTCGAGTACACCGTCATCGGCGACGTGGTGAACACCGCTCAGCGTGGCGAAGCGAACTCACTGGCGCAACAGATCCTGGTGACGAAGCCGGTCTACGAGGAATTGAAGGGGCGCCTGCGGGCGACGGCGCTGGAGGGGCGGCTGGTGAAAGGGAAGACGGAGCCGGTTTATTTTTGGGCGGTGGAGGGGTTGGAGGAGGAGAAAGACCGCGCGGCGGGGTGACACGCTCCGTGGCCGAATCCGTAGCCGTAGCCGTAGCCGTATCCGATCCGAGTCCGACGCCGTGGCCGATCCGAATCCGAAGGCGGTGCTCGGACTCCGAGACCGTCATCGGTAATCGGATCGGTTTCGGACCGGATACGGCTACCGATACGGGTCGGCTACGGACCCCGGCTCGGGTGCTCGCCGTCGGCCCGGCGAGGAGCGCGCCGCCAAAACTGCCGGCGTCACGCTCCTCGCTTCCGCGCCTCCTCTCGCTTCGGAGGTCATTGAGTTGCGTCGTCGCTCCACGGGTCTGTCCGCCTCGTTCCTTTCTCGTCGGGGGGCGAAGAAAGGAACGAGGCGGACAGACAACCTTCGTGGAGGGCGAAAAGATGGGGTTCCAGGCATACGACGTGGCGT